>CAMDAN010000014.1 GCA_945888535.1 Bordetella parapertussis
ATCACCATCCACTCACCGACAAAGCCTGCGGTTCCCGGCAAGCCGCAGTTGGCCATGGCAAAGAACAAAGAGAATGCAGCGAACTTCGGCATGGTATTGACCACGCCGCCGTAACTGGCAATTTCGCGAGAATGCACGCGGTCGTACAAGACGCCGATGGACAGGAACATCGCACCAGAAACAAAACCGTGGGCAATCATTTGCACAATGCCGCCGGAGACACCCAAATCATTAAAGATAAAAAAGCCTAAGGTCACAAAACCCATATGCGCCACCGAAGAGTAGGCCACCAGTTTTTTCATGTCTTGTTGGACCAGCGCCACCAAGCCAACATAGACGACGGCAATCAAGGACAGCGTAATCATGAGCCAAGCCCACTCATGCGCAGCATCAGGAGCAATCGGCAAAGAGAAGCGTAAAAACCCATACGCGCCAAGTTTGAGCATGATCGCCGCCAACACGGCTGAGCCACCCGTAGGCGCCTCCACGTGCACATCGGGCAACCACGTATGAACCGGGAACATCGGCACCTTAACCGCAAAGGCTGCAAAAAACGCGAAGAACAGGCCCGTTTGAGCCGATTGACTCAATGGTAGTGCGTGCCACGCGGCAATATCAAAACTTCCGTTGGATTGGATGTATAGATAGATGAGCGCAACCAAAGTGAGCAAGGAGCCCAACAGGGTGTACAGAAAAAACTTAAACGCAGCGTAGATTTTGTTCGGGCCACCCCAAATGCCGATAATCAAATACATCGGGATCAAAGTGGCTTCAAAAAATACGTAAAACAGCAAGCCGTCTAAGGCACTAAAAACGCCAATCATCAAGCCAGAGAGAATCAGAAAGGCCGCCATGTATTGGTTGACTTTGCGGGTGATGACTTCCCATCCAGCAATCACCACCACCACATTGATAAACGCAGTCAACAACACAAACCAAAAAGAGATACCGTCCACGCCGAGGTGGTAGTTTACGTTAAAGCGTTCTATCCAGGGTTGGTACTCAACAAACTGCATGGCAGCCGTGCCCAACTTAAAGCCGCTGTAAAGTGGCAGCGTCAACAAAAAGCTGATCACCGAGCCTACCAAGGCCAACCAACGTACCGCACGGACCTGGTCATCGCGACCAAGCGCTAGTAGCACCAGACCAAACGCAATGGGCGTCCAAATAGCAAGGCTCAACATTCCCATTTTTCTTATTCCTTACTTGTTGAGCCAGACGAAGTACGTCATCAGCACAAAAATACCCAAAATCATGACCAAGGCGTAGTGGTAGAGGTAGCCTGACTGCAAATGACGCACCTTGCTAGAAATCCAACCGACAACCCGCCAAGATCCATTGACCAGGAAGCCATCAATCAAGGCGCGGTCGCCGCCCTTCCACAGTCCAGTACCTAGCAAACGTGCGCCACGCGCCAAGATGTTTTCATTGAACCAGTCAAGGAAGTATTTGTTTTCCAACAAGACGACCACGGGTCGCAAGGCACGGGCAAACGCAGCCGGTACCGCAGGGTTGACTAGGTACATATACCAAGCCGACACCACACCAGCCAAAGCCAACCAAAAGGGTGCGGTGGTCAACGCATGGATTGCCATGGCCACAGGGCCGTGGAATGCATGCGCGAGCTCTTGCATCACCGGATGCTTCTCGGCATTGACAGCGATAGCGCCCTTGAAAAACTCCCCATACAGCATGGGCTCAATCGTCATAAAACCAATCACGACCGATGGAATCGCCAAGAGCACCAACGGAACCCAAACGACCCAAGGGGACTCGTGGGGTGAATGGTCACTTTCATGGCTATGCGAATCATGGTGCGTATCATGGTGGTTGTCTGGATTTTGGTCGTAACGTTCTTTGCCGTGAAAGACCAAGAAGTACATCCGAAAGGAATAAAACGCAGTCACAAAAACGCCAGCGAGCACAGCAAAGTGAGCGAACCCAGCCGCAGGCAAGTGGCTCTCTGCGACGGCTTCAATGATGCTGTCTTTTGAGTAGAAGCCTGAGAAAAACGGCGTTCCGATCAGGGCCAAAGAACCCAGCAAAGACGTGATCCACGTAATAGGCATGTATTTGCGAACAGCGCCCATCCAGCGGATGTCTTGGTTGTGGTGCATCCCCATGATCACCGAGCCCGCACCCAAGAACAATAAGGCTTTAAAGAACGCATGCGTCATTAAATGGAATACGGCAACCGAGTATGCCGAAGCGCCGAGGGCGACAGTCATATAGCCGAGTTGGGACAACGTGGAGTAAGCAACCACCCGTTTAATGTCGTTTTGAATGATGCCTAGGAAGCCCATGAACAAGGCGGTGATCGCGCCAATGACCAAAATGAAATTCAGCGCGGTATCTGACAACTCGAACAACGGCGACATCCGGGCCACCATAAAGATGCCCGCTGTCACCATCGTGGCTGCGTGAATCAGCGCAGAAATAGGCGTAGGACCTTCCATCGAATCAGGCAACCAGACGTGCAATGGAAACTGAGCTGACTTGCCCATGGCACCAATAAAAAGACAAATACAAATCACGGTGACAAGCATCCAGTCGGTGCCAGGCAGGGTCAAAGCACTGAGTTCAGCCGACTTCGCAAAAGCTTCGGTGTAATTGAGCGTTCCTGCATAGGCTGCGATCAATCCGATGCCTAAGATAAATCCAAAGTCACCCACGCGGTTAACCAAGAAGGCCTTCATATTCGCAAAGATGGCACTGGGTTTATTGAACCAAAACCCAATTAACAAATACGACACCAATCCCACAGCTTCCCAGCCAAAGAAAAGCTGCAACATGTTATTACTCATCACCAGCATCAACATAGAGAAGGTGAACAAGGAAATGTAAGCAAAGAACCGGTTGTAGCCTTCGTCCTCTTTCATGTAGCCAATGGTGTAAATATGGACCATCAGCGATACAAAGGTCACCACGACCATCATCATGGCGGTTAATCCGTCCACCATGAATCCAATTTCCATTTTTAACCCGCCTACGACCATCCAGGTGTAAAGCGTTTCATTCAGACGTGCGCCATCTTGCACTACGCTTTGCAGTGTCATCACGGACAAAACAAAAGCCAAGAGCACGCCCGCAATAGTCAAGGTGTGGGTGACTTTGCGACCTATCCAATTGCCACCAAATTGCGTGCCAAAAATACCAGCCAAGGCGGAACCCACCAAGGGCGCCAAAGGAACGGCCAAAAGCGTTGCAGTGTTGAGGGTTTGACTCATCTTGTTGTTAACCCTTGAGCGTATTGAGTTCGTCCACGCTGATGCTGGAGCGACTTCTAAACAGTAAGACCAAAATGGCCAAGCCGATGGCCGACTCAGCGGCTGCAACCGTCAGAATAAAGAACACGAAGACTTGACCGTGCATGTCGTGCAAGTAATGTGAGAAGGCAACGAAATTCGTATTGACGGCCAAGAGCATGAGTTCAATGGCCATGAGCAAGACGATGAGGTTGCGTCGATTTAAGAAAATACCCACCACCGAAAGCGCGAAGAGCATCGCACCCAGAGATAAGAAGTGGCCAAGGGTGAGGGTCATACTTTGGTCTCCGTAGGGGCCGCTTCCGTGGGGTCAGGCGAAACTTGGCTAGCCTGCATTTTCAAAACCATCATCCGGTCTGCCGCTTTGACACGTACTTGATCACCCGGGCTCACATATTTACTGTCCTTGCGGGCACGCAAGGTCAGTGCAATGGCAGCGATCATGGCGACCAACAAAATAGCAGCGGCAATTTCTAAGGGGTAGATGTACTGCGTGTAAATGAGTTTGCCCAACTGCTGGGTATTGGACAGGCCACCAGACACTTGAGTAATGGCAGAGGGATCTTCAACCACCCGAAAGCCACCCATCAACACGGCTGCCATTTCAAGCGCAATCACGACGCCGACCACTGCAGCCAAAGGAAAGTGTGTCCAAAAGCCGGCGCGCAGGTTTTCAACGTTAATGTCCATCATCATCACGACAAACAAGAACAGCACCATCACAGCGCCTACGTAAACCAAAACCAAAGTAATAGAGAGGAACTCCGCTTCTAAAAGCATCCAAATCATCGCCGCTTGGAAAAAGGTCAACACCAAATACAAAGCAGCGTGCACGGGGTTGCGTGCCGTGATAACCCGAAACGCAGCGAAAAGCAAGACCGCTGAGAATACGTAGAAAAGACCGGTGGTGACACTCATGGTTCAAACTCTTTCTTGCGACAGTTCAGCGGTATTTCGCATCTGCCTGTTTATTGGCAGCAATTTCGGACTCATACCGATCGCCTACAGCCAGCAACATCTCTTTGGTGAAATACAAATCTCCACGCTTTTCGCCGTGGTATTCCAAAATATGGGTTTCGACAATAGAGTCAACGGGACAGCTTTCTTCACAAAAACCGCAAAAAATACATTTCGTCAGATCAATGTCATAGCGTGAAGTACGCCGAGAGCCATCCTCGCGAACGTCTGACTCAATCGTGATTGCCATCGCTGGACAAACGGCTTCGCATAATTTGCAGGCAATGCAGCGCTCTTCCCCATTTTCGTAACGGCGCAAAGCATGCAGGCCCCGAAACCGAGGTGACAAAGGGGTTTTTTCTTCAGGGAATTGGACCGTGATTTTTTTACGAAAAGCGTAACGTCCAGTAAGCGCCAGCCCTTTTAACAACTCAACGAGCAAAAAGCTGTAGAGAAAATCTTTTAAAGAAAAGGCAGAAGGCTTGTAAGCAACAGAGTTTGAAGACATGGGTTTCTCTTACTTCCAAATATTCAGGGAAGTCTGCATCCAGACACCGATAACAATGAGCCAAACGAGCGTCACGGGGATGAAAACTTTCCAGCCCAAACGCATGATCTGGTCGTAGCGAAACCGCGGAAACGTGGCGCGTACCCAAATAAACAAGCTCACCACAGCAAAGGTTTTGATGCCAAGCCAAATCCAACCAGGAATCCATTCAAGGGCCGCCACCGGAGACAACCAGCCCCCTAAAAACATGATGGCAGCCAAAATAGAAACCAGCCACATATTGGCGTACTCCGCCAGATAGAACATGGCGTAGGACATTCCTGAGTACTCGACCATGTGTCCAGCCACGATTTCCGCTTCGCCTTCAACCACATCAAAAGGATGGCGATTGGTTTCAGCCATGCCAGAGATCACATACACCACAAAAATAGGCAGCAAGGGCAGCCAGTTCCATGACAGAACACCCACTCCGGCATCGACAAAGACACCTTTGCCTTGGGCCAATACGATATCGGTCATATTCATGCTGCCAGTGATCATTAAGACCACGACAAGGCAAAAGCCCATGGCAATTTCATAACTGACCATTTGCGCGGATGCACGCAGTGCGCCTAAAAAAGCGTACTTGGAGTTCGATGCCCAACCAGCAATGACGACTCCATAGACTTCCATGGAAGTAATGGCCATCACAAAAAGTAAACCGGCATTGATATTGGCCAAGGCCACTTCAGGGCCAAACGGAATCACCGCCCAAGCGGCCATCGCTGGCATGATGGTCAGCACAGGGCCAATGAAAAATAACCCTTTGTTAGCTGCAGCGGGAACTAAGATTTCCTTGGTGAGCAACTTCAGCGCATCAGCGATGGGTTGCAACAAACCCCAGGGGCCGACGCGATTGGGGCCAATACGCACTTGCATCCAACCTAAAAACTTCCGCTCCCAGAGCGTCAAGTAGGCCACTGCGCCCATCAGTGGAAGCACCACCACCACAATTTTCATTAGAGTCCACAAGACGGGCCAAACGACAGTGATCCACCACGCGCTAGGCGATGCGTGCAATCCGAAGTTGTAAACGGTATCGATCATGCCAATACCTCTTGTCCGTTGTGTTCGTTACGCGCATCTGCCGTCATCTGCAGTGCGCTTGCACGGCGCACGATGGAGTCGAGTTGGTAAATACGCGCCACACACGGTTCTGAAACCTCAGCAACTAAAACCGTTGGTGCGGTGCATGCATTGCTCAAGCGCTCAGCAGGTAAATGGCTAGGCACTTCGCCGCCGAATACTTCTTGCAGAACTTCTTGTGCGGACTCAAATTCAAATCCAGGGACTTTCATGGTGTTGGCAATGACACGCAACACTTTCCAAGCTGGACGTGTTTCTCCGAGGGGTTTAACAACCGCATGGAAACTTTGAACACGGCCTTCGGCATTAACAAAGGTGCCCGGTGTTTCAGAGAAAGGAGCGATCGGCAAAATTACGTCGCAGCACTCTTTATTCGCTATAAATGGCCCCATGCCGACAACCATCTCAGCCTTGGCCAAAGCAGTGACCGCGTCATGACCTTGGGCGCTGTCAAATTCAGGCTCCGTATTCAGCAGGAAAACCGCTTTCAGACCGCCGTTGATCATTTGCTGGGCATTCAAACCCGATGCAGCTGGCATGGCACCTACAAATTGCGCACCCACCGTATTGGCAGCTTCAGTAAGGTAACCCACCGTGGCACCGGTATGTTTCGCAATCCAATTCGCCACCGCCAACAGCGCAGCAGCGTGGGCATGGTGGGCTGCCGCATTCCCCAACAAAACGGCCTTGCGTTCACCGCTAAGCAGGGACTTTGCAATCACTTGGGCTTGCGGCGTGACTTTTGCAGCATAGGGACTTGCAAGCTTAGCCTGCTCAGCAACGGCAGTTGCCACACTTTGCAAAGCGCTCAGCCACTGTTGCGCTGGCAAGGACGCATCGCTGGCCATTGGCATCGCCCACTGGCTTGCAGAGGCTCCGATCGAATGGATCGCACATCCAGACTTCGCCGCTTGGCGCAAGCGCTGGGCAAATAGGGGATGGTCTTTGCGAAGGTTGGAGCCCACAATCAGTACACGCTGCATCGTGGTCAGGCTAGCGATCGTGGTTCCCAGAGTACGCACCCCTTCGTGAGCCGTAAAGTCTGCATTACGCATACGGTAATCGATATTTTCACTGCCCAAACCACGCATCAGTTTGCCAGCCAGATACAACTCTTCTAGAGTGCTGTGCGGACTGACCAGGGCGCCAATCGAGGCTGCTCCGTGGTTGTTTTTGATTTGCTTCAAACCATTGGCAATGTATTCCAAAGCGGTCTGCCAATCGACGGTTTCCCATCTTCCGCCATGCTTGATCATGGGCGACGTTAAACGCGCATCAGAATTGAGGGCTTCGTAGGAAAAACGGTCTCTGTCGGCAATCCAGCATTCGTTAACCGCTTCATTCTCAAGCGGAACCACGCGCATGACCTTGTTGTTCTTGACTTGGACTATCAAGTTAGACCCGGTGGAATCATGGGGGCTGATAGATTTACGGCGGGACAACTCCCACGTTCTGGCGCTGTATCGGAACGGCTTGCTAGTGAGTGCACCTACAGGGCAAATATCAATCATGTTTCCGGAAAGTTCCGAATCAACCGTTTGCCCAACAAAGGTTTCAATCTCGGCATGCTCGCCGCGGTGCGACATGCCTAACTCCATCATGCCAGCGACTTCTTGACCAAAACGAACGCAGCGGGTGCAATGAATACAACGGCTCATTTCCTGCATGCTGATTAAAGGACCGATATCCTTGACCGCAACCACACGCTTTTCTTCTTCGTAGCGAGAACTCGAGCCACCGTAACCGACGGCTAAATCTTGCAATTGGCATTCGCCGCCTTGGTCGCAAATCGGGCAATCCAGCGGGTGATTGATGAGCAAAAACTCCATCACCGACTGTTGCGCCTTAATGGCTTTGTCGCTCTTGGTATGCACCACCATACCTTGCGTCACGGGGGTGGCGCAGGCGGGCATCGGCTTCGGGGCTTTTTCAACATCTACCAAGCACATGCGGCAATTGGCGGCGATGCTGAGTTTCTTGTGATAACAAAAATGGGGGATGTAGGTGCCAGCTTTTTCAGCCGCATGCATCACCATGCTGCCTTCAAGCACTTCTACCTTTTTGCCGTCGAGTTCAATTTCAACCATGGGAGACCACCGATTAAACGTAAGCACCGACCATGCAGGTCTTGTGCTCAACGTGGTATTCAAATTCATGCCGAAAATGCTTGAGCATGCCTTTCACGGGCATGGCTGCAGCGTCACCCAAGGCGCAAATGGTGCGCCCCATGATGTTGCCCGCTACGCTGTCAAGCAAGTCCATATCACTAGCGCGACCTTGGCCGTTTTCAATCCGGTCCACCATTCGCCACAACCAGCCTGTGCCTTCGCGGCAAGGCGTGCATTGTCCACAAGATTCATGGGAGTAGAAATAAGACAAGCGTTGCAGCGACTTCACCATGCAACGTGAGTCGTCCATCACAATCACGGCGCCCGAGCCCAACATCGATCCCGACTTAGCAATAGAGTCGTAATCCATCGTGGTATCCATCATGATGGACGCAGGCAACACAGGCGCAGACGAACCGCCGGGAATCACCGCTTTGAGTTGTCTGCCTGCACGTACCCCACCTGCGAGCTCCAAGAGCGCGGCAAAGGGTGTGCCCATAGGCACTTCGTAGTTTCCTGGGCGCTCTACGTCACCACTGACGGAGAATATTTTGGTGCCGCCATTGTTGGGCTTTCCGCAGGCCAAATACTCAGCGCCGCCGTTTCGGATGATCCAAGGAACGGCTGCAAATGTCTCGGTGTTGTTGATCGTTGTGGGCTTGCCATACAAACCAAAGCTAGCTGGGAAAGGTGGCTTAAACCGAGGCTGGCCTTTTTTACCTTCTAAAGACTCCAGCAGCGCTGTTTCTTCTCCGCAAATGTAAGCACCAAACCCGTGAGAAGCGTGCAACTGAAAGCTAAAACTGCTGCCCAAGATGTTGTCACCCAAAAACCCTGCGGCACGCGCTTCTTCTAAGGCTGCCTCAAAGCGTTCGTAGGTTTGAAAAATTTCACCATGAATGTAGTTGTAGCCGACGTTGATGCCCATGGCATACGCGGCGATAGCCATGCCTTCAATCACTGAATGGGGATTGAACTGCATGATGTCTCGGTCTTTACAGGTTCCGGGCTCACCCTCATCGGAATTACAGACCAAGTATTTTTGACCGGGGAACTGACGAGGCATGAAACTCCACTTCAAGCCGGTAGGAAAACCTGCACCCCCGCGCCCGCGCAAACCAGATTCTTTGACCGTTGCGATTACTTGATCTTGGGTGAGGCCCTCGCCCCCGTCTTTACCCAAAATCTTACGCAAGGCTTGGTAGCCGCCACGCGCTTCATAGGCCTTCAAGCCCCAATTGCTTCCGTCTAAACCCGCCATGATTTGCGGATTGATGTGGCGATTGTGAAAAGAAGACTCCTGGCCCGTCGCCTGAAATTGGGCTAATAACTGCTCGACGTTCATTAGGTTGACCCCGCTTTTTTCAGTCCATCAATCAATTGGTCTAACTTGTCATTGCTCATAAAGCTGCACATGGTTCGGTCATTAACCAATAAAACAGGCGCATCGGCGCAAGCACCTTGGCATTCGCTAGGTTGCAAGGTGATCAGTCCATCTGCAGTTGTCTCCCCTGCTTTGATACCCAACTTTTCTTCCAAATGGGCTAAGGCCTTCGCACCACCGCGCAATTGGCACGGCAGATTGGTGCACACGTTCAATTTGAACTTGCCCACTGGCTTTTGGTTGAACATGTTGTAAAAGGTCGTGATCTCATGGACCGCCATAGGTGCCATGCTTAGGTGCTCAGCGACACCTTTTTCGCTCTCGGAGCTGACCCATCCCAACTCTTGCTGAACGATGGCCAAGCAAGCCATGACTGCCGATTGTTTTTGATCAGCAGGAAATTTTGCGACTTCGTGATCGAAGCGCGTTTTCATCAATTGCGAGATCATCGATCAATCTCTCCAAAAACAATATCCATAGTGCCAATGATGGACACCGCATCAGCGATCATGTGTCCTTTGGCCATCTCGTTGAGACCTGCCAAGTGGGCAAAACCTGGGGGACGAATTTTGAGTCGGTAAGGCTTGTTCGCGCCGTCACTGACGATATAAATACCGAATTCACCCTTAGGATGCTCAACCGCAGCGTAAGCCTCGCCTTCAGGAACGTGGAAACCTTCGGTAAACAATTTGAAGTGGTGAATAAGACCTTCCATATTGGTCTTCATTGACTCACGCGATGGCGGAGCCACTTTATGGTTGTCTGTGATCACGGGGCCCGGATTGTCTCTGAGCCATGCAATGCATTGTTGAATGATGCGGTTGGACTGCTTCATCTCTTCCATACGAACCAAGTAGCGGTCATACACATCACCGGTCTTGCCAATAGGAATATCAAAATCCATTTGGTCGTAAACATCGTACGGCTGCTTTTTACGCAAGTCCCAAGCGATGCCAGAACCACGCAGCATGGGCCCCGTAAAGCCCATATTCAGAGCGCGCTCGGGGGTCACTATGCCGATGTTGACTGTTCTTTGTTTCCAGATGCGGTTGTCCGTCAAGAGGGTGTGGTACTCCTCTAAACACGCAGGGAAGCGCTGGGTAAAGTCGTCAATGAAATCGAGCAAGGAACCTTGGCGGTTTTTATTGAGTTCAGCCACCCCTTTGGCGTTGCGAACGCGACTGGCTTTGAATTGGGGCATGCTGTCTGGCAAATCACGGTACACCCCACCCGGACGGAAATAGGCTGCATGCATACGAGCGCCGCTGGCAGCTTCATACATATCAAACAGGTCTTCGCGCTCACGGAAGGTGTAAATCAGAATCGTCGAACTTCCGCAATCATTGCCGTGCGACCCCAGCCACATCAGGTGATTGAGTAAGCGGGTAATTTCAGCAAACATCACTCGAATGTATTGAGCGCGAACCGGAACTTCAATCCCCAGCAACTTTTCAATGGCCAAGCAGTAAGCGTGCTCATTGCACATCATGGACACGTAGTCAAGCCGGTCCATATAAGGCAGCGCTTGCATGTAGGTTTTGGTTTCAGCCAGTTTTTCGGTTGCGCGGTGCAGCAATCCGATGTGCGGATCCGCCCGCTGTATCACCTCACCATCGAGCTCCAAGACCAAACGCAAAACACCGTGGGCTGCGGGATGTTGGGGCCCAAAATTGAGGGTGTAGTTTTTAATTTCAGCCATGCATTCAACTGCTTACTGCAGACCTCCGTAATGGTCTTCGCGAATAATGCGCGGCGTGATTTCTCGTGTTTCGATCGTGACAGGCTGGTACACCACACGCGCCTGTTCAGCGTCGTAGCGCATTTCAACGTGCCCCGTTGTCGGAAAATCTTTGCGAAAGGGATGACCAATGAACCCGTAGTCAGTGAGGATTCGACGCAAATCTTCGTGGCCTTCAAAGACCACGCCAAACAAATCAAAGGCCTCGCGTTCAAACCAGTTTGCAGAATTCCAAATGTCATTGACCGATTCAACCATCGGCATGCTGTCGTCGTCGGCGAACACCTTTAACCGCACTCGCTGATTCAAGCTGATCGACAGCAAATGGCTCACGATGCAATAGCGCGGGCCTTCGTACTGGCCCATTCCGTACTCAGAATAATCGACGGCGCACAAGTCCATCAATTGCTCAAACTTGCAACCGGGGGCATCGCGCAAAATTTCAGCTGCTGCGTGGTAATCCTTTGCAGCAACCAAGACCTGTACTTCGCCTAAGTCAACAGAGATACGTTTGACTTTGTCGCCCAAAGCCAACGCGACCGCGGCTTTGGTGTCTTCGGGATGGATAGAAAATACTGTCATATTTTGAATTTATGCCCGTGCAATGGTTTCAGTGCGGCGGATCTTTTGCTGCAATTGCAAAATCCCATACACCAGCGCCTCAGCCGTTGGTGGGCAACCGGGCACGTACACATCCACCGGGACAATGCGGTCACAGCCACGGACCACGGAATAGCTGTAGTGGTAATAACCGCCGCCGTTTGCGCATGAACCCATGCTGATAACCCAGCGAGGCTCTGACATCTGGTCATACACTTTTCGCAATGCTGGTGCCATCTTGTTACACAAGGTTCCAGCAACAATCATCAAATCAGACTGTCGAGGGCTAGCGCGAAAAACTTCCGAACCAAAGCGGCTCAAGTCGTAACGCGCAGCAGCAGCGTGCATCATCTCCACCGCGCAACAGGCCAGACCAAACGTCATTGGCCAAATCGAGCCAGTCTTGGCCCAGTTCACCACCGAGTCGTAACTCGTAGTGACAAAACCTTCTTTGAGTACACCTTCAATCATTGCATTACTCCCAGTCTAGGGCGCCTTTTTTCCACTCGTAGACAAAGCCTACGACCAGAATGCCAAGAAAAACCATCACCGACCAAAAACCCAAAGGTCCAATTTCTTTAAGCGATACCGCACAAGGAAAGAGAAACGCGATTTCTAAGTCGAACAAAATAAACAAAATAGCCACCAAGTAATAACGCACGTCGAATTTCATTCGTGCGTCCTCAAAGGCTTCAAATCCGCATTCGTAAGGGGAGTTTTTGGCTGCGTCAGGGCGATTGGGGCCTAGGATGTAACCCAAGATCTGTGGAACTACGCCAACAGCGACGCCAACCAGTATGAACAAAAGTACGGGGAGATAGTTATCAAGGTTCATCTGGCGATACTGATCAATGTTTCTTGCACACACCTTGCATTTCAAGGTGTGTGCGTTTGAATTGGTGCCGTCGGCGAGACTCGAACTCGCACAGCTTTCGCCACTACCACCTCAAGATAGCGTGTCTACCAATTTCACCACGACGGCGGCTCTCAGTTGTCTGGATTGCGTGAGGTGCCTTGCGGCTGATTTTGCTTTCCAACTAGCCTACGAGTTTACCCTGATTCCCGCACTTCTCGGGGCGAGAAACAGAGAGAAACCGATTATTTCGAAGGAATTTGGGCCGCACCAGAACTCGCTGGTGCGTTTTCACTTGCAGGTGCGGCTGGCGCGGTGACAGGCGCGGCCGCATTTTCTAAAACGCTGCCAGTACTTGCTGGGCGCAAGTTACCAAAATACGCCAAGGCAAGGGTACACACAAAGAACACCGTGGCTAAAACGCCCGTCGTGCGCGATAAAAAGTTAGCACTTCCGCTTGCGCCAAAAAGGCTTCCAGAGCCGCCACTGCCAAAGGCAGCGCCCATGTCAGCACCCTTGCCATGCTGAACCAAAATCAAACCCACCATGGCCACTGCAGAAATCATCTGAACCGTCAAAATCAGGGTAACAACAAAACTCATCTTCAACTCCTAAAAACAAAAACGCGCCAAACTCAAATCAATGGGCTGCCGCAATAATGGATAAAAAATCAGCCGCTTTGAGCGACGCACCGCCAACCAATCCGCCATCGATATCCGGTTGCGCTAGCAACTGGGCAGCGTTAGCCGCATTCATGCTACCGCCGTAAACAATGTGCACTCGATCCGCATGGGCGCTTGCGGCGCGTAACTGGGCTCGCAAAACGGCATGGACGTGTTGCGCTTGCTCAGGCGTTGCGGTTTTACCAGTACCAATCGCCCACACAGGCTCATACGCTAAAACGATCTCGCTGATGCAATGGCCGTTGAGATGGATCACTGCAGCCAGTTGACGCTTCACGACTTCCTCTGTCAATCCAGCTTCACGCTCCTGCAAGGTCTCACCCACACAAACAATCGGCGTGATGCCCGATGCCAGTGCTTTTTGTGCTTTGGCCGCAACCAAAGCGTCACTTTCTAAATGGAATTGACGCCTCTCCGAGTGACCCACAATGGCATAACGGCATGCGAAGTCCTTGAGCATTCCAGCGGACACTTCTCCGGTGAAAGCACCTGAATCATGCATGGACACATCTTGTGCACCAAACATCAACGGACTTGCTTTACTTAAATTTTGTAATTGCGAAAGATAGGGCGCGGGCACACAGAGTGCCACGTCGCATTTCCAATCGGCAGAATGAGACAGCAAGGCTTGCACAAGCGCTACGTTTGACTCAAGCAAGCCATTCATTTTCCAGTTGCCTGCAATCAATTTTTTCATAAGGCATCCCAGGTTAAAACAATTTTTCCAACGTGGTGGCTGGCTTCCATCATGGCATGGGCCTGCGCCGCATCTGCAGCTGGTAAAACAGCATGAACGATGGGGCGAATCTTTCCAGAGGCAAACAAAGGCCAAACGTGGTGCAGCAAATTTTGTGCAATAGCACCCTTGAAAGCGATTGGCCGAATGCGCAAGGTCGACCCCGTGATCGTCAGTCGTTTACGCATGACCAAACCGGCGTTTACCTCGGCTTGAACCCCGCCTTGAACGGCAATCACCACCAAGCGACCATCCTCGGCCAAACAATTCAACTCTTTTGCGATATAGGGTCCAGCAACCATATCTAACACCACATCCACGCCCCTGCCCTGCGTCAAACGCAAAGTTTCAGCTTCGAAATCTTGGGTCTTGTAGTTGATAGCATGGTCCGCACCTAACGCCAAACAATCTGCGCACTTCTTGTCGCTACCTGCTGTGACGATCACGGTTGATCCAAAGGCTTTTGCCAGTTGAATCGCTGTGACTCCGATCCCACTGCTGCCGCCTTGAATGAGCAGCGTTTCACCCTGCTTCAAACGACCGCGGTCGAACACATTGCTCCAGACGGTAAAAAAAGTCTCAGGCAAACTGGCAGCTTGCGCGTCTGTGAGGCCGTGCGGCGTCGGTAAACATTGCGCGACTGGCGCAACACACCATTGCGCATACCCGCCGCCAGCCACCAAAGCACAAACGCGATCACCGATTGAAAGCTTGGCCTCAGCCATGGCTTGGGCATCTCCCGCCTCGATCACTCCCGCGACCTCCAGCCCAGGAATATCCGAGGCACCTGCAGGCGCGGGGTAGTGACCCAGTCGCTGCAATACATCCGGGCGGTTAATGCCACTGGCGGAGACGCGAATGAGAACTTCGCCCGTGCCTGCAACGGGCACAGGGCGCTCTCCCAAACGCAAAACGTCTGGGCTTCCAAAGGAGGAAATTTCAACGACTTTCATAGACTACGGTTGCGTTTGCTGCGCGTCGAATTCAAAGCGCAGCAAACTGCCCACTGTCTTTCAATTAGCCTTGGTCACCGCCATGCGCGGGACGTTCGATCAATGCCTTCATAGACAATTTGATACGTCCTTTTTCGTCGGTTTCCATGACCTTGACCTTGACGATCTGGCCTTCGGACAAATAGTCGGTGACTTTCTCAACACGCTCATGGGCAATTTGGCTGATGTGAAGCAAACCATCTTTTCCGGGCATGAGATTCACCAAAGCACCGAAATCCAAAATCTTGGTGATTGGTCCTTCGTAGGTCTTGCCGATTTCGACTTCAGCCGTGATTTGTTCAATACGGCGTTTGGCTTCTTCAGCTTTGGCAGGATCGCTCGATGCAATGGTGATGGTTCCATCTTCATCGATATTGATTTGGGTTCCAGTTTCTTCGGTCAACGCACGAATCACCGAGCCGCCTTTACCAATCACGTCACGAATTTTGTCGGGGTTGATCTTCATGGTGAACAAACGGGGGGCAAAAGTGGAGACTTCGGTCTTCGCTTCGGCCATTGCTTCTTGCATCTTGCCCAAAATATGCATGCGTGCTTCCTTGGCTTGTGCCAATGCCACTTGCATGATTTCTTTGGTAATGCCTTGGATTTTGATGTCCATCTGCAAAGCAGTAATACCGTTGGTCGTACCCGCTACTTTGAAGTCCATGTCGCCTAAATGATCTTCGTCACCCAAGATGTCAGTCAGGACAGCGAAACGGTTGTCTTCTTTAATAAGACCCATCGCGATTCCAGCCACGTGGGCTTTCATCGGAACGCCAGCGTCCATCAAGGACAAGCAACCACCGCACACGGAAGCCATAGACGAAGAGCCATTGGACTCGGTGACTTCCGAGACCACGCGCATGGTGTATGGGAAGTCTTCTTTGGAAGGCAACACGGCAACCAAAGCCCGCTTAGCCAAACGACCATGGCCGATTTCACGGCGCTTAGGCGTTCCAACGCGGCCTGTTTCACCCGTCGCAAACGGAGGCATGTTGTAGTGAAGCATGAAGCGATCTTCATAATCACCCGACAAAGCGTCGATGCGCTGCGCATCACGCTCAGTACCCAAGGTAGTGACTACCAAAGCCTGGGTTTCGCCGCGGGTAAACAATGCGGAACCGTGGGTACGAGGCAACACGCTGTTCCGGATTTCAATAGCACGCACGGTGCGGGTATCGCGGCCATCAATACGAGGCTCGCCCGCCAAGATCTGGCTACGAACCAACTTGGCTTCGATATCAAACAACATGCCTTCGACTGCCACGCCGTCAAACTCAACGCCATCGGCCTTGAGGCCGGACATGACGTCAGCGTAGGCAGAACGGCAGGCTTGGGTCCGGGCTTGCTTGTTGCGAATTTGGTAGGCAGCAGCTAACTTGTCTTGTGCCAATGCGCCCACTTTTGCAATCAAAGGTTCATTTTTAGCAGGTGCTTTCCAGTCCCAGACCGGCTTACCCGCGTCACGCACCAATTCATGGATAGCGGTGATAGCGATATTGCCTTGCGCATGGCCGAATACGACCGCGCCCAACATGATCTCTTCAGACAATTGCTGCGCCTCAGACTCCACCATGAGAACGGCAGACTCTGTTCCTGCAACGATCAAATCCATGATCGAATCTTTGCGGGCTGTTTGGCCAGGGTTCAACACGTATTCGCCGTTCACAAAACCCACGCGGGCTGCGCCAATTGGGCCGTTAAACGGAATGCCGCTGATAGACAAGGCCGCGCTCACCGCAATCATGGCAGCGATATCTGCATCCACTTCAGGGTTCAAAGAGACAGTGTGTACCACCACGTGAACTTCATTGAAGAAGCCCTCGGGGAACAACGGGCGGATCGGGCGATCAATCAGGCGACTGGTCAGCGTTTCAAATTCGCTAGGACGGCCTTCGCGTTTGAAAAAGCTGCCGGGGATTTTTCCAGCGGCGTAGCTTTTCTCAAGGTAATCAACAGTCAAAGGGAAAAAATCTTGTCCGGCTTTGCCTTCGGTCTTACCGACCACAGTCGCCAAGACGACGGTTCCATCCATATCGAGCAACACTGCTCCGGTGGATTGGCGAGCGATTTCGCCGGTTTCCATGGTCACGGTGTTGTGGCCCCATTGGAAGGTCTTGCTAACTTTTTTAAACATTGTCATGGTTTATCTCCGAGAAGTACGGGAGGTGCAGGCCACCTCACCCAAGCCCGGATTCAACGTCACAGTCCACGATGCCATTCCAGAGCAACTGGGAGCCAAATGGCTCTGGAATGACACAGCTTCGTACTGCTTTTGCTGTCTCCGAAGTAAAAAACGCCTGAGCTAGTGACCTAACTCAGGCGTTTATCATTTGCCCGATCGCTTACTTACGCAGACCCAATTTGGCGATCAGTGCGGTATAGCGCTCAGCGTTTTTGTCTTTCAAATAGTCCAACAACTTACGGCGACGGCTCACCATACGCAACAAGCCACGGCGACCGTGGTGGTCTTTGGCGTGGGTTTTGAAGTGGGGGGTGAGTTCGTTGATACGAGCGGTCAACAAAGCCACTTGGACTTCTGGACTGCCGGTGTCGCCTGCGCTACGCGCGTTGGCTTTTACGACTTCAGCTTTAATGCTGGATGCGATCATTTTAATTTTCCTAAAAAATAACAATGGACTTGCGATTGCGGCTGGAACTGCTGCAAACGTGCGCTGCGCTTTTCGCACAACCTGTGGATTATAGCCAGAAAAGAACCCTGGCCCGGACTCAAAAACGCTGCATTTTGCAGGTGCTTGGCTGTTCTGCCGCTGAAGCAGAGAGGGTTTTAATCACTTTGAACCCATACCCAGAGCCTTCGACATCGAATTTGACGCCGCCAGCGCCTTGGCGCTCCATCACTCCCACCACCAAAGGCTGCTGAAATTGGTGGTCCTGCTCCCGCATGAATCCGGCTTGGCCGCCTAAAGTCACCCGGCTTTGCTCCAAAGCCTTCGCAACCGCCACCACGTCCACGGTGGTTACTGACACCTTACCGGCTTTGGCGGCAAGTTCAAGGGCTTGGGCGAGCGACTCCACCATCAGCTGCATACGCATATGAACGTAATCATCTTGGGGTTGCGGAAATCGAGCGCGAAAGGATGTGTAAAAGTCTTCGCTGCCTTTGGTTTGCACATTGGGCAGCCAATCGGCAACGGCCAATACTTTGCCGATTCCCGCGTCCCCTATCGCCGCTGGCGCACCCAAGGCGTTGCCGTAAAAGGTATAAAACTTGCCATCAAAACCCACATCTTTTGCCGCCTTGATCAGAAGCGTGAGATCGGCACTGAAGTTACCGGTCACCACCGCTTGGGCTCCACTGGCCTTGATTTTGGTGACGTAGGGGATGAAATCTTTCACCCGCAGCATGGGATGGAGTTCTTCGCCAACGATTTTGATGTCTGGACGTTGCGCAGTGATTTGCCGTTTGGACTCTCGCAAAACGCTCTGGCCAAAACTGTAATCCTGGCCGATGAGGTACACATTTTTAAGCGCTTTGTCTTCGCGCATGACGTCCATCAGCGCTGCCATTCGCATATCTGCATGGGCGTCATAGCGAAAGTGCCAAAAGCTGCAATTGGCATTGGTCAACGAAGGTTCCACAGCGGAGTAGTTTAAAAACAAAACCCGCTTACTGGGTTCGCGCTCGTTGTGTTTATTGATGGCCTCAATCAAGGCGGCAGCCGTTGCAGACGAGTTTCCTTGCAAAATAAAACGCGCACCACTGTCAATAGCCAAACGCAAATTGGTTAAAGCGTCATCCGTTTGGCCTTTGCTGTCGTAACGGTCTAAGACCAGCATTTGCTTTGCCTGGGGACCAACGGAAACTCCGCCACGCGCGTTCACGCGCTCTACCGCCCAAGCCAAATTTCGAAATACCGCTTCGCCACCATTGGCATTAGCGCCGCTGAGGCCCTCAATCAACGCCAATTTCAAAGGAGGAGTCGATGCCTGCGCAAATGCATTGCTAGCGTTTGCAATTAAAAATAGGCACGCAATAGATAGCGCTGCAAAGAACAATTTCAAGGTCTGGGGGAGAACAATAAACATAGAAAATTTCGCTTGAATTAAGGCAAACAGCGCACACCTCAAGTACATGCGGCGCTCGCTGTGAGAGCCGCGCAGTGTACTTGGAGTACTTTATGTATTTTGCTTCTCCCCAATCGCCCTTGGCAGCATCTTTGACCTCTGCTTTGAATAGTCCTTTGCGTCGCCCAGCCTACGCCCAAGCAGGACGTGCCGCTGAGCAATTTTTAAACCAAGCAGTCGCTTACGCGAACCGCAATAACGGCACTTACACACAAGACGAAGCCCAGTTCACGTTGAGCCTAGATGTTCCTGGCGTGAGTAAAGAGCAGTTGCGCATTGCCATTGAAGGCACAGTAGTTCGGATCGAATCCAAAGAAGGTGCGCCGCGCAGTTACCGCTCAGCATACGAGTTCCCCCAGGAGATTGACAGCGCAACCAGCACCGCCAAGCTTATAGATGGGGTTCTGACATTAACTTTGGTGAAGAAAATTGCCTTGAATAACGCTTCTGAGTTGGTAATTAACTGAACCTAAAAACTAGCCCAAACTTAGTTACAAAGATTGCAATGGCCAGCGCGGTTTGACGTTAAACGCGTAGTCCGTGTTGGCGTTTTGCAAACCGCTTTGTAAGCGCATCGCAGCGGCCATCGCGATCATGGCTCCGTTGTCGGTACATAGGTGCAATTCAGGGTAGTGAACCCGCACACCTCGCAGCGCACATTGCGCATTGAGTTGCGATCGCAGGCTTTGATTGGCTCCGACTCCGCCAGCTACCACCAACCGCTTGAGGCCTGTTTCCTTTAAAGCAGTGAGCGATTTTTTAACCAAAATATCGGTGATTGCAGCTTGGGTTGATGCGGCTAAATTGGCGCGTTCTTTCAACGGCAAATTTTCAAACCCTGGGGTTGCGCCCGATGCTAAATTCGGTGTTTTTTCAACGGATTTTTCGCTGAGCGTGCTTGCAACCATTTTTTGAGATTGAACCAAGACGGCGGTCTTTAAACCTGCAAAAGAAAAATCCAAATTACCACTGTGCAACAGGGGCCTAGGAAGCGCAAATGCTTTGGCGTCCCCCTGCTCTGCCAATGCCGCCAAGGCCGGGCCACCGGGATAACCCAGCCCCATTAACTTGGCCGATTTGTCAAAGGCCTCGCCTGCCGCATCATCAATAGACTCGCCCAACAAAACATAGTGGCCGACACCGTCAACCCGCATCAATTGCGTGTGACCCCCTGAAACCAAAAGCGCAACAAAGGGGAACTCAGGAGGATCGGCGCTTAGGAAAGGCGAAAGCAAATGGCCTTCGAGGTGGTGAACCCCAAACACTGGGATTTTCAACGCAGCCGCCATTGAGCAGGCCACGCCAGCGCCCACCAGCAACGCCCCGGCCAGACCAGGGCCTTGGGTAAATGCAATCACATCGACCTGACTCAATTTTCGCCCGCCATTCGCAAGCACTTGCTTTGTCAGCGGTAATACGCGGCGAATATGGTCTCGGCTGGCCAATTCTGGAACGACACCACCATAGGCCTGGTGCATTTCAATTTGACTGTGTAACGCGTGGGCTAAAAGTTGGGGCGTCTGACCCTGCGACATTTCAACCAAGGCCACGCCGGTTTCATCACAGGAAGACTCAAAACCCAGAACCAAGGTCGTCTTTGGGGTAGCTTGGTTTTTCAAATCATTCATCATCAGGCCGCAAGTTTAGGCCAGTCTTGCGCCAAAATTCAAACCATGCAGCCTTCAAACTACGCCATTTACTCTGACCTTGAGGTCGAATCCATCGAACGCGCAACGGTCGACGCTGTTTGCCCGCCCAACCGAATGGAACTCGCAGGCTGGCTTTTGCCTTTTGACAACGCCTCGGTAGGACGCGCAAAGAGCGCAGTTCCCCTCAAACATGCAAATACGGAACGAAAAACACTTGAGGCTATTTATACGCAGTACATCATTCGACACCTTCAGCCCAACTTTCGAGTGGCCGATGTTGCAGGATTGAGCAACGTACAGCGCAACCTCATTGAGATGGGATTGAAGCCCCACGGACCCGTATTAGTCCAAATTGGACAGTCACATCAGATTCGTTCGGTAAGTACATCCTCACCCGCCACGATCAGCAACCAGCCAACGGCGCAATGGGCTTCGGTCTATACCGCTGAAGGTTTTGACTGCGAAGACGGCGCCCAACGCGTTCGCCTGCTGAGTCGCAGTCCTGGTGTGGTTTATGGCTGTATCAGCGAAGGAGGCGTGGCTTTGGCATCCGGCGCGGCGTCTGTCGGCCATGGTTGGATGGGAATCCATGGCATGCGCACCCGGCCGCAAGCCCGGGGCCAAGGCTTGGCTGCCAGAATATTGGCGGGCTTTGCGGAGTTGGCGATACAACGCAACATCCCTCGGGTCTATTTGCAAGTAGAAGAAGACAATGCAAAAGCCATTGGGCTTTACAAAAAAGCGGGGTTTGCCACGGCTTGGCGCTACCGTTATTGGCGCAATGACGAAAACCCGTCCCTTGTGCTTCCTGGCATAAGCTCATAGCCCCCAGTTTTTAATCGTCCAACACAATCCACCCATGGGCATCGGCATCTATCTCAAAGAAATTGGACGTGGCAAAGACGGCGCTCGCTCGCTCAACCGCGCCCAAGCGGCTGACCTGATGGGCCAAGTGCTTGACGCCAGCGTGACCGATTTAGAGATCGGAGCGTTTTGTTTGGCGATGCGCGTCAAAGGGGAAACGCCGCAAGAAATGGCTGGGTTTTTGGATGCCGTGTCGCAACGTATCAACCGCATCCCCGCTGGCGACAAACCCACCATTGTTATTCCAAGTTACAACGGCGCTCGCAAATTGCCGGTGCTGACCCCCTTGCTAGCGCTCTTATTGGCTCGCGAAGGTTGGCCGGTGTTGGTTCACGGGACTGCCACCGAAAGTAAGCGGGTCTTTACAGCCCAAGTTTTTGCAGCTTTAGGACTCCAACCACAAGCGCCTATTCAAGCCATTGCGCCAGGCAGCGTCGCGTTTGTTCCCACGAAACTGCTTTGCGAAGGCTTGCAGCGCTTGCTGGATGTTCGCCGTGTGGTGAATCTTCGCAACTCGGGCCACAGCTTGGTCAAGCTCATGAACCCTTGCGAGGGCAAAAGCTTTTTAGTGAGCAGCTACACCCATCCCGAATATGCGGATTCCATGGCCGCGACTTTTGAACTGATGGGTAGCAATGCGCTTTTACTGCGCGGAACAGAAGGGGAATCCGTGGCAGACCCAAGGCGCACGCCCAAAATGCAAGCCTTCATTCAAGGCGCTCCCGTTACTTTGCAGGAGCCACAAACGGGGACCCTGACAGAACTGCCAGAGCTTCCAAGCGCCATTGACGCAGAGACCACCGCTTCATTTATTCTTGATGTACTCGCAGGGAAACAGGCTATTCCCTCGCCAATCGCCCAACAGGTCGCACATATTGTTCAACTCGCCGGATCGCTCTAGTTTTATGAACATAAACAACCCTAGACTTGGACTTGTGACTTTGGTAGGCGCGGGCCCCGGTGACCCCGAACTTTTAACGCTCAAAGCCGTCAAGTCCATCCAAGCAGCGACCGTGCTGCTGGTCGATGACTTGGTTAATGACGAAGTATTGCTTCACGCCAATCCCCATGCCCGCATCGTGCACGTCGGAAAGCGCGGAGGATGCGCCTCAACGCCCCAATCGTTTATTGAAAAACTGATGATCAGTGAGGCTCAGCGCGGCGAACAGGTCGTTCGCCTTAAAGGCGGCGATCCTTTTATTTTTGGTCGTGGTGGAGAGGAAGTAGAAGCACTCCAAGCTGCAGGAATCCGCGTTCAAGTTGTCAATGGCATCACTTCGGGGCTCGCCGCCATGGGGTCCATCAACGTGTCACTGACACACCGCGAACACGCCCATGGTGTCGTTTTTGTAACGGGCCACGCCAAACCTGGCGATACTGGAACCGACTGGCGCGCATTGGCAAAAACCGCCGCGCAAGCCAAATTGACATTGGTCATTTACATGGGGGGCAGCGGTGCTGCTCGCATCCAAGCGGAACTACTTCATGGATTGGCGCAAAACACGCCAGTTGCCATCATCCAAAATGCCAGCCTAAGCAACGAGCGCTATGTCGCTTGTACCCTAGACCATTTGCATGAAGCGCTTATCAAGGAGCACCTTGGCAGTCCCAGTGTCATTGTCATCGGCCAGGTGCTGACCTCGTTTGCCAACCAGCTTGCCCTACAAGCCCAAACCATGGCTGGGACGCCGATGAAACAAGGCACAGCTTGATTTACATCAACACCGCAATACGCTAACTGTTGGATCATCTCATTAGCCCTTGGCTTCAATGTCACCAAGGCTGGACAGACAACATTTGGAGAATTTGATGAAAATTTTGATCGCCATTGATGGCTCGAAAGCTGCACTTCATGCAGTGAAATATGCCGTGAAACTCTCTGCGCAATTGAGTAGCAAGCCGCACATTACGCTGATTACAGCCCATGACGATACCGGGCTCAAACACCTCAGTAAATATGCGCCCAAGGGTGAGCTCGATGACTATTTCCGAGAGATCAGTGACCGCAATCTCAAGCCCGCACAGGCGCTGCTAGACAAAGCCAACATTGGCCACGATATGGTCATTAAGTCCGGGCACGTCGCAGAACAAATTATCAAGGTTGGCGATGCCGGAAAATTTGATCTGATTGTGTTGGGTGCCAAAGGGCGATCCGGTTTTGGCGACTTGCTGCTTGGCTCTGTGGCCCAAAGGGTCAGTGCCACGTCTAAACGACCAGTCGTGCTCGTCAAATAGACGCTCAAGCCCCTACACTCTCACCCATGCAAATATTTGATGTGGTGGTGGTAGGCGCTGGAGCGGCTGGCTTGTTTTGTGCCGGTGTTGCCGGTCAAAAAGGCCTCAAGGTCTTGGTGGTGGACCACAGTGAAAAAGTAGCCGAAAAGATCCGTATTTCTGGCGGCGGTCGCTGTAACTTTACCAACCTAGAAACCAGCCCCAATCAATTTTTGAGCGAGAACCCTCGCTTTTGCCGCTCTGCGCTTTCACGCTACACCCCGACTGACTTTGTTGATTTGGTTAAAAAATACAGCATTGCTTTTCATGAAAAGCACAAAGGCCAATTGTTTTGCGATCGCTCAGCAGACGACATCATTCAAATGCTGCTTCAAGAGTGCGCTGCGGGTGGCGTTACGCGCTGGCAGCCTTGTAGCGTTCAGGCGATTCGGTACACCGATGAAGCCCCGGATGGCCTCTTTTACACGGTTGACACCAACCAAGGCGCTGTACGCAGCAAAGCAGTGGTGATTGCAAGTGGCGGCTTGGCGATTCCAAAAATAGGGGCCACTGATTTTGGTTACCGCATAGCCCGCCAATTTGGTCTGCCGGTCGTACCCACCCGCCCTGCTTTGGTTCCGCTGACTTTTGACGAAACGGCTTGGGCACCGTTTGCCCCGCTCTCAGGCTTATCTCTGCCTGTGCACATTTCGACCGGAATCAAAAAAAACCGGACCACATTTTCTGAAGATTTACTCATTACCCACCGAGGTTTGAGTGGGCCAGGTGTTTTGCAAATTTCAAGCTACTGGCAAGAAGGGACCTCCATTGAGTTGAATTTGGTTCCCCAAGTGAACCTGGGCGAATTTTTAGCTGATGCCAAAGTTCGCTCTAGAAAGCTCATCGCCAATGAAATTGCAGCCCTTGTTCCTTCGCGACTTGCGGATGCGTGGGTAGCGCAAGGGCCTCAGTTAGGCCACAACTGGGAACGCAGCATTGCCGAAGCCTCCGATAAAGCACTTCAGGCCTTAGCCCAAGGCATGGCCCACTGGGAAATCATTCCCACAGGAACCGAGGGATACCGAAAGGCCGAGGTTACAGCTGGCGGGATTGACACCAAAGCCTTGTCTAGCCAGACTTTGGAGTCTAGTCAGCGGGGTTTGTATTTCATTGGTGAAGTGGTGGACGTCACGGGCTGGCTGGGCGGATACAACTTCCAATGGGCCTGGGCCAGCGGCTTTGCGTGCGCCCAAGCCTTGGCTGCCCAACAGGCCGTTTGATCAGGCTATAATCCTAGGCTTTGCTGGCAAACCCCCGCTGCCTGATCAACTTTTTAGCGGGGAATTTCGCTGTATGCGCATGAATGGCCCGATCTTCCAATCATCAACGCGTCGGCACATTTTGGACACCATTACGTAATGACAACGATCCGTGTAAAAGAGAATGAACCGTTTGACGTCGCCCTGCGTCGTTTCAAGCGCACTATTGAAAAATTAGGCCTATTGACAGACCTGCGTGCCCGTGAATTCTACGAAAAGCCCACCGCTGTTCGTAAGCGTAAAAAAGCAGCTGCCGTAAAACGCAACTACAAGCGCATTCGCAGCATGCAGTTGCCCAAGAAGATGTTTTAATCTTCTGAATTTGAGAGCGGTTTAGGCTGCGCTTAAATGGCACAAAAAGCTCGCCTAGGGACGCTCTGGCGGGCTTTTTTAATTTTTAACATCCATTTCGAGAATCCAACACCATGCTACTTAAAGACCAAATCACTGAAGACATGAAAACCGCGATGCGTGCCAAGGACAGTGAGCGTCTGGGTACGATTCGGCTGTTGTTGGCTGCCTGCAAACAAAAGGAAGTCGACGAGCGCATTGTTCTAGATGACGCAGCGGTCGTCGCCATCGTTGACAAACTCATCAAGCAACGCAAAGACTCGATTGCCGCGTTTGAGCAAGCGGCTCGCCAAGATCTCGCTGATAAAGAGGCCTCGGAGATGAAAGTGCTTCAGGCTTACCTGCCTCAGCGTATGGGTGCAGAAGAAGTGGCAGCAGAAGTTCGTGCTATCGTGGCCGAACTCAATGCGTCTGGCCCTGGTGACATGGGCAAAGTCATGGGCGTTGTCAAAACCCGTCTGGCGGGCAAGGCAGAAATGGGCTTGGTATCCGCCGCAGTCAAAGCGGCTTTGGCTTAACTGCCCGCTACCTTCATTCGGTTCACCAACATCGAGCCGACGGTTTTAGCGCCGTAGTTGTAGGCATCGGCACCTACGGCTTCAATACCTTTAAGCATGGCTTTCATATTGCCTGCAATCGTGATTTCATGCACGGGGTAGGCAATCTGCCCTTTTTCAACCCAAAAGCCGCTGGCACCGCGAGAGTAGTCGCCGGTCACGTAATTGACGCCTTGGCCCATGAGTTCGGTCACCAGCAGGCCTGTGCCCAGTTTTTGAATCATCGCATCTAAGGTATCGCTGCTGCGCGTTAGGCGCGAGGTCATGGTCAGGTTGTGCGATCCGCCAGCATTTCCTGTGGTTTGCATTCCCAGTTTGCGGGCGGTATAACTGCTTAAAAAATAACCTTGCAAGCGCCCCGCTTCCACCACTTGGCGGGCGCGAACAGTTACGCCCTCGTCATCAAAGGGCGAGCTGCCTTTACCGCCCATCACAAACGGATCTTCAAACACATCAAGGTGCTTGGGTAAAACAGGTTTACCTAAGGAGTTGAGTAAAAAAGAACTCTTGCGGTACAAAGCGCCACCACTTACCGCTTGCACCAATGCACCTAAAAGGCCAGCCGCCAAAGGCGATTCAAACAAAACGGGACACTCAGTCGTCGGAATTTTGCGGGCCCGCAAACGGCTCAATGCCCGCTCGGCTGCGTAGCGCCCAACCGCTTGGGGCGAGGCCAAGTCTTTAGCGTTGCGCATGGAGCTGTACCAGGCATCGCGCTGCATATCGTCCCCTTTTCCTGCGATCGGCGAGACCGACAAGGAGTGACGTGAACTGGCATAGCCACCGCGAAAACCATTGGTGTGGGCGCTGAAAAAGTGCGACTGCTGGGCTGAAACGGCCGCCCCTTCGCTGTTGGTAATACGTTTATCCACGCTCAAGGCAGCGGCTTCGCATTCCAAAGCCAATACAGCGGCATCCTCGCTGGTCAGAACCCAAGGATGAAACAAGTCGAGGTCTCGTTTTCGGTCTTTCGCAGAGGCAATGTCCTTGGCCATGGGCAGGCTAGCGAACGGATCTTCGGCCGTAAAACGGGCAATATCAAAAGCGGCGCTTACGGTTTGCGCAATGGCTGCGTCTGAGAAATCAGACGTACTGGCGTTGCCTCGGCGTTGGCCCACGTAGACCGTCACACCCAAAGATTTATCGCGATTGCGTTCTACGTTTTCGAGTTCACCGTTACGTACCGAGACGCTCAAGCCGCAGCCTTCGGAGACTTCAGCGGCGGCGTCAGTAGCACCTAATTTTTTTGCAGCCGCGAGGCTGGCATCCACCCGAGATTCAAAAAAAGCACGGCTGTAGGCAAAACCTGGTTCAGCTTGGGTAGAGAGAGATTGGGGGGTGGTTTTTAGTTTCTTCATGTCGGAGGCTATGATACTTGGCTATGTCAAGAAAATTAAAAAAAGGCTATTTCGTCAAGGGTCAATTTGTTGCTGAAGGCAGCGAGCTCGATCTCGAATACAAACGCGAACTCAAGGGTACCGACGATGCCACCCGAACCGACCTCAAACGCGAGAGTACGGAGCTTCAAAAATTAGGCGAAGATTTGTTAACCCTTCGCGTTGAATTAATGACCCGCTTGGCCTTGCCGGAAAAACTGACTGAAGCGGTGGCAGAGGCCAAGCGCATCACTAATTTTGAAGGTAAGCGCCGCCAAATGCAGTTCATCGGCAAATTAATGCGCAAACTCGAAGCTACTCAGCTTGACGGCATTCGAACCGCCTTGATCGAGCAGCACACACCGTCCGCAATGGAAACCCAGACGTTGCACCAAGCCGAAATGTGGCGCGATCGCCTAGTCAACGAAGACGACGCGCTTGGGCAATGGATAACGCTCAGCCCCAGTACCGATAGCCAACAACTTAGGGCGCTGGTTAGGCAGGCGCGTAAAGATGCCAAACCCGAGAAACCCGGAGCCACTGTGCGCCATGGCCGAGCCTACCGCGATATTTTTCAAATCGTTCGAGCGCAGTTGCTAGGTGAAAACCATCTTGACGATAGCCCTGATCTTCCGCATGACCCTGGAGTCGATGTATGAGTGCCACCGATCCCCTTGCCGATGCCATCAAAATTGGTATTGTTTCGATTAGCGACCGAGCCAGTTCGGGTGTTTACCAAGACCTTGGTTTGCCAGCGCTGCAAAGTTGGCTGGAAAGTGCGCTGACCAACCCGATTGAATTTATCCCGAAACTGATCCCAGACGAGCAAGAAAAAATCAGTGCCGCCTTGATCGAGTTGGTGGACGCCGGTTGTTGCTTGGTATTGACTACAGGGGGAACAGGCCCTGCTTTGCGTGATGTCACCCCAGAGGCCACCTTGGCCGTGGCTCACAAAGTCATGCCAGGCTTTGGAGAACAAATGCGGCAAATCAGCCTGCAGTTTGTGCCGACTGCGATTCTTTCACGACAAGTCGCCGTCATCCGTCACCAATCTTTGATCATCAACCTTCCCGGGCAACCCAAGTCGATTGCGCAAACCTTAGAAGGATTAAAAGACGAATCCGGCGAAGTGAAAGTTGCCGGCTTGTTTGCGTCCGTGCCCTACTGTATCGATTTGATCGGTGGGCCTTATCTTGAAACGGTAGAGTCCGTGTGCAAGGCGTTTAGACCTAAAACCGCACAACGCCCTGCCCGCTAAGCCACCGTTACATCGTTGTAGCGTGAATCGCCCTATTTGCCAACCAATTGGTTGAGACGATCTGCTTCAAAGCATTCGCTTCGAGCAGCATCGGCGGGCATATTGACTTGCTGCTGTTGGCACAGTTTTTCTAAGGCCTGCCAGAGCATGGCAATTTGGTGGTCTTGGCTTGACGCGGTGTCTATGAGCCCACGCAGTGCCTGACTGATTGGGTCATCTTCTTGGGTAATGCCATAGGCAGAGAACTTGGGTTCAACCGTTGTGACATCGGCACTTTCACCGACTTTGCTCTCAATGATTCGGGCAGGAATTCCGACTGCGGTCGCACCAGAGGGCACGGGTTTGATCACTACTGCATTGCTGCCGATCTTGGCGCCGTCGCCGACTTCAAACCCGCCCAACACCTTGGCACCGGCACTAACCACCACATTTTTCCCTAATGTGGGATGCCGCTTAGCGCCTTTGTAGAGCGATGTGCCGCCCAAGGTCACGCCTTGGTAAATGGTGCATCCGTCGCCAATCTCTGCCGTCTCCCCCACCACCACGCCCATGGCGTGGTCAAAAAAGACACGGTTGCCTATTTTGGCGCCGGGGTGAATTTCGATACCAGTTAGCGCACGCGCGATGTGTGAAATAAACCGACCCAGCCATTTAAAGCCATGGGTCCAACACGCATGCGCCATCCGGTGAAAAATCACCGCATGTAAACCGGGGTAGCAGGTAATGACTTCCCAAGTGGTGCGAGCAGCGGGGTCACGCTCAAGAATGCATTGGATATCGGATCGGATTCGAGAAAACATAATGCTTAGTCTAAACCCTGTGCCATGGCCTTGCTTGGCTTGGGTTTTGACGGCTCTGACTGCTGCAAAACGGCCTTAGCGATCCCGCGCAGGATGTGAATTTCTTCTTGCGTTAATGCGGCCCGGTTAAAGAGTTGGTTCAAGCGGGGCATTAATTTCTTGGGGGCATCCGGATCTAAAAATCCCAAAGCCACCAAGGATTGCTCTAAGTGCGACAACATACCGCTGACCTGTGCCGCATCCGCTAATTCTCCTGATGGCGTAGGAGTGAGCGCCCCAAAACCACCTAAAGCTAACCGCCACTCGTAAGCAATCACTTGCAAAGCCGCCCCAATATTGAGCGAACCAAACTGCGGGTTGCTCGGAATACTCAGACAAACATGGCAGCGGTACACGTCGTCGTTTGTCATGCCAAAGCGCTCAGAACCAAACAAGAACGCCATGCCACCCACGGGGCTAGGTGCTTGTGGCGCAAGGATTTGGGCAAAGTGCTCCCGCGGCCAACGGGTTGGCGGGCCAAAGTCACGGGGAGTCATTGCCGTGGCACACAAATGATCGATGCCTTCAAGCGCCTCGTCTAAGGTCTCCACGATTCGGGCTTTGTCTAAAACATCCAAAGCACCGCTGGCACGTTGAATCGTTTCTTCGCGTCGCAAAACGTTAGCCCACCTCGGGGCGACCAAGACCAAGTCATCAAAGCCCATGGTTTTCATGGCGCGGGCAGCGGCACCCACATTGCCGGCGTGGCTGGTTTGGATCAAGATAAAACGGGTATGCATCAAAGGACAGAGGTGAGGCAGGTAAAATAACCCTATTGTCGCTTGAGGCCCATTGCCTTGAGTAAGACAGCTCCTCGCGCCGACTGCATCGCCAGTTCGCAAGTCACTTGTTCTTCAGCCCCACAATTTATGTCGCTCAATCTGCACCCCATGATCAATGTGGCCATCAAGGCCGCCCGCGCTGCGGGTTCAATCATCAACCGCGCTGCGCTTGATATTGAATCGGTTCGCATCTCGCAAAAAAAGGTCAATGACTTTGTTACCGAGGTAGACCATGCTGCAGAACAAGTGATTATTGAAACGCTGTTGACCGCCTACCCCGGCCACGGCATTTGGGCCGAAGAATCAGGCAAAGAATTTGGTGCTCAAGATTCTGAATTCGTTTGGATTATTGACCCGCTGGACGGAACCACCAACTTTATCCACGGCCTGCCTGTTTACTGCGTCAGTATTGCCTTAGCCGTGCGCGGCAAAGTAGAACAAGCCGTGATTTATGACCCCACCCGTAACGACCTGTTTACCGCAACCAAAGGCCGTGGTGCATTTTTAAACGACCGACGCCTGCGCGTCTCTAAGCGAACAGAATTGAAAGGTTGCCTAATCTCCACTGGCTTTCCCTTTCGCGAGAACGATGATTTTGCACAGTACCTCAACATGATGGGAGACGTCATGCAGAAAACTGCGGGCCTTCGCCGCCCGGGTTCGGCTGCGCTCGATCTTGCTTATGTCGCAGCTGGTTTTACGGATGGCTTTTTTGAATTAGGCCTGCAACCCTGGGACGTGGCAGCAGGCTCCTTACTCGTCACCGAAGCGGGCGGCCTGATTGGAAACTTCACCGGCGAATCCGACTTTTTAGAACAAGAAGAATGCCTTGCGGGTGCACCACGTATTTACGGACAACTGGTCAGCATGCTTGGGAAATACAGCAAATTTGCCACTGCGGGAGAAAAAGCCGCTGTTCGCAATACGCCTACTTTACAGCTGCACTCCGCAAATAAAGAGACTTAACTTTTTCGTGCTGAAGCACGAAAAAAGTTCTACACCGCCAGCGCTCCGATCACGCAGCAGGCCGAAGCGACCTTGGTTAAGACAGAGCGCATGGCCAACCAATCTTGGACACCGAGCCTTGGATAGACCCGCAAGTCCACCCCATAACAAACCCAAAGTAAAACGGCCAAGCCCCACAAACCCATCCCCAAGGGTATAAGTGAAGCCACCCAAGCCAAAAGGCTTGGCGTCACTCCCCAAAGAAATAAAGGCATGGATTGATCGGGCTCCTCCAAACCGCGCATGGCCAGCACCCAATGAATAGCGCCTAAAAAGCTTGCGATAGTTGCGGCATACGTTAGCAAAGCGTGGACCAGTTGAATTCGCAACGCGTCTTGAAAATACCAAGTCGCAAGGGATAGACAAACAAAAGGAAGCAAGCCTGCATAGCCCAATCGGCACGCCCAAAGAGGCGGAGTTTGAGGCTTTGTCTGAATCGTCAAGTGTTATCTCTTTGCGGTGATGAAGGAGGTGGTTCGTATCTATCCTCATCGGCAGAAGTCAAAGCGGGGAGACACATTTTTTCACCATCCCACTGCTGCCCGCACCAACAGCGGCCAGAGTCGTCAATGATGCAAGTACCTGTTCCGCAACACCGCTCGTCATCTGTCATAGCCAACTTTCAAAAAATATCGCCATCTATTAGAGTTCTGGAGTTCAGCAGTGAGGCCGGCGGTGGTCCGCAATTTTGTTATCTGAGTATGGCATCTCTGGATGTCTCAGCGCCCTGTGTTTAGTCACCCGCCCACGCACACGCTCGCGCCACATTTTAAAAGAACTGCTTTTCAGGTGGTTTCGCATTAACCAAATCACGTCCGGTTCACTCACACCCCATTGCGACTGGATCGTTTCAAACGTGGTTCTGTCTTCCCACGCACGTTGAATGATCAAAGACAGATCGCCTGGCGAAAGGTGAGCGAATTTCGCTTGTTTGGATCCCATTTTCAAATCACCATATGCCACTGAAAGACAGAATTTGCGGCTTTAGGAAGCAAGGGCACTGAAAGAGGTTTCAATCGAAACCGGCCTAGGGCCTCCTCAAATAAAGACGGCTCTTGTGGTTCGGCATCCACAAAATCGGCCAAGGTGGACCCTTCTAGTTCATCACGAATAACCGCCTGCAACCCGAGCTCATAGGCGCTTGGTGCGAGATTGGGATTTTCTGACTCTGAGGGCGCTGACTGAAGGGTCGTTTCAAACACTTTGGCAACTTCCCACACGCTGATATCAGAAGCCTTCCCCTGAATGTGGTACCCCCCGCCAGGGCCTTTCGCAGCGGTAACGATACCGCTGAGCTTGAGCGTTTTTAATATGTACTCAAGGTAGGAGACGGAGATCCCTAAATGGGAAGACATCTCGTCGGTTGTGATGTTGCGATGGATCGCGTTTTTTGCAAGGAAAACACTCACCTCGATCGCGCTGATTGTTTTGTTGGAAATCACGGAAACCTCTTTTAATGAGTAGAATTGACTTGTATTTTGACGAAATAAAGTGGTATTTTGACTAATAATCAAAAATTAATTGCATAATATCCACTCAAAACCTACTCAAGCTAAAATTTTGATATCTATCAACACCCACCCGCTGCAGTCATACCGCATTGGCGCTGTCTCGCAAACCACCGGCATCCCCGTCTCAACTCTTCGCATTTGGGAAAAACGGTACCAGGCTTTTAGCCCCATTAAATCGCCAGGCAATCACAGGATATTTGATGAAAGTGACGTTTCCAAGGCATTACTTTTGAAGCAGCTTTCACAGCAAGGCCACGCCATTAGCGCGATCGCTGGAATTGACGTTGATCAATTGCGTCGGATCAGTAACCAGTCAATCCACCCCAAAGCAAGAGCTCCAAAGAACGCCGCGGGTGAAAATCCAACGACCTTCTTGGCCGTGGTGGGCTTAGGGATGGCCAACCGCATTGAATCCAAAAAATTTATCCAACTTTTTCAGGACAATCCGCTGAAGGTGAGCCATGTGCTTCAAAACATAGACGATGCGCTCAACGTTGAAATCCCTAGCGATGCCAGAGTCTTGCTTGTTAAGGTGAACTCTCTACAGCCTCAGATACAAAGCACACTTCAAGCATTGAAGATAAAACACGTCTTTGAGCAGACGATTGTGGTCTACAACTTCGCCACTGAAGCGATGGTGCAGGCATTGAAGAGGGCAGGTATTGTGGTTCGCCGTGAGCCTATCTCCGACACTGAACTGGCGGATCTTCTTCAGTCTGTTTTATTCGTTGACCCTACACGCGCCCAAGAATTTGGTACAGACGGTTCCGTCATTACAGCTCGAAAATTTTCAGAAACTACGCTCAGCCGCGTTGCCTCCATTTCTACCAACGTTCTTTGCGAGTGCCCTCGGCATGTCGCAGAGCTTATTTCACAGTTGGCGAGTTTTGAGGAGTACAGCCAAGAGTGCTTAAATAAGAGCCCTGAAGATGCGCATCTTCATTCCTATCTGCAATCCATTTCTGGATCTGCACGGTGCTTGTTTGAGAATGCCTTAGAAAAAATTGCAAAGCATGAGGGTATTGACCTCAACGAAAGATCGGTATGAGTTCAAATTTATCTGGCCGCCATGACCTTAATGTTCTTGGAACGCCCTTAATCGCTTGCTCTTACGACCCTCTAACGGGCTATTACCGCAATGGTTGCTGTACAACGGATGCGCAGGACCAAGGCAGCCATGTGATCTGCGCCATAGTCACTCAGGAGTTCTTGGATTTTTCTCTTTCTCGCGGAAACGATCTGCTGACACCTCGCCCAGCGTTTCGCTTTTCAGGCTTGAAACCAGGAGACCGCTGGTGCCTGTGCGCTAGGCGCTGGCTCGAAGCGTTTGAAGCCGGCGTAGCGCCTGCTGTCGTTTTGGCTTCAACCCATGCCAACGCCCTCGCCTTTGCGTCGCTAGACCAATTGAAATCATGCGCCCATGCGCCATTGCAATAAATGCCAGAGGCCAGCTTGAATCCTTCTTTCAAAGGCAATAAAAAATACCTACCCACCAAGCCTTGTAAGCAATGTGGGCGTGAAATGACGTGGCGAAAAGCATGGGCTAAGAACTGGGAATCTGTTTTGTACTGCTCTGAGGCTTGTCGGAAAAAAAGGTAGATTGAAGACTATGCGAAACCTCGTTATCGTTTTGGGCGATCAGCTGAGTGAAGAGGCCTCTGCATTGGTTGAATTTGATCCTGCACAGGATGCAGTTTGGATGGCGGAGGTCGACGAAGAATCCACGCACATCATTTCCTCAAAGCAACGTACGACGCTTTTTCTAAGTGCGATGCGTAACTTCGCTAAAGAACTTAAAGGCAAGGGCTGGTCTGTCCATTACAGTGAAATCGACAGCGCGGACAACACGGGAACCCTGGCAGGAGAGTTAGAGAAAACCATCAAACTCACAAAACCGAAAAAATTAATCATGACTGCGCCTGGAGATTGGCGGGTTCTCCAAAAAATACGCGAACTGTCTCGCGCAATGCATCTGGACTTAGAGATTCGCGACGATACCCATTTTTTTAGTACTGTCCGTGATTTTTCAGAACATGCAGCATCTCGAAAACAACTACGGCTAGAGTTTTTTTATCGCGAAATGCGGCTGAAGAATGGCATCTTGATGGATGGGAAAAAGCCGATAGGTGGTGCCTGGAATTTTGACGCTGAAAATCGCGAGAGTTTTGGCAAACAGGGGCCGGGAGTATTGCCCCAACCCAGTCGCTTTGAACCCGACGCGATTACGAAAGAAGTCATCCAATTGGTCAATCGACGTTTTGCGAGCCATCCCGGATCCATCGATTCTTTTGGCTGGCCTGTGAATCGCTTGCAGGCATTACAAGCCCTTGATGCATTCATTGAACATCGGCTTCCTCATTTTGGGCGTTTTGAGGACGCAATGTGGGAAGGCGAGGCCTGGTTGTATCACTCGCATCTATCTTGCGCCATGAATTTAAAACTCCTCAATCCAAGGGAGGTGGTTGCGGCTGCGTCGGAGGCATACCAACAAGGACTTGCACCACTGGCTTCCGTTGAAGGCTTTATTCGGCAAATCTTAGGATGGCGAGAATTTGTTCGTGGTATCTATTGGAGCCAGATGCCAAGCTACGTAGATCGCAACGAAATGAAGGCCACTGCCCCACTCCCCAGTTTTTACTGGACAGGCGCAACCGACATGGCTTGTATGCGGGATGCGATTCAACAAACGCTTCACCATGGTTACGCACACCACATCCAGCGGCTGATGGTTACAGGCTTGTATGCCTTGCTCCTTGGCGTTAAACCGAAAGAAGTGCATGCGTGGTATTTGGGCGTTTACGTGGACGCTGTGGAATGGGTGGAGCTACCCAATACGTTGGGTATGAGCCAATTTGCAGATGGCGGGCTGATGTCAAGTAAGCCGTATATTGCCAGCGGAAAATACATTGACCGTATGAGTAATCACTGCAAAGGGTGTCGTTTTGATCCTGCACAATCGACCGGCGAAACCGCTTGCCCATTCACCACCTTGTATTGGGATTATCTCGACCGCCACGCCGACCAACTCGCCAAAAATCCGCGTATGCTGATGCAACTTAAAAACCTCAACAGGTTGACGTCTACCCAGCGTGAGCTCATCAAATCACAGGCAAAATTTCTTAAGGAGTCAGTCCATGCTTAAATATAAACGCGTTGCATTGGTATTCACTTTTAGCGCTCTATGGATTGGAAATGCTATGGCTACTGAAGAACCTTCCTACAAAGTTTTGGTCACGGAAAATTCATTTGAGATTCGGCAATACGCCCCGATGCTGATCGCTGAAACTTTGGTTGAGGGCGATATGGATGATGCATCAAGCAAAGGCTTCCGACTAATCGCTGATTTTATTTTTGGAAATAACCAAGCTTCAAATTCGCAGCTCAAGTCAAAAATCGCGATGACTGCGCCAGTGACAGCGGAACCCCAATCATCCAAAATTGCAATGACGGCGCCCGTCACTTTGGAACCGTCGTCAGCTGCAATGACCATGCAGAACGCCAACCAATGGCGAATTAGTTTTGTGATGCCTAGTCAATACACGATGGACACCATCCCAAAACCAAAAAACAACGCTGTTCGTTTGAAAGAAATCCCAAGTAAATACTTTGCGGTTCATTCCTACTCGGGGTTCAACAACCTCGCCCGGGTTCAAAGCAAGACGGATGAAACAGTGGCTTGGGCCGGTAAGCGGTCACTGAAAATGATCGGAACGCCTCAAATTTCCAGGTATGACCCGCCCTGGACTTTGCCTATTTTTCGACGCAATGAAATCATGGTCGAGATTTCAGCGCCCTAAATCAAGCGTAGCGCTGACTCGCCAACCTAGCCCCTTCAGACAAGGCCTTGAGCTTGCGCTCAGCCACATCTCGCGTCATAGGTGCTAAGCCGCAGTTGGTACAAGCAATCAAGCGGTGTTTGGGTACGAACTGCAAAGCGCGACCAATGGTGTCGGCGATTTGTTCTGGCGTTTCAATTTCTGCGCTGGCGACATCAATAACCCCGACCATCACGTCTTTGCCTTCAAGCAATTTCATCATTTCCATAGGCACATGCGAATGAAAACATTCCAAACTCACCTGTTGGATGCTGCTCTTGGCTAACGCTGGGAATACTTTTTCGTACTGACGCCATTCGTCGCCCAGCGTTTTTTTCCAGTTGTTGTTGGCTTCTATTCCGTAGCCATAACAAATGTGGACTGCGGTGGTGCAGGTCAAACCTTGCGCTGCCCGTTCTAGCGCTTTGACGCCCCAATCCGCGGCCTCGTCCATGTACACATTGAACGCAGGTTCATCAAACTGAATGATATCCACCCCATCAGCTTGGAGAGCCAGCGCCTCTTGGTTAAGTAGCTCCGCAAAAGCCATCGCCATCTTGACTTTGTCGCCATAAAAACGGTCAGCCACGGTATCGACAATCGTCATCGGGCCGGGCAAAGTGAATTTAAGTTTTTTCTTGGTGTGGGCCCGCGCCAATTGGGCCTCGAAGGCGTGTACACGCCCTTTTAAGCGCAACGGGGAAATCACCTGCGGAACCTGGGCGTCGTAGCGGTTGTTTCGAATGCCCATGGTGACCTTGTTTTGAAAGTCAATGCCTTCAACGTGTTCTACAAAGCCATGAACGAAATGCTGGCGCGCTTGTTCGCCGTCTCCAATGACATCAATTCCTGCGTCCTCTTGCGCCTTGATCCACAGCAAGGTGGCGTCGCGCTTAACCTGTA
>CAMDAN010000015.1 GCA_945888535.1 Bordetella parapertussis
GGCATTTTCTCGAACACACCTTGTTGAAACTTGACCCATAACCGGGGTACAGAGAAAAAGATGGTGGGCCGGGCGCGTTGCAGGTCCTGTAGAAAAGTGTCTAAAGCCTCGGCAAAAAAGATGTGTCCGCCAAAGCGCAAACAGGCTTGCTCTACCAGCATGCGTTCGGCAACGTGCGCCAAAGGCAGGTAGGAGATATAGCGATCATTGCTACTGACAGGGATGCGCTGGGTTGCGCTGCTCAAACCCCAGGCGATAGCGCCGAAAGTTTGGACGACGCCTTTGGGGTTGCCGGTGGTTCCGGAGGTGTAAATGATGGTGCAGACACTATCGGCTTGCGTGCTTGGTGTGCCTTCTAGAGGGCTGTTCTGGCGAACCAAATCTTCCCAATGCACACCAGGAATCCCTTGGGGCGCCAAGGGCAGGGGGATCAATGGAACATGGCTCGGTACACTTTTCAAACTGGAAGAGTCATCCATCTTGCCAACGAAACAGGCGCGGGCCTCGCTGTGATCAAGGATGTAGCGCAAGGCCTCGCCGTTGAAGGTAGGGTAGATCGGGACGGACACATGGCCTGCCATCAAAATAGCCAGATCGGCCAAGATCCAGTGGGCACTGTTTTTTCCCAAAATCGCAACGCGGCTGCCGTGGGGCCAGCCTTGGCTTTGCAGCCATGCGGCCATGGAGCGAACTTGTGAGGCCGCTTCAGCCCAAGTGATGTCAACCACCGCGCCCGCACCCAGCGGTTGAGTCAAGAACACGCCGCGGGGATTTTGGCTTTCCCAGTGGCAGAGCCGTTGGACTGGAAAGTCGGAAACTTGGATGGTGATTTTTGGATGGTGTGCCATAGTTTTTTTTGCAAAATAAGATCGCATTGTGCCTAAGAAACTTGGCGAAACGCAAGAGGATTGTCCCTACTCATGGGCCACAAGAATGGCCTTTCCAATGCTGCGACAATTGGGCATCTTTCCTCTATTTTTCTGACCCCTCCATGTCAAGTACTTCCGTGTTCCCTGTCCGTCTCGCAACCGTGCGAGATTCCAAAGCCATTGCGGCACTGCATAACGCCACTGTCAAAGAAGCCTTTAGGGGCATGTTGGGCGATGTGGATGTGCCCATCATGGCTTTAGATAAACGCCAGGCCTATTGGCGCGAGGCCATTGAATATGCAGAACCCCAAGTCCAAGTGGCACTCCACGGTGAGCGCATCGTGGGCTTTATCGGTTACGACCGCAGCCGCGATGACGGGAGTAAGCAAACCATGGGAGAAATTTGGGCGGTCTACGTTGATGCCGATTTCTTAGGGCTTGGCGTAGGCTTGTCTTTATGGGACAGCGCACGTGAGGGTTTGATTGAAGAGGGCTGCACGGACGTGAGTATTTGGCTGCCGATTGCTAATGAGCGTGCGATGCGGTTCTTTGAACTCGCAGGCTTCAAGCGCGAAATGCCAAGCGCTAAAACCGTCGCTATTGGCGGCGCCAAGATTGAGGAAATACGCTTAAAACGCGCACTGGCCTAAATCTTCGGTCTAGGTTTTCTGAACGACAACGCTTCCGATCGAATAGCCCGCTCCAAAAGAGCAGATAACGCCCACTTGGCCGCTGGTGAAGTCGGCTTTATTGCGGTGAAACGCGATGATGGAACCCGCCGACGCCGTGTTAGCAAATTCATCCAAGATCACGGGAGCCTCATCGAGTGTGGCATCGCGGCCCAAGAGTTTGCGGGTAATAAATTGGTTCATGGATAGGTTGGCTTGGTGCAGCCAAAACCGCCGTATCTCCAGCGGGGTATGTCCTAGACTTTGAAGGTGACTTTCGATATGGTCGGCGGCCATCGGACACACCTCTTTAAAAACTTTGCGCCCTTCTTGGCGAAAAAGTTGGTCTCTGTCATCTGGGTCGCGGTCTTCAGCGCGGGACATAAATCCTTGGTTGTTGCGGATGTTGTTTGAAAATGTACTTAACAGTCGTGTGCCTAATATTTCAAACGCCCCCGCAGGTGCCAAGTCCAAGCGTTCCACCAAGATAGCGGTGCAAACGTCGCCAAAAATAAAGTGGCAATCGCGGTCTTTCCAAGCCAAATGTGCTGAAGTTATTTCTGGGTTAACGACCAAAATGGCGCGGGCTTGGCCTGTGCGAATCGCGTTTACAGCCAACTCCAGCGCAAAAGTCGCAGACGAGCAGGCCACGTTCATATCAAACGCATAGCCTTCAATACCCAATGCTGTTTGAATTTCAACCCCCATGGCGGGATAAGGGCGTTGCATATTGGCAGCCGCACAGATCAATCCATCCACGTCGGCGGCGGTTTTGCCTGCTGCATCGAGGGCCGCTTGGGCCGCTTTAACCCCAATTTCAGCCATCATTGAGATTTCATGGTCTGCTCGGGGCGTGAATTGGGGACGCATGCGTGTGGGGTCTAAAACCCCCGCTTTGTCCATCACATATCGGCGCTGGATACCCGAGGCTTTTTCGATGAACTCCACGTTGGAATCGGTCAGCGCGGTAAGCGTTCCTGCCGCAATTTCTTTGGCATGTTTGGTATTTTCTAGGGCTGCGTATTGGTTGTAAGCCTCCACCAGTTCGGCATTGGTAATCACTTCAGGCGGAGTAAATAAGCCTGTACTGCTGATGGCGACACGGTGCATAAGTTCTATCTCTTTAGAGTTGCAATGTTCGAATGATTATCTCCGCATGCCCAGAGGGTTTTAAAAGGAAGTTTGGCTACAGCGACAATACGGTATTCAATGTTTATTCTCCCTAGCAGTCTTTGATGAGTCAGCGCAACCAATCCTCAATGAATTCTTCACTAGCCGCAGGCCTTGCTATGGGAATGTTGGGTGCTATCGCGTTCAGTGGCAAGGCCATTATTGTCAAGCTGGCCTACCAACACGGCGTAGATGCCATCACCTTTTTAATGTTGCGGATGCTTTTGGCGCTTCCATTTTTTGTGGCAATGGCTTGGTGGTCTGGTCGCGCAAAGGCCCACTCCCAGCCGATATGTTTTAGCACCAAAGACAAAATCGGTATTGTTTGGCTAGGGTTCACGGGCTACTATTTGGCGAGTTTTTTAGATTTTGCGGGACTCGCTTACATCAGCGCATCGCTAGAGCGTTTGATTTTGTACCTCAACCCCACACTGGTTTTGATTTTGGGTGTGGTTCTTTACCGGCGTCCGATTGGCCGATTGCAATGGGTGGGATTGGCTATCAGTTACAGCGGGGTACTCGTTGTTTTTGGGCACGAGGTACAACTCACAGGAGCCGATGTGGGTCTGGGCGCAGCCTTGGTTTTTGGTAGCGCGGTAAGTTACGCTTTGTACTTGTCTTACAGTGGCGAGTTGGTCCAACGTTTGGGTGCGCTGCGCTTGGTGGGTCTGGCCAGTTGTGTTGCTTGTGTTCTGTGTTTGCTTCAGTTTGCTTTGATGCGACCGCTGTCTTTGGTTCTTACTTTAGACGCGACAGTGTGGTGGTTATCTTTGCTCAATGCCACGGCCTGCACGGTGGTACCCGTGTTATTGGTGATGTTGGCTATTGAACGGCTGGGCGCGGGACTTGCCGCGCAAGTGGGCATGGTGGGGCCGATGTCTACTTTGGCTATGGCGGCCTTGATTCTGGGCGAACCTATGACGCCTTGGGTCATGGTTGGAACCGCCGCCGTGATGGTGGGCGTGTTCGTTTGCACGCGGGTTAAAGCAATGGCAGAAACAATTTAAAAGGATACATGATGGATTTGGCTACAGCGGGTAAGTGGGCTTTGGTTTGCGGCGCAAGTCGTGGCTTGGGTTTCGGTTGTGCTCAAGCGTTGGCTCAAGAAGGCGTCAATGTGGTGATGGTGGCTCGCCGGTCTGAGGTATTGGAGTCGGCTGCAGCAGATTTGCGCTCTCAGCTCGGGCCCAAGTCCGCGGTGCAAGTGGTGACCTGTGCCCAAGACATTACCACCGAGGCGGGTCGCGCAGCGGTATTTGCACAACACGCTGATTTTGATATCGTCGTTACCAACGCAGGGGGGCCTCCAACCGGAAACTTTCGAGACTGGGACCGTGAGGCTTGGATCCGTGCGGTCGACGCCAATATGCTCACGCCGATTGCGTTGATTCAAGCGACTGTGGACGGTATGGCAGCGCGGGGCTTTGGCCGCATCATCAACATCACCTCCAGCGCAGTCAAAGCACCTATTGATACCTTGGGTTTGTCTAATGGCGCTCGCAGTGGTTTGACGGGCTTTGTGGCGGGCTTGGCTCGCAGTTCGATTGCTGCGCAAGGGGTGACTGTGAATAACCTGCTGCCCGGTGCATTTGATACCGACCGACTTAAAACCATCTTCCAAACCGCATCGCAAAAAAACGGGCAAGAAGTCGAAGCCATCGCTGCACAGCGGCGAAAAGGAATTCCTGCGCAGCGCTTTGGATTACCCGACGAGTTTGGGGCGGTGTGTGCCTTTTTGTGCAGCCCTTTGGCTGGCTACATCACAGGCCAAAATATTTTGATAGATGGCGGGGCCTACGCAGGAACTTTCTAACGCTTGGATGACAGAACGATACCGAAAACAATAAGAACAAAGGACGCGATGTGAAAGAGCTCTGGCGGTTCTTTTAAGAAGGCGGAAGACAATACGGCTGCAAACAATGGTGTGAGGTTGATAAAAAATCCAGCAGCCGCTGGGCCCGCTAACGCAACGCCTGCACCCCACGAGCGGTAGGCTATGACGGCGGGGCCCAAAGCAATAAAAGCCAATGCCGCTGCCAAGGGCCATCCCCAAACCAACGTCGTATCGGTAAGCGTCCATTCGACTGAACTGCAAACCAGGGCACCCATGAGACCAAAGACGATTTGCCCGAGTAAAAATGCAGCCCAGTCGGCCCGAATACTGGCGGATTCTGGAGTCGGATGGGCCAGCATCCAGCTGTAATACGCCCATCCAAAGGACGCAAGCAGCATATAAACATCTCCCATAACCCACTGCAACTGCAGCAACATTTCCCACTGCCCTCTGCACAGCACCAAGAGCACACCGGCAATGGAGAGAAAGGCGCCCACCAATTGGCGTTGGCTCACCGGGGTTCCAAAAAATACCCGACCAATAAGCAGCATCCACACCGGGGTACTGGCTCCAACGAGCGTGACGTTCATGGGGGTCGATGTGGTGAGCGCCAAATACAAAAGGCCGTTGTAACTCGCCATACTGAGCGTTCCTAATACGGCGAATTGTTTCCATTGTTTCCAAAGTGGGCTCTCACGTCGCAAAACCCATGTGGCCATGGGTAGCAGAATCAAAAATGCCAAGACCCACCGCAAGAGGTTGAGGGTCATAGGGGAAATCAAGGGATAGACCATCCTGCCTACGACGGCGTTGCCTGCCCACATGATGGGAGGAATCGTGAGAAGCACGCTGGCTTTTAAACTGAGACTTGGGGTGAGGCGGGTGTTCATAGTTGTGCACTGTAGCAAGTCTGAACCAGCAGCCTAAAGTGTTTTAGCCAGCAAACCCCGCCGGGCAGCGCGATTTCATGGCACGATAGGCTTTCTTTTATTTGTTAATTCCGTTTTTCTTGGAGTCTGTATGTCCGCTCATTTGTCCCGTTCTATTCAAATTGACCAACATGGTGGCCCAGAGCAAATGCGCTTGGTTCACATTGCGGTTGGTGAGCCTGGCCCCGGTGAGGTGAGGATTCTTCACCACGCGGTTGGTTTGAATTACATCGATGTGTACCAACGTAGCGGCTTGTACCCTATGAATTTGCCTGTCCAGTTGGGCATGGAGGCGGCAGGTGTGATTGAGGCGGTTGGTGAAGGCGTCACCCATTTGAAGGTGGGCGACCGCGCAGCCTATGCCAGTCAGCCGCCGGGCGCTTATTGCGAACGCCGCGTGATGCCTGCCAAGTGCATTTGTAAACTTCCCGATGCGATCAGTTTTGAGACCGGGGCCGCGATGATGCTCAAGGGTTTAACAGCCCAATATTTACTGAAGCGTACGTTGCCCCAGGGCGGACTCACGGCGGGTGACTTTGTGTTGTTTCATGCGGCCGCAGGTGGCGTGGGGCTTATCGCTTGCCAATGGGCACGCGCTTTAGGATTGCAACTTATCGGTACGGCAGGCTCAGACGCCAAGTGCCAACTGGCTTTAGAAAATGGCGCTGCATTCGTTGTGAATTACGCCAAGGAAGACTTTTTGGCGCGGGTCAAAGAGATCACAGGCGGCAAAGGCGTCAAGGTCGTTTATGACTCGGTGGGTAAAGATACGTGGGATAAATCAATCGACAGCATTGCACCGTTTGGCTTGATGGCAAGTTTTGGAAATGCATCAGGGCCGGTCGGACCCATTGCTCCAGGAATTTTGGGACCCAAAGGTTCGATTTACCTAACCCGGCAGACTTTATTCACGCACATTGCGACCCGCGAAAGCACGCAAACAATGGCGGATGATTTGTTTGACGTTGTGGGCAGTGGAAAAGTGCATATTCGAATTGGCCAGCGTTACGCCTTAGAAGATGTGCAACAAGCCCATCGCGACTTAGAAGCCCGCAAGACGACTGGCTGTACTGTTTTGACCCTTTAATTCTCAGGGTTAAAATCGAAGAATATGAACCTTTTGACTTCAAATCTTCTTCGCGCTAGCCTCGGCTGTGCCGTTGTTTTCTTTGGCGCACTGCCAAGTTTTGCTCAAACCAATGCGCCCGCCGCAGTTGAAAGCAAAGCGCAGAGCGCAGCAGCCAGTGATGCGGAAAACGCTAAGAAGTGGTCTGTGTACTGGGGCTGGAACCGCTCTAATTACTCTAATAGTGATATTCATTTCTGGGGCCAAGGCCACGATTTCACGATTAAAAATGCGCAGGCCACCGATATGCAAACAGACCTCTCGCGTCTGTTTGATATTTATTTGCATCCAGCCAATATCACCATACCGCAAACAAATTTGCGGGTGGCCTATCAGTACAACGCCGACACAGCGATCGCACTGAATTTAGACCATTTGAAATATGTGATGACTATTGGGCAAGTCGCAGAAGTGGTTGGAACTGCTAACGGCGCCGTACTATCTGGAACACGTGAAATTAACGATAACTTCGTGGCCTTCGAACACACCGATGGTTTGAACGTCATTAGTTTGGAAATTGAAAAACAACGGCCTATTGATCTGTTTGGTCCCACATTTCCAGCACGTGTCTTTGCATTGGCTGGAATTGGAATCGTCATTCCTAAGAGCAACGTGACTATGACAGTCATAGGTCAGACCCGCAATGATGAATTCCATGTGGCAGGTTATAGCGCTGGCCTTGGTGCTGGATTAGAAATAGACTTTTACAAAGATTTCTTTTTTCGAACCGCCTATAAATTTGGATATGTGAATTTGCCAGATGTATTGACAAGTGCACGCGGTGACAAAGCCTCACACCAATTCACTTACAACGAAATCCTGATTGCCGCTGGTATGCGGTTTTAATTTCTAGCGGGTTCGTTTGACCCGCAGCAACTCATCCAAAATCAATCCTGCAGCACCCAATGAAATGGCGCTGTCAGCCACATTGAAAGCGGGAAAGTGCATTCCCAACCAATGGAAGTCTAAGAAGTCCACCACGTAACCGTACAGCACGCGGTCAATCACATTACCGACCGCACCGCCCAAAATGCAGGCCAGGGCTAAGCAAAAGAGTCGCTGCCCCGGATGGTTTTTCAGCATCCAGATAATCAAAATAGCAGCGCCTATTCCCAAAACGGTAAAAAACCAACGCTGCCATCCGGATGCATCTGCAAGAAAGGAAAATGCAGCCCCTGAGTTATGAACTCTTACAAGGTTGAAAAACGAGGTGATTGTGTGGCTTTCACCGAGTTGGTAGCTTCCAATAATCCACAGTTTGGTGATCTGGTCTGCTAAAAGTAAGGCAACAGAAAAAGCGAGCCAGTGAATCAGCCCTAAACGATTGTTTTTGTTAAAACGAGTCATCACGCAAAGCTTCTTTTTTCACCATCACCCAAGAGGTTGCTGGTGCATCGGTTGCAAATCGTAGGATGCACTGGATCGCTTCCTACGGTTTCACTGTAATGCCAGCAGCGTTCGCACTTGGTGATGTCGCTGGCTTTGACTTCGACGGTTAAACCCGCGCCTTCAACTTTAACCAAAGAAACCTTGGAGGTGATGAACACAAACTTTAAGTCGTCGCCCAAAGAGGCGAGGGCATCGTAAGCCTCGACATCGCAGTGGATGAGCAACTCAGCTTGCAGGGATGCACCCACCAAACCTTCAGTGCGCTTTTCTTCAATTTTCTTATTGGCTAGTTCGCGAATGTGTTGGATGTTGACCCACTTGTCCATCAAAGCCGCATTGCTTGCGCCGAGGTCGGTGAAAGTTTCCAAAAAGATGGACTCTGACTCTCCAAACGTCGCCCATGCTTCTTCAGCCGTGAAGCTTAGGAACGGGGCCATCCAACGCAGCATGGCGTGGGTGATTTGGTGCAACGCGGTTTGTGCGCTACGACGTGCGAGTGAATTAGGCGCTGTAGTGTACAGGCGGTCTTTGAGTACGTCCAAATAAAACGCACCCAAATCCTCTGAACAGTACAACTGCAACTTTGACACCACGGGATGAAACTCGTACGCATCAAAGTGGGTGCGAATCTCGGCTTGCACTTGCGCTGCGCGAGACAACGCATACTTGTCGATTTCCAGTAATTCGTCAAATGCAACGGTGTCCTTTAAAGGATCGAAATCACTAACATTGGCAAGTAAAAACTTCAGTGTGTTGCGAATACGTCGGTAGGTGTCCACCACGCGGGCCAAGATTTTTTCGTCAATGTTCAGGTCGCCCGAGTAGTCGGTTGATGCCACCCACAAGCGCACGATTTCGGCGCCCATTTTGTCACTGACCTCTTGCGGTGCGACGGTGTTGCCCAAGCTCTTGCTCATCTTGCGGCCTTGGCCGTCGGTGGCAAAGCCGTGGGTCAGCAGGCCTTTGTAGGGCGCGCGGTCATACAAGGCGCAGCCCAGCAGCAACGAACTGTGGAACCATCCGCGGTGTTGGTCGTGGCCTTCGAGGTACAGGTCAGATTCTGGGCCTTCTTCGTGATAGGGCTTGCGGTCATAGGCATCTTTGTGGCTACCGCGTAGCACGTGTTGGAAAGTGGAGCCAGAGTCAAACCACACTTCCAAGATGTCGGTGCTCTTGGTGTAGCTGGCGGCGTTGTCACCGGGCTGGTTGAGGATGTCTTGTGCCGTCACACGGCTCCAAGCTTCGATGCCGCCTTTTTCAACGATGTCGGCGGCTTGGTCCATGATGGCCATGGTGCGTGGGTGCAACTCTCCACTGTCTTTGTGCAAGAAGAACGGCACGGGTACGCCCCAACTGCGTTGGCGCGAGATGCACCAATCGGGGCGGTTGGCAATCATGTCCCGCAAACGCGTTCGGCCGTTTTCTGGGTAGAAGTGGGTTTTATCAATCGCGTTCAAAGCGAGTTCGCGCAGCGATTTACTGGCCTTGTCGGTGATGAATTGGCCCGTGGTTTTTTCGGTGGTGCTGTCAAACGCATCCATGCGGATGAACCACTGCGCTGCTGCGCGGTAGATGACGGGCGTTTTGTGACGCCAGCAATGGGGGTAGCTGTGTGTGATGGTTTGGGTTGCCATCAAGCGGCCTGCGTTTTGCAGCGCCTCCAGAATAACGGGCACAGCCTTCCAGATGTGTTGGCCGCCGAACAACGGGAAGTCAGCGGCATACGCGCCGTTGCCTTGTACGGGGTTCAAGATGTCGGTGTACTTCATGCCGTTGGCCATGCATGAGTTGAAGTCATCCACGCCGTAAGCGGGTGCGCTGTGCACGATGCCTGTGCCGTCGCCTTCGCCCACGTAGTCGGCCAAGAACACGGGGGCGGTGCGTTGGTATCCCGCGTCCACGAGCGAGAGTGGGTGGCTGAACTCAATGAGGCCTATCTTGTCACCTGTGGCGGTGGCAACAACCTTGCCCTCGAGCTTCCAGCGTTCCAAACATTTATCGACCAACGAGGCCGCGCACATCAACAAACCACGCACGGTGTCCACCAAGGCGTAGGTGATGTCTGCTCTCATGTTGAGCGCTTGGTTGGCAGGAATGGTCCACGCGGTGGTGGTCCAGATCACCGCGAACGCTGGCTTGTCGAGTTTAGGCAAACCAAACGCTGCTGCCAACTTTTCGGGTTGGGCGCACAAAAAGGCCACGTCGAGCGTTTCGCTTTTTTTGTCAGCGTATTCAATTTCAAACTCAGCGAGTGACGAGCCGCAATCAAAGCACCAGTACACGGGCTTCAAGCCACGGTAGACAAAGCCGCGCTCCACCACCCGTTTGAACGCGCGCAGTTGGCCCGCTTCGTTGGCGGGGTCCATGGTTCGGTAGGGGCGCTCCCAGTCGCCCAAAACGCCCAAGCGTTTGAAGTCTTCGCGTTGTTGATCAATTTGTTCGGTGGCAAACGCACGGCTCTTGGCCTGCATGTCGTCGCGGCTAAGTTTGCGGCCATGCAGTTTTTCGATGGCGTTCTCAATCGGCAAACCGTGGCAGTCCCAACCAGGGATATATTGCGCGTCAAAGCCCGCAAGCTGCTTGGACTTGACGATCATGTCTTTCAGCACTTTGTTCAGGGCATGGCCGATGTGCAGCTTGCCGTTGGCGTAGGGCGGACCATCGTGCAACACAAATAGCGGTGCGCCTTGGCGGGCGACGCGCAGTTTTTTGTACAAACCTTCTTCATTCCATTGCTTGGCCCAAGCGGGTTCGCGTTTGGGCAAGTCACCCCGCATGGGAAACGGGGTGTCTGGAAGGTTCAGCGTACTTCGGTAATCAACTTTTTCGGTCATAGTAACTTGCGTGATAAATGGGGGAATCGGCCGTGCGGCTCATAGGACGGATCGGACCGACTGGGTCTTTGGTCTTGGCGCGGGGCAAGGTGCGCCAGTCGGGCCCTGTCAAATTCGGGCGGACAGCCAAGCACGCGCATCATCACAATCGCGGTGGATTCCTTTAGTCAAGGCATCCAGACCGTCATATTTCAATTCGTCGTGCAGTTTGTGCAGTAATTCCACCCGCACAATTTTACCGTAGCCCCCGTCACTGCCTAAAGTGGCGGGCCAGTCTAGGCAGTAGGTTTCAAGTAACACACGCCCACCATTGACATCGTTGGCATCTATCGAGGGCCGAACCCCTAAATTAGCTACACCGGGCAGTGGGGTTTCAGTCAAGCCATGCACCATCACCACAAAAATTCCACTGGCGGCGGGCTTCCAATGCGCAAAGCGCAAATTCAAGGTCCTAAAACCAAGTGTGCGCCCGAGTTTCCTGCCATGAACCACGTGGCCTGAAATGCAAAAAGGTCGGCCTAATAAACGGGCTGCGTCCCCCATCTCTCCTGCAACCAATGCATCCCGCACGGCGGAGCTCGAAACCCGAAGCCCATGCACTTCGTAACTGTTCATGCGCGCCACATCGAATCCTTGCGCCACTCCAGCAGCATCAAGCAGGGCATAGTCGCCTGCGCGCTTGGCCCCAAAGCGAAAGTCATCGCCTACAAGGATGTACTTTGCACCCAGCCCTTGGACTAAAACGTCATTGATGAATGTGTTGGGGTGCTGTGCCGCAAGTGACGCGTTGAAGGGCAGTACGACCACCTGGTCCACACCACAATGGGCAAGATCAATTAGCTTGTCGCGCAGCGTTCCTATGCGGGCAGGAGCAAGATCGGGGCTATGGTGGCGTCCGGCAAAGTAGTCGCGTGGGTGAGGCTCAAACGTTAAGACGCAACTTGGAATATTGCGCTGCTGCGCCTCGCTAAGAAGTAACGCCAGCATGGCTTGGTGTCCACGGTGAACGCCGTCAAAATTTCCAATGGTGAGTGCACAGGCCGAGGCCAACCCAGGGTGCTTGAAGCCGCGAAAAACCAACATGGAGCAGTATCTTTTTTCTATTGGGACTGAATTCGCTGCTTTCGCTCGCGCAGTCGGTGTGTCATATAAACAGGGTATATTGTGACTCAGCCCTTGAACCTTTTGCATAGGGTGGCTTGCAGGCACATTGTGTATTCCTTGGTGGTGGTTTTGATTTACCCGAATCTGGAGGCGTTTTGTGAAAGTACTGAAGTTGTCAGCCCAAGGGCTTCCCCAATCCTGGATTTCTTTGGAGCAGGCGGTTGTGCACTATGCCGCTGGCGAAGTCCGTTGGGAGTCCGGCGGAGAAGTCGCTATTTTTCGCGGCGGACACAATGCAGTCACCGGTTTGCAGTCAGTGATTCGGGTCAACAGCATCATCGGAACCCGTGGTGTACCCAACATCAACCCCTTTAATTTACGCCCCGGATTAACCAACGGTAAGTTGTTTATCCGAGATCGCAATGTATGTGCTTATTGCGGCAACCATTTCCATGAAACCGATTTGACCCGTGAGCACATTATTCCTTTTGCGCAGCAAGGTGTTGATACGTGGATGAACGTTGTGACGGCTTGCAGACCGTGCAACCACCGGAAAAGCCACCGTACGCCCGAACAAGCCCATATGCCTTTACTTTACACGCCGTACGTTCCTAGTTTGTGGGAAGACTTTATTCTTCGAAATCGGCGGATCTTGGCGGATCAGATGGAGTTTTTGATGTCGCATGTTCCCAAATCGTCAAGGCTGCTTAGTTAAGATTTGAAAATAAAAACTCTCCCAACGCAGGAGAGTGATTCGTTGGTTTTCCCTCCCGTTCAGGAGGCCGTAAACCGAGGTGCGGCAAAGACTGCACCGAATAAAAGAATCAGGGAGAAGCGTATGAAGTTCACAACGATGGGCCAAGGCGGAGCAATGGCGCTCAGTTCTGCGATGCTGGGATTGGCCTACGCGCCGCTGATTGCACCCCACGCAGCCATTGCCGCCTATGCGGAGAAAAACCAAACGTCCCAGGCCGAACTTGCAACATCTTGGGAAAAGCATTTAGACCCCAGCGCATATGCAGTCAGTGAAAAATTAGACGGGGTGCGTGCCGTTTGGGACGGTAAAGCGCTGCGATTTCGAAGTGGCCTTTTGATCAATGCCCCCCTTTGGTTTTTAGAGTCCTTGCCCAAAGAACCTTTGGACGGCGAGTTATGGATGGGGCGAGGAACTTTTGATGCGCTTTCTGGTGCTGTCCGCAAGACGGATCCCGTAGATGTCGAATGGAAAAAAATCACCTATATGGTGTTTGACTCCCCGCATGCCCGTGAAACGTTCTCGCAGCGCAGCAAACGTCTGCAGCAACAGGTTCGCAAGGAACAAATTCCCTGGTTGAAGGCCATTGACCAAACCGAAGTGTTTGATGCTGCCTCCTTACAGGCTAGGCTTTTACAAGTGGCGGCACTTGGCGGAGAAGGGCTGGTACTGCACCGCTTGGATGCACCTTGGCGAGCGGGCCGGACGAATGACGTGCGTAAACTTAAACTGCACGCCGATGAGGAGGCGCGAGTGATTGCCCATATTCCTGGAACCGGAAAATTTTCGGGGCACATGGGCGCTTTGCTACTTGAAATGCCCAATGGAAAGAAGTTTGCACTGGGCACTGGATTTACGGATGCACAGCGCGCAAGTCCGCCCCCGATTGGGGCACAAGTGAGTTATCGGTATCGCGACCGAACGCCGCAAGGCTTGCCAAAATTTGCAAGCTTCTTGCGAGTTCGGGATTTAGAGTAAGCCTGCGCTTAGGCAAACACTCCAGCGGTATCTTGCATTCGGCTAGAGACCTCGCCCAAGTGGTGCATGCTGTCGCCAAACGTCATCTCCAGCTGGGTGAGCTTTTTAAAGTAATGGCTGACGATATAGTCATTGGTAACGCCAATTCCTCCATGCAATTGCACAGCTTGTTGGCCTACGAAGCGCATCGAATTTCCGAGCTGGTACTTTGCGCGCGATAGAGCCGCTCGCCGCTCAGGTGCGGGCGCGTTAAGTTTGAGACTGGCGTAAAAACTCATGGAGCGAGCCAACTCGAGTTGCATTTTCATATCAGCTGCGCGGTGACGCAGGGCTTGAAAGCTGCTGATCGTTGTACCGAATTGTTTGCGGGTATTGAGATATTCCGCTGTCATGGCCATGGTTTTATCCATAACCCCCACTGCCTCGGCACAACTTGCTGCAATGCCAATGTCAACCGCGTGTTCTAGCGCTGTGAGTCCTTCGGTGGTTATGAGCGTAGCGGGAGAGTTTTTAAAACCCAGCTCAGCGCTTCGGGCGCCGTCTTGGGTACCGTAACCGCGGGTGGTGACACCGCTAGATTTGCGCTCCACCAAAAAAAGTCCAAGTTGACTATTGACTTTGGCGGGAACCAAAAATGCATCTGCCAAATCACCAACCGGAACAATGCTTTTAGTCCCGTTAAGCACGTAGCCGCCGGGCGCTTGCGTGGCCTTGGCATCACAGGACTCAAGCGCATACCTGGCAGCGCGCTCTTGGTAAGCGAGTACAACCAAGGCGCTTCCGTCAGCAATCGCGGGTAGCCACTGGGCTTTAACGTTGGGTTCTGCATAGCCCGCGATCACGGCGCCTGCGATCAGCGCTTGGGTTAGCGGTTCCAACACGATGCCGCGCCCGAGCTCCTCCATAACCACCATGCCTTCAACCGGCCCCATGCCCATTCCGCCATGCTCTTCAGGAACATACAGGCCAGTCAATCCGAGTTCGGCCAGCGCGTTGTATGCATCGCGGTCAAAACCGCCCGAATTTTCTATGGCGCGGCGGCGATCAAACGAATAGCCTTTATCAACCCATTTGCGGACTGCGTCGCGCAGCTGTTCTTGGTCATCAGAGAAATCAAAATCCATGGTATTTCCTTAATTGGTTTCGCTTAGCGTTTAGCCGAGTACAAATTGCGACACGATATTGCGCTGGACTTCATTGCTGCCGCCATAAATCGTTGTTTTACGCATGTTGAAATAACTCGAAGCCAGGGGTGCGCAATGGGCTTGGCCGACCGAGTCGCCTTGCCATCCGGCTTCCATAGCCTCGCGAATCAAGGGAAGTGAAAACGGCCCTGCGGCGAGCATCATCAATTCGCTATATCGCTGCTGAATCTCACTGCCGCGAATTTTGAGTAAACCGGCAATGTCTAAAGATTGTTTCCCTGATTTTTCAGCGGCCAAAACTCTTAAGACGAGCATTTCCAAGGCAATTACATCGACTTCTAGCTTGGCAATTTCATCGCGAAAACGCACGTCATCAAACACGCCTTCAGCCTTTGCTATCCGTTTTAGTCGCTCCAACTCGCGCTTAGCGCGGTTGACATCGGCAATATTGGTTCGCTCGTGGGCCAACAGGTGTTTTGCGTAGTTCCAGCCTTTATTTTCTTCCCCAATTAAATTTTCTGCAGGAACTTCCACGTTATCGAAAAACACTTCGTTCACTTCGGCTGAGCCATCTAGCAAAATAATGGGCCGAACCGTCACCCCAGGCGATTTCATGTCAACAAGTAAAAAGCTGATGCCGGTTTGCGGCTTGCCTTCAGAACTGGTGCGGACCAAGCAGAAAATCCATTCGCCATACTGGCCCAAAGTGGTCCATGTTTTTTGCCCATTGACGATGTATTTGTCGCCAACACGCTCAGCGCGGGTTTTGAGCGAGGCTAAATCCGAACCCGACCCAGGCTCGCTATAACCTTGGCTCCACCACACGTCACCGCTTGCGATACCTGGTAAAAATCGTTTCTGTTGTTCAGCATTTCCAAACGCCATGATGACGGGGGCAACCATCACTGGCCCAAAAGGAACGACGCGCGGTGCGCCTGCAAGAGCACACTCTTCTTCAAACAAATGTTTTTCAATGGCGTTCCAACCCGGACCACCAAACTCTTTTGGCCAAGCATGGCCAAGCCAGCCTTTTTTGCCCAAAATCTTGCCCCATTGCTGCATATCTTCACGCGTCAGTTGCAAAGAGTTATGTACTTTGTGAGACAGTTCGCGCGGCAAGTTGTCATGCACCCAAGAGCGTATGGTTTCGCGAAATTTTTGTTCTTGCGGTGTAAAAGCTAAATCCATACAGGGAGCTCCAAAAATCGAGACGTTGTAAATAAGGGTCTAAACAGGTCTAATTTAGCACGGTCGTGCTTTTCTTGCTGTCTAAGTCGGGACAATCCTTGCCGCGAGGCTTGTTGTGATAATCCCATCCCTATGAAAAATATTGTGATTTTGATTTCTGGCGGGGGCTCCAATATGGCGGCCATCGTCCGTGCGGCACAAACGCAGGCCTGGGAGAAACACTTTGGCGCTCGCATTGCGGCAGTGATTAGCAACCGGCATGACGCGAAAGGATTGGGTTTCGCTCAAAAGCAGGGCATACCCACACAAACCATTGACCACAAAACCTTTGCAAGCCGCGCGTCTTTTGACCAAGCGCTGGCTTTGGCTATTTCCCATTACGACTTACCCGACCAACCCGCCTTGGTTGTTTTGGCAGGTTTTATGCGGATACTGACCCCCGCATTTGTCGTCCAATTTGAAGGCCGTTTAATCAATATCCACCCGTCGTTGTTACCCGCATTTCCGGGCTTGCATACGCACCAAAGGGCGATTGATGCAGGATGTCAATTTGCGGGAGCGACAGTCCACCGAGTGACTGCTGAGCTCGACTTCGGGCCGATTCTTGCGCAAGCCGTGGTGCCCTTGCTGCATCAAGACACTGAAAAGAGTCTTGCCGACAGGGTGCTCACCCAAGAGCACCTGATCTATCCACGCGTGGTGAGGGCCTTGGTTTCAGGTGAAACGTTTTAAACACGCCCTTGGGCGTTGTCTTCTATTTTTTGAAACCTGGCTTGTTTGACGCCTTCGAATTCAATCACTTCTTCAAACATCGCGGCCGGTCTGACCCACAGTCCTTTGTCTGCGTAGAGGGCGCGGTACAAGGTCATCGGTTCCAGCGTTTCACTGTGACGAACGGTATCTAAGACTTCATAAAGATTGCCCTTGTAATGGCGGTAAAGTCCACGCGCGGTGGAGATGAGGGTAGGGAGTTTTTCTTCACTCATGGGACAATCGCAGCTTATGCATCCAAAAGCCCTATTAGAAGCCTGTTCCGAGTTGGTCCGCCTCACGCTTAAATTTGACCATCCTGCCGACGCGACTGTTTCCCGTTTTTTCCGTGATCACCGCGGCCTTGGCCCCCGTGAAAGGGCAACCATGGCTGAGACGGTCTATACCGTTTTGCGTAAGAAACTCCTTTTTGATCATCTAGCCCCGTCAGGAAGCGGGCCCAAAGAAAGGCGCTTGGCTATTTTGGGCTTTTATGGCCCGGGTGATTTTTTAAGAAGCGCATTAACCGATCAAGAAAAAAACTGGCTTGACCAATGTGAAAAGGTTCAGCCTGAGGACTTGATGGAGCGCCATCGCCATAATTTGCCCGAATGGTTGGTTCAACCTCTCAAAGACCAATTAGGGGAGGAATTTTGGCCTTTGGTCGGAAGCCTGAACTTGGGTGCTGGTTTGGATTTGCGGGTGAACGACTTCAAGGCCAAGCGGGCTGATGTTCAAAAAGAACTGGCAAAAGCAGGAATCAAAGCGGTTCCAACGCCCTTTTCCCCATGGGGTCTGCGCATTGCGGGCAAACCTGCGCTGAATAAAAACGAGGCCTTTCTTAAGGGCGAGTTTGAGGTCCAGGACGAAGGTTCTCAGTTGCTGGCGATGCTGGTCGATGCTAAGCGCGGCGAGATGGTGGTTGATTTTTGTGCGGGTGCGGGCGGCAAAACGCTGGCGATTGGTGCGAGTATGCGCAGCACCGGGCGCTTGTATGCGTTTGATACCTCTGCACACCGGCTCGACTCCTTTAAACCCCGTATGGCGCGTAGCGGCTTGTCCAATGTGCATCCTGCAGCCATTGCCCATGAACGTGATGAGCGAGTGAAACGTTTATCTGGAAAGATCGACCGTGTGTTGGTCGATGCACCTTGCACGGGCATGGGAACCTTGCGCCGAAACCCGGATCTGAAATGGCGGCAAAACCTGCAATCGGTCGAAGAAATGGCTGTGAAGCAAACAGCCATATTGCAAAGCGCCGCTCGATTGGTGAAGTCCGGTGGCCGCTTGGTTTACGCCACTTGCAGCGTACTGCCGCAAGAAAACGAGTCGATTGCATCCGTCTTTTCGCTAGCCAACCCCGATTTTGAGCCCTTGGATGTCGGTGAAGTGCTGTTGGGTTTGAAGGTTGCCGACGCTGCCAGTCTTTGCCACGGCGGAGATAACAACCAGCTTTATCTTCGTTTGTGGCCACACCGTCACCATACGGACGGGTTTTTCGCTGCAGTTTGGGTTAAAAAGTAGTAATTTTGAGCGAAGTTAATGTTTTTTGCTAACAGCTCGCTTTTTTATAGCCAAATCGCCCCCATTCTCTTAAAATCGCTGTGGTTAACCCAAGGGAGCGTTGAGACTCGCTTTGGTCCTCATCCTTATTCGTTGAAAGATTGCACACACTATGTTGTTACCTGATTGGGCATTGTTGAACGCGCTTGTCGAGTGGCTCGCACACGGAACATGGGCGTTAAGCTGGTGGCAAATTGTGCTGTTTGCGTTGGCTATGACCCATGTCACGATGATCAGTGTGACTGTCTTTCTTCACCGCCACCAAGCCCACCGTGCGCTGGATCTGCACCCCATTGCATCCCATTTCTTTCGATTTTGGTTGTGGTTGACGACCGGACAGGTGACCAAGGAGTGGGCCTCTATCCACCGCAAACACCATGCCAAGTGCGAACAAGCCGATGACCCGCACAGCCCCCATGTTCACGGAATCAAAAAAGTACTGTTCCAAGGTGCGGAGTTGTACCGTGCAGAGTCCAAAAACAAAGAAACCATTGCCAGATATGGCCACGGCACTCCAGACGACTGGATCGAGCGCAATGTGTACACCCGCTTTTCTTGGCAAGGTGTGGGCTTAATGATGATCATTGATTTGACGCTGTTTGGCGCCGCAGGATTAGCGGTTTGGGCATTGCAAATGGCTTGGACCCCCATTACGGCCGCTGGCATTATTAACGGCGCAGCCCATTACTGGGGCTACCGTAATTTTGAAGCGCCCGATGCCAGTACCAATATTTCTCCCTGGGGCATCATCATTGCCGGCGAAGAGCTACACAACAATCACCACACCTATCCCACTTCGGCAAAATTGTCAGTCAAGCCCTATGAGTTTGATATTGGCTGGATGTACATCAGCCTCATGCAAATGGCGGGTTTAGCCAAAGTTAAAAAAACACCGCCCAAAGCCGCTTACGGTGACATTCGTCCGGTGGCAGATGAAAAAACCTTAGAAGCTTTGATTGCTAATCGCTACGAAATCATGGCCAGCTATGCCAAAGGCATTCGCCAAGCGGTTCGCAATGAATTGGCGTCCCTTAAAAGTCGCAGCGCTGACGCCGCGGTCATCAAGGCCGCTAAATTATGGGCGCACCGTGACCAAGAGCAAGTGCCTGCTACGGCTGCACTCGGCTTGGCTCAGGCCCTTCAAGCCTCACCGATGATCGAGAAAATGGTAACGATGCGCGAAGAGCTTCGTCAGCTCTGGCTCAACACAACGGTCTCGCGCGAACAGTTAACCATCGACTTAGCCGCATGGTGCCGCCGGGCCGAAGAAAGTGGGATCACTGCACTGCGTGACTTCTCAATCAAGTTACGCGCAACTCGTCTGGCCTGATCAGAGACAAAGAACGGGTGATCCTGTTCTTTTGCCCAACAAAAAACCCGCCTAGGCGGGTTTTTTGTTGGGCAATGCACTGATTACTTCAGTTTCATTTCCTTGTAATCCACATGCTTGCGAGCTTTGGGATCAAATTTCTTGATCAACATTTTCTCGGGCATGGTTTTCTTGTTTTTGCTGGTCGTATAAAAATGACCAGTGCCTGCTGTAGATTCCAGCTTGATTTTTTCGCGTCCACCTTTGGTTGCCATGGTCTTGCTCCTTATGCCTGGCCACGTGCGCGCAGGTCTGCGAGCACTGAATCGATACCGTTTTTGTCGATCAAACGCAGACCTGCGTTTGAGATTCGCAAACGGATCCAGCGATTTTCTGTTTCAACCCAGAAACGGCGGTATTGCAGGTTTGGTAGAAACCGGCGCTTGGTTTTGTTGTTGGCGTGAGAAACATTGTTCCCTACCATCGGGCCTTTACCCGTGACTTGACATACGCGTGCCATAAGGACACTCCGATACTTTTAAACGGCAATTGCATAAAGCAAATGCCTCACCTCGCCAAAATGTGGGTGGCGGTAACCCATTGACTCGCCGCAGACCCTCACGGGCTAACGGCAGCAAAGCCTTCGATTATATCCAAAAGCGAGCAACCTATTCCTGCTCTAGAAACCTTTGCGCGTCTAAAGCGGCCATGCAACCCGTCCCTGCACTGGTGATGGCTTGGCGGTACACATGGTCTTGAACATCACCAGCGGCAAAAACCCCTGGCACACTCGTCATCGTGGCAAAGCCTTTGAGTCCGCTTTGGGTGACGATATAGCCATTTTCTAGGGTGAGTTGGCCTTGGAAAATATCGGTGTTGGGCGCGTGTCCGATGGCAATAAAACAGCCTTGAAGCGCGATGTCTTCGGTTTCTTCTGTTTTCGTACTTCTAAGTCGAACGCCAGTGACGCCAGATGTATCCCCAAGAACCTCATCCAGTGTTTTAAAGGTTTTAAGTACGATTTTTCCAGCAGCTACTTTTTCCATCAGCTTGTCCACCAAAATGGGTTCCGCTTTGAATTTATCGCGGCGGTGAATCAGGTACACCTTGCTGGCAATATTGGATAAATAGAGCGCTTCTTCAACGGCGGTGTTGCCTCCGCCGATAACGCAGCACTCTTGGTCGCGGTAAAAGAACCCATCGCAGGTTGCGCAGCCAGAAACGCCACGTCCCATAAATGCGGCCTCAGAGGGCAGTCCAATGTATTTTGCAGAGGCTCCGGTCGCAATAATGAGCGAGTCGCAGGTGTAGGTTGTTTCGTCTCCCGTGAGGGTGAAGGGCCGTTTGCTGAAGTCGACTTTGTTGATGTGGTCAAACAAAACAGAGGTTTTAAAGCGTTCTGCATGTTCCAAAAACCGCTGCATGAGTTCCGGGCCTTGTACACCATGGACATCAGAGGGCCAGTTGTCGACATCGGTGGTTGTCATGAGTTGTCCACCTTGCGCCATACCGGTGACGAGTACCGGGTTCAGGTTGGCTCGGGCGGCGTAAACCGCTGCGGTATAGCCGGCAGGGCCAGAGCCCAAAATAAGGACTTTGGCGTGGAGGGACTTGGACATGAAATGGGCCTTACTGTTGAAAGAATTGACGTAAATGAGGGCGGTGAATTAGGGGGCGTTACCCGCTAGACTCTCGCAGCAAAGGCTTATTGTAAGAAATCGGCCCTGCCTTTACCCTTTTGAGGTGGGTAGTTGACCTTGGGGTAAGCTCTCCTACTGTTGTTTTTGCCCCTAGGGGCCCTGAATTTCGACGCCAATGACCTATTCGATCCATACGCTGCATTCCAATCGTTCAGAGCCTGCGCCACCCCCGAGCAGTTGGGAGCGTATTGCCAATGAGGGCATTTTGGTCGTGGGCTTGGTTTTTTTGCTGTTTTGGGTGGTTGCACTCATCAGTTACACCCCACAAGACACGGCTTGGACAACCTCGGGAACCGGTGCCGCTTTAGTGAATCGGGGTGGACGCCTGGGGGCTTGGATTGCCGATGTGAGTTATTTCTTGCTTGGATATTCGGTGTGGTTGTGCGTCATTGTTGCGGCGCGTGCATGGTTGTCGCTTCTCGCAAAAAGACTGAGGGCCAATACCGGACTTGAAGACGCTTACGGCCAAGATCCCGCAGCTCGGGCGTGGTGGCAAAGCCCACATCTTATTTTTTGGTTTGGTTTACTGTTGATGATCGATGCCAGCGCCGCCTTAGAGTGGACGCGGATGTATCGATTAGAAGGCCAATTGCCCGGCCACAGTGGTGGAGTTTTGGGATATGTCTTGGGCCTTCAGTCGATGCAAATTTTGGGCTTTGCGGGTTCTGGCTTGGTGTGTATTGGCTTGGCACTGCTTGGCATGTCTTGGACATTTAACTTTTCATGGGTTCGACTGGCTGAGCAAATCGGTTCCTGGTTGGATGCCCGCTGGGAGTCACTGCGCGAACGGCGTGAGTTGGCGCAAGACATAGAGTTGGGGCAACAAGCGGTTCGGGAACGCGAAGAGGTGTTGGCGGAAAGTCGCGATGAGGTTGAGGTGCACTTGCACACCCCGCCCGTTCTGGTGGAGCCCGTTTTAATAGATTTACCGCCCAGTGCGAGGGTGGCAAAAGAGAGGCAGAAGCCTTTGTTTTCTGAAATGCCTGACAGCAAACTGCCGCAAGTGGCCTTGTTAGACGTGGCCATCTTGCGTCAAGAGACCGTATCTGCGCAAACGCTGGAAATGACCAGCCGAATGATTGAGAAAAAACTCAAAGATTTTGGTGTTGAGGTACGCGTGGTTCTCGCGCAACCCGGGCCGGTCATTACGCGGTATGAAATTGAACCGGCCATCGGTGTCAAAGGTTCGCAAATTGTCGGTTTGGCTAAAGACTTGGCGCGCAGTTTGAGTTTGGTTTCTATTCGTGTGGTGGAGACCATCCCTGGCAAAAACTACATGGCCCTAGAGTTGCCAAACGCTAAACGCCAGTCCATTCGTTTGTCTGAAATTTTGGGGTCTCAGGTCTACAACGAAGCCAAATCGATGCTCACTATGGGCTTGGGTAAAGACATTATTGGAAATCCCGTGGTCGCCGATTTGGCCAAGATGCCGCACGTTTTGGTTGCTGGAACCACGGGTTCTGGAAAATCGGTGGGTATCAATGCCATGATTTTAAGTTTGCTCTACAAAGCAGAAGCTCGCGACGTTCGACTTTTAATGATTGATCCGAAGATGCTTGAGATGTCGGTGTACGAAGGTATTCCGCATCTACTCGCTCCGGTGGTAACCGATATGCGCCAAGCCGCCCACGGTTTGAACTGGTGCGTGGCTGAAATGGAGAAGCGTTACAAACTCATGAGCAAAATGGGTGTGCGTAATCTGGCTGGATTCAATGCCAAATTAGATGAGGCGACGGCATCAGGGGAGTTTATTTACAACCCGTTTAGTTTGACCCCGGAGGCTCCAGAGCCCCTTCAGAGGCTGCCGCATATCGTGGTGGTGATTGACGAGTTAGCCGATCTGATGATGGTGGTTGGCAAAAAAATCGAAGAACTGATTGCCCGTTTGGCACAAAAGGCCCGCGCCGCTGGAATCCATTTAATTTTGGCAACGCAGCGCCCCAGTGTGGACGTCATCACCGGCTTGATCAAAGCCAATATTCCTACGCGTATTGCATTTCAAGTGAGTAGCAAAATTGACAGCCGAACCATCCTTGATCAAATGGGTGCCGAAGCGCTCTTGGGTATGGGCGATATGTTGTACATGCCCAGTGGAACCGGTTTACCCATTCGAGTGCATGGCGCGTTTGTGAGTGATGAAGAGGTGCACCGCGTTGTGAAATACCTGAAAGAGCAGGGCGGTGAGCCCAACTATGTTGAGGGTTTGCTTGAGGGTGGAACTGTTGAAGGCGACGAGTTTGACGCGGATGGCGGTAGCGCAAGTGAAAAAGATGTTCTGTATGACCAGGCCGTTGAAATTGTGTTGAAGAATCGCAAAGCCAGCATTTCTTTGGTCCAGCGGCATTTGAAAATTGGCTACAACCGCGCTGCTCGCTTGGTCGAGGACATGGAAAAGGCAGGTCTTGTGAGTTCGATGAGTGGCAGCGGGCAGCGTGAAATTTTGGTGCCGTCGCGCGCTGATTAGCCTAAAACGGATTTTCTGCGACCCTAACCCCAACATTCCATGCGAATTTCAATTCCTATCGCGCTGATCGCAGCTTTCCTGTCATTTTCTGCACAAGCCTCAGGTCTCGAAAGCTTGGAGTCTTTTATCAAAACGGTAAAGTCAGGCCGCGCCAGCTTTGTCCAAACGGCGACTTCACCCGCCAAGGCCGGTCAGGTAGCGCGGGTTAAAACTTCAAGCGGGACCTTTGAATTTATTCGCCCCAACCGGTTTCGATTTTTGTACCAAAAACCGTTTGAACAATCGATTGTTGCCGACGGCCAAACCGTGTGGCTCTTTGATGTTGATCTCAACCAGGTGACCGCCCGAAAACAAGCCCAAGTCATGGGAAGTACGCCGATTGCGTTGATCGCTTCAGCCCCAGACTTGCGTGCCTTGCAAGCCGAGTTTTTGATCGCAGAAATCACTTCGACGGATAAGAGCAGTGAAGGCTTGCAATGGGTGCTCGCCACACCACGTTCTAAAGACAATGCTCTGCGCAGTGTCCGAATTGGGTTCAAGGGAAATGCCTTGGCAGTGCTTGAAATGGAGGACAGTTTTGGCCAGCAGTCTGTTCTTCGTTTTTCAGGTTTTGAAGTCAACGCGGGCGTAGACTCTGCTTTATTTGCCTTTAAGCCTCCCGCGGGTGCGGATGTGATTCGACAGTAGATGAAGGGCGCAATCAAGCGCCCTCAATTCAGTGCTCTGAGGGGTGTTTTACTTCCCAAGGGGGCGTCCAGTCCCCAGCAACACGCAGATTGATTCCTGCATCATCTTCAAGCACTTTACACACAGTCATCTCTCCGGCGGCCTTGCCGTAACGCGCCTGTGCTAGTTCAAAACGTTGGTGCGTAGCGCGGGTGAGTTCGTTACGGGTGCCCATTTGTTGCACCAACTCATCGATGAGCCCCAAGTCTTTCAAACACAACTCTAGGCGAAATGATGGGTCGTAGTGCCCCGCAAAAATGGATGGTACGTCATGCTGCATGACAAAGCTTTCAGCGGCGCCGCCTTTCATGGCACTCCACCAAACAGCAGGTTCTATGCCTGCAAGTTTTGCAGTCACCATGGCCTCTCCGATTGCGGCTGCATGGATAAGCCAAAGCTGGTTGTTTACCAGTTTGGCAACATAGCCATTTCCATAAGCACCTACCCTGCGGATTTCTCCGACTAATTTCAAAACAGGCTCCACAAAATGGATGGCAGCGTCAGTTCCGCCTACGAAGAGGATCATGTCCCCGCGGATGGCGGAGTCAATCGATCCTGTGACAGGGGAGTCGACAGGCATGCCACCTGCAGCTTCAAATTCCGCACCTAACTCACGCATCAGCTTTGGACTACTGGTGGTCATGTCAATCCAAGCTTTGGCCTTACATTGCGTACTCAAAAAACCGTGTGGTCCACGAACCACTTGTTCAATTTCGTTGGGCCCGAAGACCATCGTAAACACAATATCAACCGCATCTAAAACGGCTGCGGGTGTTTCCGCCCATTGCGCACCCTCATCCATAAATTTCTTTGCTGCTTCTGGGTTAATGTCAAAAACAACGAGGCTGTGGCCTGCGCGTTGTACGTTTCGCGCTGCTGCGGAACCCATGTTTCCGAGGCCAATAAATCCAATTTTCAAAATAGTTTCTCCACTGGGCATGTGTGTATGCTCAAAAGTTCCGGTGATTCATTCTTGGCGCCCCAATCTGCGGGGCGCCAAGGTCAGTGACGACGGTAGAGGCTTAGGCGAACCAGCCCTTTTCAGCCAAACGGTTATCGTTCATGTCATAACGCGCATGGGATTCCAAGCCGCGCAATTTGCTGCTGCTTCCATCCATTTGGTCACCCACAGCAAAGCACACCATTCCGGCGTCCTCTGAAATGATGCGTTGGCTCTCGGCATACATTTCTTTGCGCTTTTTTTCGTTGAGTTCAACGCGTGCGGAGATCACTAATTTGTCTAGGGCTGGACTTTTGAAGTGGGTGTCGTTCCAAGCGCCACCTGACAAAAACTGGGTGGAAATTTGTAAATCTGCCGTAGGCCGGTTGCCCCAAAAGACAGAGCAAAACGGAACCTTCATCCAAACGTTATCCCAATACCCGTCCCCCGAAACCCGCTTAACTTCCATTGAAATTCCTGCTTTCTTAAGGGATTCTTGGAACATCACGCCAGAATCCGTTGAGCCTGAATAGCAGCCCTCCGACACCTGTACTTCAAGGGAGGCGGACGTACCCGCCTTTTTAAAGTGAAATGCGGCACGATCAGGATCGTACGACTTGGCTTTCAATGCTGCGTTGTAAAAACGGTCTGCTGGCCCCACCGTTTGGTCATTGCCCATGGATGCGTAGCCAGAAAATACGTTGTCGATAATTTTTTGGCGATCAATTCCGTACTTCAGACCGAGCATCAGATCGTGACTTTTATAGGGATCTGCATCAACCAAGGCGACGAATCCGTAACGGTTACCCGTGCCTTTGGTTCGAGTGATGTTGATATTTTTATTTTTTGAAAGCAAGGCGACCGTTTTGGGATTCAATCGGTTTACCGCATCGACTTGGCCTGTAACCAAGGCCTGGGTTCGGGCTGCCGCATCTCCGATGTAGCGAAGCTCAACGCTGTCAAAGTTACCCCTTCCGGCCTTCCAGTAATTGCCGGCCTTGCGCTTGGCCACGATACGCACGCCAGGTTGCCATTCAACCAAGGTGTAAGCGCCAGTTCCATCGGGCTTAGAGAAATCAGTGGTTCCATTTGGAACAATCAGTAGGTGGTAATCGGACAATACAAACGGCAAGTCCGCATTGCCAGTTTTCATCGTGATTTGAACTTGGTGCGATGAGAGTTTTTTGATCTCTGTGATGGGTTCCAAAATGCCTTTGGCTGGCGATTTTGTTTCTCCGCGGTGCAAGTTAATCGAATAAATCACGTCATCGGCATCTAGCGTTTTACCAGACGTAAAAGTGATTCCCTTGCGGATATTGAAAATCCATTCAGCGGCACCGGCCTTGGACTCCCAACTTTCTGCCAATTCAGGGGTTGCATTGCCTTTGGCATCAATTTCGACCAATTGATTCCAAAACATCAAGCTGTAGGAAATGGGTATTGAGTCTGCGTAGGTTCTTGGATCGAGGCTGTCAGATGCTGAGCCGCCTTCCATGCCAAGTCGTAAAACGCCGCCTTTTTTAGGCTTGTCTTGTGCCTGCGCAGGTAACGCTGCAAACGCAGTCGCTAGACCAACAGCTGCAGAACCAGCAAGCAGTTGCCTGCGGTCTAGACCCAATGAAGTTACCTCAGGGGTGAGTTGGTTTGTCATTTTTCGTTGTCTCCTGGTAATGGTGTAATAGGTTTTCATCGCAAAAATTCGCCCCAAACTGGGAGCGCAGCTTCAATGTAGGAGTCTCAGAAGATGAATGCAAACGAATAATTGTTATGCTCTGTATCAAATATTCTGATAGAAGGGGCGTCCGACTATGTTGAAGTACCTTGATCTTGCGTTGCTGCAGGCATTTGCTGCCGTGGTTGACAGCGGCAGCTTTACCCGAGCCGCTCAATACCTATGCCGAACCCAGTCGGCCGTCAGTATGCAGTTGCGAAAGCTGGAAGACCTATCTGGTCATGCGTTGCTTTTGCGTGACAGCCGGAAGATCGTTCTTACTGAAGAGGGTGACATTCTTTTGGGTTATGCCCGCCGCATGATTCGCCTCAATGAGGAAGCTTTGGTGGCACTGAACCAACCCCACGCCCAGGGCCATGTCCGCCTGGGTATGCCCGATGATTACGCGCACCAATTTTTGCCCGGCGTATTAACCCATTTTGCGCATGCCTACCCCCGGGTGCAGCTGGAGGTGATTGGCGCTTTAAGTGGTGAACTTTTGGATCGGGTCGAAGCGGGAAACTTGGATGTTGCTTTAATCACCCGCCAGCCTAACCGCCGACGTGGCAAGGTGCTGCGAACCGAACACTTGGTTTGGGCAGGTTCTCGCCAACACCGCGCCTTCGAATCGACGCCTTTGCCCTTGGCTTTATTTCCTGATGGTTGTGTCTTTCGTGCTCACGCTCTTGCTGCTTTAGACGCCGATAGCATTCCTTGGAGGATTGCTTATACAAGTCAAAGTTTTGCTGGTGGGAAAATCGCAGTATCTAGTGGGTTGGCGCTGACGGTTGTTGCGCAAAGCATGGTCCCGCCTGAATGGCGTGTATTTGGTGCTGAATATCAACTGCCTCGCTTGCCGGAAATTGAAATCGCTTTGCACCGTGCGCCTGGAACGCTAGCACCAGCGGTTGCTTTGCTTGAAACGCAATTGGTAGAGGCGGTTCAAATGGAGCAAGCTGCTTATTCGGCGGATGAGTCATGTTAAAAATTTTGAAAGCCGTTGTTGAAAAGGCTTCGCCTACACTTTACTTTTTTATTCGAGATTAGCGCGTGGCGACTCCTTCCCCCCCCAGTAAGCACCAGCCTTTAGCTGAAAGCTTACGCCCTAAGTCTCTTGGCGAAGTCATTGGCCAGCAGCATTTGCTCGGCGAAGGCATGGCTTTGCGCTTGGCCTTTGAATCAGGTCAACCCCACAGTTGCATTTTGTGGGGCCCACCAGGGGTTGGGAAAACAACGATTGCACGACTGATGGCAGATGCGTTTGATGCGCAGTTCATCACCATCAGCGCAGTTTTGGGAGGGATCAAAGAAATCCGAGATGCCGTTGAGCAGGCCCAAACCGTACGCGAAGGGATCGAGCAACGTCGAACGATTGTTTTTGTAGACGAAGTGCATCGCTTTAATAAGAGTCAGCAAGATGCATTTTTGCCCCATGTGGAGAGTGGCTTGTTTACCTTTATTGGTGCGACCACAGAAAACCCCTCTTTTGAGGTGAACTCCGCCCTTTTGTCACGAGCGGCTGTTTATGTATTGCAGCCTTTGACCGCAGAGGACTTAAAACAAATTGTGACCCATGCCCAAGCACACGCTGCTCTGCCAGCGATTGAAGCGCTAGCGGTTGACCGTTTGATTGGCTATGCCGATGGCGATGCAAGGCGTCTTCTTAATACCCTTGAAACCTTGTCGGTTGCCGCCAAGCAAGATCGCCTCGACGCCATCAGCGATGAGTGGTTGCTTAAGGTTTTGGGTGAGCGTATGCGCCGCTACGACAAAGGGGGCGAGCAGTTTTATGACTCTATCTCGGCGTTGCATAAATCTGTGCGGGGTTCTGACCCCGACGCGGCACTGTATTGGTTCGTTCGGATGCTCGATGGTGGTGCAGATCCGCGGTATTTGGCCCGTCGAATGATTCGAATGGCGAGTGAAGATATTGGTTTGGCCGATCCCCGGGCTTTGAGAATGGCCTTAGATGCATCGGATGTGTACGAACGCTTGGGTACACCCGAGGGCGAGCTCACTTTGGCCCAGTGCGTGGTGTATTTGGCCGTAGCGCCGAAATCCAATGCGGTTTACAAAGCCTATAACGAAGCGAAAGCGTGGGTCAAAAAAGATGGGAGTCGACCTGTGCCTATGCATTTGCGTAACGCACCAACGAAGCTGATGAAGGATTTGGAATACGGTAAAAATTACCGTTACGCCCACGACGAAGAGGGTGGATTTGCGGCCGGGGAGCAGTATTTGCCCCAAGGTTTAGAAGATCTGCAGTTTTACCGGCCGGTTGAGCGTGGTCTGGAAATCCGCATTGCAGAAAAAATGCGTGAACTTAGTGCGCGTAACCGCAAGTCAAAGTCGCCGCCGCAATAGCAGAAAAACTGATGCGGCATGAAAAGCGTAAACAGTTTGGATGGCAGCTCATATTCAAGGGTAAACCCATACCTTCAAGGGCCTGTTTACGCTGGCGAGGTCGTTAGAATCTCGGGTTGCGACAAACGGCAATCCTGAAACCATCGGGATGGGTCGAAATATTGCTATCAATGGCGTGACGCCACCAGTGTTCGCGGCCAAATCGGTTCAAACACAAGAACTTCGGAGATGTTTTTTTATGGATATTTTTATACAGCAGGTCATTAACGGCCTGGTGCTGGGTAGCATGTATGCGCTCATCGCCCTAGGCTACACCATGGTCTACGGCATTATCAACTTGATCAATTTTGCCCATGGTGAGGTGATGATGGTTGGGGCTCTCACGAGTTGGAGCATCATTGGCGTAATGCAAGAGGCTATGCCTGGTACGCCTGGCCCTGTCATTCTTCTGATCGCTCTCCTTATTTCTTGCGTCGTAGCGGCAACACTGAATTTTGTGATTGAAAAAGTGGCTTATCGCCCTTTGCGCAATAGCCCGAAGTTGGCTCCTCTGATTACTGCTATCGGCATGTCCATCTTGCTGCAAACCTTAGCCATGATCATTTGGAAACCCAACTACAAGTCCTACCCCACCTTGCTTCCTACGACGCCCATCAATATCGGAGGCGCAGTGATCACGCCTACGCAGGTCATGATTCTGGGCGTAACCGCAGTTTCTTTGGCACTGTTGATGTGGTTGGTCAATTACACCAAACTCGGCCGCGCTATGCGCGCGACCGCTGAGAATCCCCGCGTTGCGGGCTTGATGGGTGTCAAACCCGACATGGTCATTTCTGCGACCTTTGTGATTGGCGCGGTGTTGGCCGCTATTGCCGGTGTGATGTACGCCTCTAATTACGGAACAGCGCAGCACGCGATGGGCTTCTTGCCGGGCTTAAAGGCATTTACTGCCGCCGTGTTTGGCGGCATTGGAAACTTAGCCGGCGCGGTGGTCGGTGCTATTTTGTTGGGACTCATTGAGTCTATTGGTGCGGGCTATATCGGACAACTTACCGGTGGAGTTTTAGGAAGCCATTACTCTGATATTTTTGCGTTCATTGTGCTTATCGTCGTTCTTACTTTGCGCCCCTCTGGCTTGCTAGGTGAGCGCGTAGCAGACCGCGCTTAAGGAGGCCATCACTATGAAACAACAACAAAAATTCTTAGTCATTGTTTTGGCTGCACTGGCATTGCTGGTTTTACCGATGATCTTGCAAGGTTTCGGTAACGCATGGGTGCGTATCGCTGACATGGCGCTTCTGTATGTTCTGCTTGCCGTGGGCTTGAACATTGTGGTTGGGTATGCCGGTTTACTAGACTTGGGCTATGTCGCTTTTTTTGCGATAGGCGCTTACATGTTTGGCCTGCTGAATTCCCCGCATTTGATAGAAACCTTTCCAGCCATTGCGGCTATGTTCCCGCAAGGTTTGCATTCTCCCCTTTGGGTTGTGATCCCCTTGGCTGCGGGAATTGCAGGCGCATTCGGCGTTTTGTTGGGTGCTCCCACCCTGCGTTTGCGCGGCGATTATCTTGCGATCGTTACCCTGGGTTTTGGTGAAATTATTCGTGTGTTTTTGAATAATTTGGATAACCCTGTCAACATCACCAATGGCCCTAAAGGGATTAACCAGATTGATTCGTTGCACTTTTTTGGGTTCGACTTAGGAAAGAAGTTGGTGGTTGGCGGCTTTGAATTCGCGTCCGTGTCGCTTTATTACTATCTGTTCCTTGCTTTGGTTTTGATTAGCATCTTGATCTCCCACCGTTTACAACTGTCCCGCGTTGGTCGGGCTTGGATGGCGATTCGAGAAGATGAAGTGGCCGCTAAAGCCATGGGCATCAACACGCGTAACTTGAAACTTGCCGCATTCGGCATGGGAGCCACCTTTGGAGGTGTTTCCGGCGCGATGTTTGCATCCTTCCAAGGCTTTATTTCACCCGAATCTTTCAGTTTGATGGAGTCGGTGATGATTGTTGCGATGGTTGTTCTTGGCGGTGTGGGGCATTTACCGGGAGTGATTTTGGGCGCGGTGCTACTTTCTGCTTTGCCGGAGGTTCTGCGCTATGTGGCGGGACCTTTGCAATCGCTGACTGGGGGTCGTTTAGACGCTTCCATCTTGCGCCAATTGCTGATTGCCTTGGCCATGGTCAGCGTCATGCTGCTGCGTCCCCGTGGTTTATGGCCTACGCCAGAACACGGTAAATCTTTGCAACCAGCCGCCAAAGCTTGATCGGAATCACCATGACGACAACAGTAAAAAATTCGGTGAAAGATACCGTTCTCCATGTTTCAGGTGTATCCAAGCGGTTCGGAGGTTTGCAGGCCTTAAGCGACGTTGGCATCACCATTGAACGCGGCCAAGTTTATGGATTGATTGGCCCCAATGGCGCAGGAAAAACCACATTCTTCAACGTGCTGACCGGTTTGTACACGCCCGACACGGGTTCTTTTGAATTAGCCGGAAAGGCGTATCAGCCCACAGCGGTTCATACCGTTGCAAAGGCGGGCATTGCGCGTACGTTTCAAAATATCCGTTTGTTCGCGGAGATGACTGCCTTGGAAAACGTGATGGTCGGACGCCATGTTCGCACCCACTCTGGGTTACTGGGCGCGATTTTTCGAACCGCCTCGTTTAAAGCCGAAGAGGCAGCCATTACGCAGCGAGCGCATGAGCTCCTAGAGTACGTTGGTATCGGTAAATTTGCCGATTACCGCGCACGAACTTTAAGTTATGGCGATCAACGTCGCTTAGAAATAGCCAGGGCACTGGCTACCGATCCTCAGTTGATTGCATTGGACGAACCTGCTGCGGGCATGAATGCCACTGAAAAAATCATGCTGCGTGAGTTGATCGACCGTATCCGCAATGACAACCGCACTATTTTGTTGATCGAACACGATGTGAAGCTTGTCATGGGCTTGTGTGACCGTGTCACTGTGCTCGATTACGGTAAACAGATCGCTGAAGGTACCCCCGCTGACGTTCAGAAAAATGAAAAAGTCATTGAAGCTTACTTAGGCACCAACGGACACTGACACCACATAACAAAGTGCTTTGCGTTCACGCCAAGCCTGACAAGGAAAAAATATGACTGGCAAAACATTGCTTAAGGTAACTGGACTGAAGGTGTCCTATGGCGGGATTCAAGCTGTCAAAGGCGTTGATTTTGAGGTGCATGAGGGCGAACTGGTTTCCTTGATTGGATCGAACGGCGCCGGTAAAACCACCACCATGAAGGCAATTACGGGCACCTTGCCGATAGCTGCTGGCGACATTGAGTATCTGGGCCAAAGTATTCGTGGCCAAGGACCGTGGGATTTAGTAAAGCAGGGACTGGCGATGGTTCCAGAAGGTCGCGGCGTATTTACACGGATGTCGATCATTGAGAATTTGCAAATGGGTGCGTACATTCGCGATGACAAAGAAGAGATTGAAGCCGACATTGAAAAGATGTTTGCGATTTTTCCTCGCCTTAAAGAGCGCAAAGACCAACTCGCCGGAACCATGTCTGGCGGCGAGCAACAGATGCTGGCCATGGGCAGGGCTTTAATGAGCCGCCCGAAGGTCTTGTTAATGGATGAACCTTCTATGGGTTTGTCACCAATCATGGTCGATAAAATTTTTGAAGTGGTTCGCGATGTGTTCGCCCAAGGCGTCACTGTCTTGCTGGTTGAACAAAACGCAAGCCGCGCCTTGTCCATCGCCAACCGTGGTTATGTGATGGAGTCAGGCATCATCACCATGACGGGTGATGCCAAGCAAATGCTCAATGACCCCAAGGTACGTGCAGCGTATTTAGGAGAATAGTTTGCGCGTTGTCGGATCGCCTGTGCGGCTCGATCGCTACGTTCTTGCGCTCCTGTTTGCCACCTTGGTATGGGGTTTAACGTTTCCAGTCTTAAAGGTGGCAACTGCATCTTTGACTGGGATTGAAGTTTCCGCGCTTCGGTTTTTAATTGCAGCCGTTTGTATGGCGCCATTTGCCTTGCGCGTTCCTGCCCACACTTGGCGCGCCGGTTGTATTTTGGGCGCTTTGGTGCTCATCACCTATGTGGCCCAAGCCTTCGGCTTGGAATTTATTTCCTCCAATCGTAGCGCGTTTCTTACCAGTTTGAATGTTTTGATGGTGCCACTGTTGGGCATCGCACTCGGAGCACGTCCCTCGTGGTTGGTGGTGATTGCTGCGGGGCTGGCGTGTGCCGGAATCGGGCTAATGTCGTACGATGGTGGAGCGCATCTATTGGCCGACGCAGCCACTGTTTTAGGCGCTTTAGGCTACGCCATCTACGTGACTTTGCTATCCGCTCGGGCTAAAGCCCACGTCCCATCCCAATTGGCGACCGCTCAGATGTTTTGGATGGCATTGATAGGTTGTCTTTGGATGGTTTGGAGCAGTGGGATTGAAGGCATTCGCACACTGCCTTCCCGTGTCGACGGGGAAATTTTTGTGGGACTCCTTTACCTCGGTGTCGTGGCTTCTGCCGGCATGTTTTTTCTTCAAGCCCTCGCACAACGCCACGTTTCAGCCGAGAAGGCCGCGGTGATTTATGCAATGGAGCCCGTGTTTGCCGCCTTGTTTGGTTGGCTGTGGCTCTCCGAAGTATTAACGATGCGGGCCGCTTTAGGCGCTGCTATCGTTGTCTTTGCAGTTGTCTTGAGTGAGCTCAAGCCTGCTTCTTATCCGCCTCCGACGTAAACGAGTCAGCAAAGAACGCATCTTCTGGGAGATGGGCTTTATCACAAAACGTTTTCCTTGCCGAGTCCACCACAATTGGCGCGCCGCATGCATAGACTTCGTAGGCTGATAGATCCACAAAATCATCTAAGACGGCTTGGTGAACAAAGCCGGTTCGACCCGTCCATTGGTCTTCGGGAAGTGCGTCGGAAACCACAGGAATAAAGGTCAGGTTTGGCATGAGGGCCAACTGCGCGGTGATCCAGTCTTGCAAATACAAATCCGAGGGCCGACGTCCACCCCAGTACAAAGTCGTAGGGCGAATAATTCCTGTGTGTTGCATGTGTTCCAGCAACGCTTTGAGCGGTGCAAAGCCAGTTCCTGAAGCTAAAAAGACCATGGGCTTGTCTGAGTCTTCGCGCAAATAGAAGGAGCCAAATGGCCCCTCCATGCGCAATATGTCTTTTTCCTTCATCGAGCCAAAAACCAGATCTGTGAAACGGCCCCCGGGCATGTGGCGAATGTGTAATTCCACACTGGGCCCATTGTGTGGGGCGTTCGCCATGGAGTAACTGCGCCGTGAGCCATCACGCAAAATAAACTCGATGTACTGCCCCGCTCGAAATGCAAAAGTGTCATTTGCAGGAAGCTGCAAATACATGAGTACCACATCGAGGGATTTTTTTACCAAGCTACTTACGCGGGTTGGCATTTTTTTAATCGGCAGTGCGCCCAGCTGAGTGACTTGGCGGGACTCCAAAACGATATCGCTGTGGGGGGTGGCGCAGCAGGTTAGAACAAACTGATTGGATTCTTCCTCTTCGCTTAAGGCTTTGCGTTGAAAGTTTGCGTGTGTGACCGTACCTGAAGTCATCTTGCATTTACATGAGCCGCATGCGCCATCTTTGCAGCCATAGGGCAGCCCGACGCCTTGTCTGATGCCCGCTGCCAAAATGGTCTCATCGGAAGGGCAAGAAAAGCCCACCTTGCTAGGTTCTATTGAGATGGAAAAAGCGGTTGCGCTGCTGGTCATTTTTTATGGGTATCCTTAGGGCCATTGTTTTTTTACAAGATCGCATTTTGCCTTCAATCCAATCTCCTTTAGGTGCGCTGCCTTCTCGGTTTCGTAGAAGCCGAGTGCTCATTGTCGGTTGTGGTGATGTCGGTCTTCGCGTGGCGCGACTGCTTGCCCCACGGGTTCGCGTCCTGGCTTTGACGTCCAGTGCCCAACGTGTACCGCTCTTGCGCTCTGTCGGAATCCTTGCTTTGACTGGAAACTTAGACC
>CAMDAN010000016.1 GCA_945888535.1 Bordetella parapertussis
CGCCCCGCCTGCATAAAAGCCAAGTCATTGCGACCCGTGCCGCTGACCCATTCGGGGCACTCTGTCATGGCCGTGGCCAGTTGCGCAAAGCTTGCGCCGTATTGCGCATCGGCCTCGCCACTGGCCAGGCGGGCGTAGCCGTAGGCCAATTTGGACAGTGGAATGGCGTAATTCGGTGCCGAGCAGCCATCGATGCCCATTTTCAAGTCTTCAACTTCCATGCCCACGGCCTGCGCCACCGCAGCGCGAATGGCCTGTTGCAAAGGGTGGTGGGGCTCGGTGTAGTCCTCCAAAGACCAGCCCTGTTGCACGCAATGGGCTAGAAATCCAGCGTGCTTGCCGCTGCAATTGTGGTGGCGCTCATCGTACTTCAGGTCGGCAGGCGGTTGTTGATCCATCAAGGTAAACAGTCCGGGAACGTGGCAGCCACAACGCAAGGCGCGGTAGTTAAGACCCACCTTACCCAACATGGACTCGGCTGCTTGCACATGCATTTCTTCACCGTTGTGGCTAGCGCATAACATGGCTACTTCGGCCTGCGAAAAACCTGCGCGTTCGTGGCCTTGGGCGTTGACAAAGGGCAGGGCTTGCAATGCTTTCAAGGTAGAGCGGGTATAGGTCCACCAATGCGGATCGCCCACCTGGGCCAGAAGTTTGCCGTGCCGATTGACCACGGCAATGGCACCAAAATGCAGGCACTCGGTTAAGCCTGCGCGGCTGAGTTCAATTAACGGTGCAAATTGCATCGCTTACCCTTATTTTTCAAAGATTTATGTAAGACCAAAGAGATCCATGCCAATGCTCGAGGATACTCCGCGCTAGCTTGGCTTTTCGGTCTTGGCTCGAACCTGGGACCTACTGATTAACCGACCGTTACCGCGGCATCATTCCCGCGCTCTGCAATCACGCCAATCTCAAAAACCTGTTCGCCGCTGGCGCGAAGAGTGGCTGCGCAGGCGCTCGCGTCATTGGCTGCGATCACAACGACCATGCCGATGCCGTTGTTAAAGGTGCGGTTCATTTCGGTATCGTCAATCCCCGCGGTAGTTTGCAACCAGGCAAACAACTCCGTTTGGGGCCAGCTGCCTTTTTGGAGGTGGGCGGCGTAGCCCTCCGGCAGAACGCGGGGAATGTTTTCTAATAAGCCGCCGCCGGTGATGTGGGCTAAGGCTTTGATAGGGTGTTGTGCCAACGCAGCCAATACGTTTTTTACGTACAAACGCGTGGGCTCCATGATGGCTTCCTTAAAGGGTTTCCCGTCGAGCGTTACGGGTAAATTTCCTTCTGCGCGTTCAATGCACTTGCGTACCAAACTAAAGCCATTGGAGTGCACGCCGTGGGACGCTAATCCCAGAACCACATCGCCTGGCTTGACGTTTTGGCCTGTCAGAATTTTAGATTTTTCAACCGCGCCCACCGCAAAACCAGCCAGGTCGTACTCCCCGGCGGGGTACATGCCTGGCATTTCGGCTGTTTCGCCACCAATCAAGGCACAACCTGAGAGCTCGCAGCCCTTGGCGATACCGCCAATCACGGCGGCGGCGGTGTCAATATCGAGCTTGCCGCAGGCAAAGTAATCTAAAAAGAACAGCGGTTCGGCGCCTTGAACCAAAACGTCATTCACGCTCATGGCAACCAAATCAATGCCCACGGTGTCATGCATATTCCACTCAAAAGCCAGCTTGAGCTTGGTACCCACACCGTCGGTACCGCTGACCAAGACGGGTTCTTTGTAGCGTTTAGGCACTTCAAACAAGGCCCCAAAACCGCCGATACCAGCCAACACACCTTCACGCATGGTTTTCTTGGCCAAGGGTTTGATGCGTTCAATCAGCGCGTCTCCCGCGTCAATGTCAACGCCGGCGTCTTTGTAGGACAAGGGGCTGGGGGAGGGTTTGGCAGATGGGATCATGGGGTGTAATGGGGTTGGGGCTGCTTTGGCTTAGCCCGATAGAATTTAGGCTTGATTTTAAGGGTTCGCCCTGACCCACTTTAAGGTGCGTATGACCTTGTCTCCCAAAATTGTTGCTGCTTGGTTTGCTATTGCCAGCGTTTTCGCTGCTGCGCTGTGGTTTTTGGCCCCAGTTTTAGCCCCTTTTGTAGTGGCCTGTGTGCTGGCCTATGCCTTGACGCCTGTGGTGGATTGGGTTGACGCTTTGTGGCGCGGGCGCATCCCCCGGGTGCTGGCGGTTCTTTTAGTGGAATTGTTGTTTTTGCTTTTAGCCCTCGGACTGCTGCTTTTAATGGTGCCGATTTTGATTAAAGAGCTGCCTTTGATGCGCGATCAGCTGCCTTCTTTGCTAGACCGCATGAACGCCACACTCCAACCGGCCTTGCTTAAATTAGGTATCCACCTGAGCTTGGACCTGGCCAGCATCAAATCGTTCTTGATGACGTATCTGAACGCTAATTTTGAAGATACGTTTGGATCAGTGATGGCGTCGGTCAAGCTTGGCGGCAGCGTGGCGCTGGCCTTGATCGGCAATTTAGTGCTGATTCCTGTGGCCTTGTTTTATTTGTTGATGGACTGGGATCGCTTTATGGGGAGTTTGAGCGCTTTGATTCCTCCGCGTCTGCGGGGTGCGGCGCATAGTTTTCTTCACGAGGCGGATGATGTTTTGGGTGAGTACTTGCGCGGGCAGTTGATGGTCATGGGCGTATTGGCGGTTTTTTACAGCGCAGGGCTCGCGCTGTTTGGTTTGGACTTGGCCTTGCCGATAGGTGCGTTTACGGGCTTGGCTGTGTTTGTGCCGTATTTAGGTTTCGGACTCGGCATGGTCTTGGCCTTGTTGGCGGGATTGTTGGAGTTTTCTAGTAGCTTGGGCGTGAGTTACGCGCTGTTGATGGTGGCGGTGGTTTTTGGTTTGGGCCAATTGGTGGAGAGTTTTTTCTTGACGCCGCGCTTGGTCGGCCAGCGTATTGGCCTGCATCCCTTGGCTGTTATTTTTGCCTTGTTGGCGTTTGGTCAAATTTTTGGATTTGTCGGCGTCTTGGTCGCTTTGCCAGTGAGCGCCGTGTTGCTGGTGGCCGTACGCCGATTGCGCTCGGGTTACTTGACCAGTGATTTGTACCACGGCTAAACACCAAAGCTAAAAACCATAGCCAAACAAACAGCATGCAGCAAATCGCGCTTGACATCGGTATTTCCCATGGGCCTTCGGTTGCCAATTTTTTTGCGGGACCGAATGCGGCGGCTTTGCAGCACGTGCAATTTTGGTTGGGTTCCAAAGCCGCCTCGGCTTTGCGCTCGCCCGTACCGACCTATTTTTGGGGGCCCAGCGGCAGCGGAAAAAGCCATTTGCTGAAAGCGGCGCGGGAGGGCTTGCGAGAGCAGGGCGCGGTGGTGGGCTGGTTGGATGCGTCGGTGATGTCGCCTCCCGAGTTTGATGAAACGTGGGCAGCTGTATTGATGGACGATGTCCATCTGTTTACCGCCTCGCAGCAACACACCGCTTTTAACTGGTTTGTCCACGCCCAAACCTTGCAACGCCCGGTGATTGCCGCAGGCGAATGGAGCCCGGCGGAGTTGAAGCTGCGCGATGATTTGCGAACGCGCTTGGGTTGGGGCCATGTGTTTGGTCTGCAACTCTTGAGCGAAGAGCAGTCCCGCGCGGTGCTGCGCCAAGCCGCGGATGCGCGGGGTTTGTTTCTGAGTGATGAGGTCATGGACTTCACTCTACGCCGCTTTAGCCGCGATTTGGGCAGCCTGATGGAGCTGCTTGATTTATTGGACCGCTACGCTTTGCAAACCAAACGCGCCATTACGATTCCTTTAATTAAATCTATGCTGGAGACTGCATGACCTTGCCCAAGCTCGCTTTGTTTGACCTGGACCACACCTTGTTGCCCATTGACTCGGACTACACCTGGGGCCAGTTCACCGCGGACTTAGGTTGGAACGATCCGGTCGAGTTCGCCCGCCAAAACGATGCCTTTTATACCCAATACAAAGCCGGTACCTTGGATATTTACGAATACGCGCGTTTCGCAACCGGCGCCATGGTTCGCCAAGGGGAGGCCAAGTCGCTGGCAGCGCATGCCGATTACATGCGCGAGGTGATTGCCCCGGCGCTCAAACCCCAAGCGCTTGCGTTGGTGCAACAACACAAAGCGGAAGGCGCTACGGTGATCGTGGTGACGGCGACCAATGCCTTCGTGACCGCTCCGATTGCCAAGGCCTTGGGCGCAGATGAGCTGATGGCTGTGGATTTGGAGCGGGATATCTCCCAAGGAGGAACGGGCTGGTATACCGGTGAAGTTCGCGGGATTCCGACCTTTCGCGAAGGCAAGGTGGCGCGTGTGGAAGAATGGCTCACAGCTCGCGGTTTGGATTGGGCAAGCGTTCACAGCACTTTTTATTCGGATTCCATCAACGATTTGCCCCTGCTTGAGAAGGCCAATGTGCCGGTAGCAACCAATCCAGATGACCCTTTGCGTGCGATCGCTCAAGACCGCGGATGGCGCATACTCGAGCTGTTTAGATAAGCGCCAATATTTGGCCGGGCTGGGTGCGTTGGCACCGGCCCCACAAGGACCTATGATAAAAAAATTGATTCACAAACTGCTGGGAAAAAGCAGTTCCCCTGCCGCAACGGCAGGAAAACCGGACTTTGGCAAACGGGTTGAAGTCCCGGTGAAAGTTCATGGAATTGACGTGACTTTGGTTGATGAGCGGGCCATGAATGTGGTTCGAACGCTGCAAAACGCTGGCTTTGTGGCCTATATCGTGGGCGGTGCGGTGCGCGATTTGTTGCTCGGGCTGCGGCCTAAAGATTTTGACGTAGCGACAGATGCAACCCCCGAAGAAGTCAAAAACCTGTTTCGCCGCGCCTTCATCATCGGTCGGCGGTTTCGGATTGTTCATGTGGTGTACGGCCGCGGGCGAGAGCATGAGGTGATTGAAGTCTCAACCTTTCGGGCTTACTTAGATAACGCCGCTGCTGAGCAGGTGCGTGGCAATGAAAAAACCAGTAAGAGTGAGCTCGCGGGAATGAAACACGCGGTGGACTCCACCGGACGCGTGCTGCGAGACAACGTCTGGGGCCCGCAAGAGGAAGATGCGGTACGCCGAGATTTCACCATCAACGCCATGTACTACGACCCGCAAACCGAACTGGTGGTGGACTACCACGGTGGTTTGAAAGATGCAAAAAACAAAACATTGCGCATGATTGGCGACGCCGCTACGCGCTACCGCGAAGACCCAGTTCGTATTATTCGCGCCGTACGTTTTGCTGCCAAGTTGAACCCCTTGGGTTTTAAGTTAGATGCCAAAACAGCAGGGCCTTTGGTGAAATCGCAGCAGTTGTTGGCGGATGTTCCGCAAAGCCGTTTGTTTGATGAGATGCTGAAGTTGCTGCAAACGGGACACGCCTTGGCATCCATTGCCCAACTCAAAAAACTCGGTTTGTCCCGGGGAATTTATCCGCTGCTTGACGTGGTGGTTGTGCGGGCAGAAACGCCGTTTGTCACCTCTGCTTTGCAAGACACCGACCGCCGTGTAGGTGAAGGCAAGCCGGTGGCGCCTAGCTTTTTGTTGGCATGCGTGTTGTGGGCCGATGTCCGCGACGGTTGGGCAGAGCGCTTGGAGCAACGCCAGCATTCGCACCCTGCGCTGCAAGATGCGATTGACGATGTTTTTAATGCCCGCATTGGCGATGTCTCGGGTCGCGGAAAGCTTGCCGGTGATATGCGTGAAATTTGGATGATCCAGCCGCGCTTTGAAAAGCGCGTTGGTAGCGCACCGTTTGGCTTGGTACAACAAGAGCGTTTTCGGGCGGCCTTTGATTTCATGCGCCTTCGCGCTGACATCGGTGAGGTGGATGAAGCTTTGGCGGACTGGTGGCAAGAGTTCAGTACGGGCGACGACCAGTACCGCGAAGACTTGGTCGACCAGGTTCGACAAGAAACGCAAAAGCGGCCCCGCGCCCCCAAGATGCAGCGTGCGCCTGCGCCAGTGGACCGGCCCGATGCTGCGCCGGGGGGTGAGATAACTGAAGACGCAGCGCCTAAAAAACGCCGCCGTCGTCGACGCACAGGCGGCCCTAGCGGCTCCAGCGGCTCTGCTGCCCCCGACAGCAGTGACGCGGGTCTTTGATTTTCAAGCGCCATGCTAGAGCGTTCGTCTGTAGTTGCGACAGTAGGGTTAGGGGCTAACCTCGGTAATCCTCAGGCCGCAGTTGCTGGCGCGATTGCATCGCTTGCCGCGTTGGACGGTGTAAAGCTAGTAGCCCAGTCGGCGTTCTACCGCAGTGCGCCCATTGATTCGAGCGGCCCAGACTATGTCAATGCGGTGGTACAACTCCAAACAACCCTAACTGCCCCTGAACTCTTGGCACAGTTGCAAACCATAGAGCAGGGCGCAGGACGCGAGCGGCCTTACCGCAATGCCCCGCGAACCTTGGATTTAGATATTTTGTTGTTTGGGGATGCCAGCATTCAAAGCAAGTCTTTGACCGTGCCACACCCCCGGATGTGGCAACGTGCTTTTGTGTTGCTGCCTTTGGCTGAGATTGCGCCAGCGCTTGTGAGTGCCGCGCTGTTGGATTCGGTAAAGGACCAAGCGCTCGTGCGCCTGGTTCCTTAACCCGAAGCCTTACCTCAAGGCAAGATCGGGTGGTGCGTCATGTCCAAGTGCAATGCGGTACCGGTGTAGGGGTTGGCCAAGGCGACTTCTTCGTTGAGCTCTACACCTAAACCAGGCGCGGTCGGCGGGATGATGTAGCCGTTTTCCCATTGGATGGGTTTTTTCAAAATCTCGGTGTGAAAGCTTTTCCAATCCAAAATACTTTCTTGGATCAGGAAATTGGGGCTGCAAGTGGCCAATTGGATGTTGGCTGCACCAACCACCGGGCCGCAGTACAGGTGGGGCGCAATTTGCACGTGGTAAGCCTCGGCCATGGAGGCAATTTTTTTGCCTTCCAAAATACCACCTACGCGGCCCAAGTTCATCTGCAATATCGCAGCAGCACCTTCTTCAAGCACACGAACAAATTCCCATTTCGTGGTGAGGCGCTCACCTGCTGCCACTGGAATGGTGGTGCCACGGGCAACCTTGCCCATCTCGCGTTGGTTGTCTGGTGGAATGGGTTCTTCAAACCACAAAGGATCAAACGGCTCGAGACGCCGCGCCAAGCGAATCGCTCCGGCAGCGCTCATTTGTCCGTGGGTCCCAAACAGCAAATCGGCTTTAGTTCCCACCGCTTCGCGCAACATGCGACAGAAGGTTTCAGAGCGATCGAGTTCTGTCAAAGACAACTGGCGACCGTCGTAAATGGAGTAAGGCCCAGCGGGGTCAAATTTGAGAGCGGTAAAGCCCATTTTGAGATATTCCGCAGCCCGCTCTGCGGCCAAAATCGGATCGGCGTACACATTGGTTTTATCGCCGTCTTTGGGATAAATATAGGTGTAGCTGCGCAGTTTTTCGTGCACTTGGCCGCCTAAGAGTTTGTAGACGGGCTTGTTCACGTCTTTGCCGACGATGTCCCAGCAGGCCATCTCAATGCCACTCAAAATCCCCATCATCGATACATCAGGGCGCTGAATAAAACCACTGCCGTACACGCCGCGCCAAATGCGTTCGATATCGTAGGGGTCTTTTCCAATGACGCAGCGTTCCACCACATCTTTGACCATTTGCTCGACCACACTCGGGTGAAACGGCAGGCTGTAGACCTCGCCGAGGCCTTCAATGCCTTCGTCGGTGATCAGTTTTAAAAAGACGAAATACCGCCCTCCAAATCCAGGAGGTGGGTTTCCGACAACAAAGGTTTTGACGTCTGTGATTTTCATATTTTTTTAGTTAGTGGGCGTAGTTAATGACTTTGTATTCCAAGTAGTCCTGCAAACCAAAGCGTCCCCATTCGCGGCCGTTGCCACTTTGCTTAAATCCGCCAAAGGGGGAGCAATAGTCTTGGCCGGTGCCGTTGATGGATACGCTGCCTGCGCGTAAGCGGCGAGCGACGCGTTGTGCGCGGGTTGCGTCTTGGCATTGGATGTAAGCCGCTAATCCGTAAGGCGTGTCGTTGGCAATCTGAATGGCTTCTTCTTCGGTATCAAAAGGAATCATCACCAACACAGGACCGAAAACTTCTTCACGCGCAATGCGCATCTGGTTATTGACATCGGCAAACACGGTGGGCCGGGCGTAATAGCCTTTGGACAGCCCTTCGGGCCGGCCCAAGCCACCGCACAACAAGCGTGCACCTTCGTCGATCGCAATTTGGATATACCGCTGCACGGTTTCAAATTGGCGCTTCATCGCCAAGGGCCCGATCACATCGCCACGGGTGCTGGGGTGTGCCACCTGAACGGCTGCGCCGTGCTGGGCCGCCAAGACGCAGGCTTTGTCATATACCGAGCGCTCTACCAAGAGGCGCGTCGGAGCGTTGCAACTTTGGCCCGTGTTGCTCATGCATTTGCGAACGCTCCAGCCAATGGCTTTGTCTAAGTCGGTGTCGGCAAACACGATGTTGGGCGACTTACCACCAAGCTCTTGGCTCACGCGTTTGACGGTATCGGCGGCAGATTTGGCCACGGCAATGCCGGCGGCAGTCGAGCCGGTAAAGGAGACCAAATCGACATCGGGGTGGCTGCTTAACGTGGGGCCGACCACGGGGCCGTCGCCATAGACCATATTGAATACGCCAGCAGGGTACCCGGCTTCATGCACAAATTCTGCGACGAGTTTGGCCGAGAGGGGAGCAAATTCACTGGGTTTGAGAACCACGGTGCATCCTGCCAATAGTGCCGGTGCCAACTTAGAAACAATTTGGTTGAGCGGCCAGTTCCAGGGCGTGATCAAAACGCATACGCCGATGGGCTCGCTGATAAGGTCACCGTTGTTGCCGCTGCGAGAACTAAAAGGGTAGTCTTTCGCGGCTTCTAGGGTGGCTTTGATGTGGCCAGGGCCGCATTCGGCTTGGGAGTCGTAGGCCAAGTCCCATGGAGCGCCCATCTCGGTGCTAATGGCTTGGGCCATTTCGGTGTAGCGCCGCTCGAACGCAGCTTGCAATTTTTGCAGCATCTCGGTGCGGTAGGCCATGGTGGTTTGGCTGTAGCTCTCGAACGCCTTTTTGGCAGCGGCGACCGCGCGGTTGGCATCGTCTGCGCTGCCCATGAGCAGCTCGCCTACGACAGACTCATCACCAGGGCTGACGATGGGGTGAACGGTGTGTTTGCCGAGGGGTTCGACCCAAGCGCCGTCAATGTAAAAGTTGCAACGTGTCATAGCGAGCTCTCGTGTTTCGGTTTAAAAATCATCCAATATGAAACCAAGCGGACTTGGTTTGCATATACGACAGCAGGCTGTCCATGTGTTTGTCACGGGAGTTACCGCTTTGTTTGTAGCCCCCAAAGGGCTGCGTCATGTCACCATCGCCAAAGCAGTTGACCCACACCACCCCTGCTTCAAGCGCGGCCACCATGCGGTGGGCGGTTTTGAGATCAGAGGTCCACACCGAGGCGGCCAAGCCGTAGATGGAATCGTTAGCCAAGGCAATCGCTTCGGCTTCGGTGTCAAAGACCTGAACCGAGGCCACGGGCCCAAAGGTTTCCTCTTGCACGATGCTCATCGTGTTGGTGCAGTGGGTAAACAAAGTCAGGGGCACAAATGCTCCGCCTTGGTGAACCGTTAAGGGCCGCTGGGTATCGGGCGTAGGCAAAACCATGATGGCGCCTTGCTCACAGGCGAGTTGCACTTTGGTCATCACCCCTTGGCGGTGCGCTTGGCTGGCGACGGGGCCCATGGTGGTTGCGGGGTCCAGTGGGTCACCCGGGCGGTACATCGCTTGGGCTCGCTCAATGAAGCGGGCGACAAAGCGGTCGTGAATCGAACGGTGAACCAAGAGGCGCGAGCCCGCATTGCAAACCTGACCTGCGTTATCAAAAATTCCACCCACCGCACGATCCACCGCAGCATCAAAGTCATACAGGTCGGGCATGAAAATCTGCGGGCTTTTTCCGCCGGTTTCCAAGGCCACGCGTTTCATATTGCTTTGGCCTGCGTAGCCCATGAGCAATTTACCGACAGCGGTAGAACCCGTGAAGGTGATCTTTGCAACATCCATATGCAAAGCCAAGGCCTTGCCCGCTTGCGCTCCAAACCCGTTGACCACGTTGAAAACGCCTGCAGGTCCGCCAGCATCTACAAACAACTGCGCCAGTCGGGTGCAGGTTAAAGGCGCTTGCTCTGAGGGCTTGAGCACCACGCAGTTACCCGCAGCCAAGATGGGAGCGAGCTTCCACACGGACATCAGCATGGGGTAATTCCACGGCGTGATCGCAGCTACCACACCCAAAGGCTCGTGGGTGATGAGGTGGATTGCGCTCGGATCGGTGTGGGTGACTGCGCCTTCGATTTTGTCAATGCACTCGGCGAAATAGCGAATGGTTTTCAATACCTCGGGCAAATCGATATTTAAAACATCCGAGATGGGTTTGCCCATGTCCAAGGTTTCTAATAGCGCCAACTCATTGCTGTGGGCTTCAATCAGGTCGGCCCACTTTTGCAAAATGTCTGCGCGTTGGCGTGGGGCCAGTTTGGCCCAGCGCCCGTCGCGCCAAGCCGAAAGGCCCGAGGCGACGGCTGCATCAATGTCAGCGACTTGGCCCTTGGCCATCACGGCAATCAACTCACCCGTAGCTGGGTTCACGCAATCAAACGTTTCGCCAGCTACAGCGGGGCGGTAAGCGCCATCGATAAAAAGACCGGTCGCAATGTCGAGTTTCCCCGCTAATGCGAGCCAGTCTTGGTGGGTGAGTGCTGCCGTCATGGTTTCAACTTTCAATCATTATTCTGCAACGAGTTCAGTAGGGTAGCCGGGAGCACGCAACTCCAAGCCGCAGGCCTGCTCGATCATGCGCACCACTTCAGGGGATTGCGCTTGGCTGCCATACAAGCCACGGGCACGGCGGAAAATTTGTTGCGCCATGCTGCCGAGTTCCAAAGGAACGCCAATTTTCTCGGCAATACCATTGACCAAACCGAGGTCTTTGCACGCCAAGTCCATGGTGAACTTGACGTTGTAACTGCCGCTGAGCACGAGTTTGGATTCGGTCTCGTGAACAAAGCTGTTGCCTGAGCTGGCGCGAATGGCGCGGTAGGTCGCATCAGGATCAACGCCGTATTTAGCCGGCAGCATCATGGCTTCCCCAGCCGCAATCAGGTGGATAAAGGCCAGCATATTGGTCACGACTTTAACGACCGAGGCATTACCCATTTTGCCCATGTAAATGATTTCGCCGCCCATGGTGCTGAGGATGTCTTCCACCCGTTTGAAGGTGCTTTCTTCGCCACCCACCAACACCGTAATTTCGCCAGAATTGGCCAGGTGAACCCCACCGGTGACGGGGCATTCGAGTACCGTAATCCCTTTGGTCGCTGCGACTGCGTTTAAGCGCAACAGGTCTTCCATGTCGGTGGTGCTCATCTCAATCCAGGTTCCACCGGATTTGAGATTTTCGAAAACGCCGCCTGCGCCTTCAACCACTTTGCGCGATACCGCAGGTGAGGGCAATACGGTGATCACGACATCGGCATCGCGGCAAGCGCCAGCCACGTCATCCGACCAGCCCGCGCCGCCAGCGATTAGGCGCTTGGCCAAGTCTTTGTTGAGGTCATTGGCAGTGACGGTGTAGCCGGCCTTGACCAGGTTGTTGCAGAGGCCTTCGCCTAGGCTGCCTAAACCAATAAAACCGATACGGAGTTTGCTGTTGCTCATCATGTGCTTTCTAAAATTAAAGAGAGGTGAAAAAAAAAGAAAAAGAGAAAAAAGAAAAGAATAACGTTAGACTTTATGCGTTGTCTTGTAACACCATATCAGCGCCTTTTTCAGCCACCATGATGGTGGGCGCATTGGTATTTCCGGAGGTGACAGCGGGGAAAACTGACGCGTCAATCACCCGAAGATTTTGGATGCCATGGACCCGAAGCCTAGCGTCTACCACCGAAGTCTCAGGATCTGTTCCCATCGCGCAGGTGCAAGAGGCGTGGTAAACCGAACCTGCGCGTTTTGCAAAATCCGCAAAAATGTCTGCCTCGCTTTGGACCTGAACACCCGGCAAATGCTCGCTTTCCACAACATCGGACAACGGGGCAGCTGCGGCAATGCTGCGCACCATGCGCGAGCCATCCATGATGTCTTGGCGGTCGTGTTCGGTGCTTAAAAAGTCGGTTTCGATGCGCGGCTTGTCCAAGGGGTTGTTGGACGTAATCATCACGCTGCCGCGGCTGGTAGGCCGACACGTATTAAAGGAAATTAAAAACGCGGCAAAGCGGTCGGGGTTTTGAAGCTGAAAGCGCTTACCTACGGGGGCCGAGTTGGCGGTGTAGCTGATGGGGTTGAAATACAAATGCAAATTGGGCCGCTCTAGGCCCGGACGACTGCGAACAAAAGCCCCAGCTTGGTTCACGCTCATACCCAAAGGCCCACGGCGATTGAACATATAGCGCATCCCCGCCCACACTTTGCCGTACCACGGCCCCAAGGTGTTATTCAAGGTCGGTACTTTGGATTTGAAAAAATAAGAAACGCACAAGTGGTCTTGAAGCCCTTGGCCTACGTGAGGCAGGTGGTGAACAGCGGCCACGCCTTTATCTTTCAGGGCCTGGGTGTCACCAATGCCAGAGAGTTGCAAAAGTTGGGGCGAATTGATTGAGCCGCCCGACAAAATCACCTCTTTGCGACACTCAAAAATCTGGGTGTGCCCGCCCACCGTGCATTGAACGCCCGTGGCCTTGCGGTCTTTAAGGATCACTTTGCTAACCAGGGCGTGGGTGATGACTTTGAGGTTGCTGCGCCGCATGGCGGGGCGCAAGAACGCGTTGGACGTGGATTCACGAAAACCATTGCGAATCGTCATTTGCCACAAGCCAAAGCCTTCTTTGTGCTCGCCATTGAAGTCCGGGGTATGGCCGTAACCTAAGCGTTTTCCAGCTTCAATAAAACGCCCGCATAAAGGGTGCACTTGGTCTGCAAAATCGCTGACACGCATTTCTCCTTTAGCCCCGTGGTGGGTGGATGCGCCCCACACATGGTCTTCTGATTTTTTGAAATAAGGCAAAACATCATCCCAGCCCCATCCCGTGTTACCGGCGTCACGCCAGTCGTTGAAATCGCCTTCTTGCCCGCGCATGTAAACCATCGCATTCAAGCTGCTGCTGCCCCCAAGCACTTTGCCGCGCGGCCAAAAAGAGGTGCGGTCATTCAAAGCCGCATCCGGCTCGGTGGTGTACATCCAGTTGTATTTCGGGTCTGAAAAGGTCAGCCCGTACCCCAATGGAACTTGAATCAAGGGGCTGCGGTCAGAGCCGCCCGCCTCGAGCAGCAGAACACGGTCTTTGCCGCTGGCGCTCAGTCGGTTGGCAAGCACGCAACCGGCGGATCCAGCGCCAACAATGATGTAGTCAAAGGCGTTCATGCTCTAGAGGTCATTTCTTTTACTGCAAAAGGGGGTGTTGGAGGGGGAATCCCTCCATTTTTAGATAACCATAGATACTATGCAACAGATTGAATGCTATCAATGCGTTCAAATTGAGTAATTGAACACTGAAACCTGAGTTTCGCAGGGTAAAACGATAATAGACCCCATTATTTGGAGGAAGCCCCAAGCAGGGATCAACGCAATGTCGTTCGAACAACTTATTTCTACGGCCAGCCTCGGCGATGGCACCAAGCCCAAGTACCAGTCCATTGCGGAAGACTTGGCCCAGGCGATTCTCAATGGGCAAGTTCCCATGGGGGAAAAACTGCCGCCCCAGCGCAATTTGGCCCGTCGCCTAGGGGTCACGACCGGCACGGTCAGCCGGGCGTATGCCATCTTAGAAACCCAAGGTTTGGCTACGGCTCGGGTAGGCGATGGAACCTATGTGCGCTCGATCGAGCATGTTCCTGAAACATTACAAACCAAAGATCACCAAGCCCCCATCGATTTAGCCCATAACGTAGCGATGGTGGGCGACGAAGCCACCGCCCTGAAAGTAGCGTTCGACTCGCTCAGTAACGATGCGGAACTGATGCGCCAGGTACTGAGTTACCAGTCAGAAACCGGCATGCGGCGTCACCGGGAAGCGGGAGCGCAATGGTTGCAGCGCTTTGGAATGACGGGCCAGTGGAACCGCGTCATGGTGACCCACGGCGCACAGCACGGCTTGGCCTGCGTGTTGCGCACCGTCGCCCGCCCGGGCGAGGCAGTTTTAACCGAGTCGCTAAGTTACCCCGGTCTGCAGTCGCTGGCGCGTTCGATGCGCTTGCAACTCATTGGCATTGAAACCGACGAAGAGGGTATGACGCCGCAATCTTTAGAGCGGGCCGCCAAAACCTTTGACACTAAATTTGTCTATTGCGCCCCCACACTGCATAACCCGACAGGCGCCACGATGTCGGTGCAACGCCGCGAAGAAATTGCAGCGGTGGTTCGGGCGCACGGTTTGTACGTGATTGAAGATTGCGTTCATGCAGCTATCCAAGCCAATCCCTTGCCCGCCTTGTCTACGTGGTTACCCGAGCAGTCTTTTTTACTCAGTAGTTTTTCCAAGGTCTTGGCGCCAGGATTGCGGGTGGGCTATATCGAAGCCGCGCCGACGTGGTTGAGCAAATTTGCCGCCAGCATGCGGGCTGACAGTTGGATGGTTGCGCCCTTGTTGCCAGAAATTGCCACCCGTTGGATTGAAACCGGTGAAATGGAAACACTCATTGCGCAGCAACGTAAACAAACCACCGAGCGCTTGGCAATCGCTCACAAGGTTCTGCGTGGAGTGGAGTTCAAGACCGACCCGGAATTCCCTTTGATTTGGGTGCCCTTGCCAGAGCCTTGGCGGGCCGGACAGTTTGCGGGTGCCTTGCGCCAGGCAGGAGTTCTGGTGCGAACAGCCGACCACTTTGGGGTCGGTCGTTCACCCGCTCCTCAAGCCGTTCGTATCAGTCTCAACGCACCGGCCAACACTGAGCTGCTTGAAAAAGGTTTGCAAATATTCCAGTCGGTGATCGACAACCCGCCTGTGATCTTTATGGGACGAACCTCTTGGTAGATTGAAGCACGCCCCAACGCGCTATTTACGTTGAACGGCCCATTGCAAAGCAATGACTGCAGGCAGACTCGCAATGCCAAGGGCCAAGGCAGCGCCCAGCGCCATGAGTGGCAAGGGTGCGAATTTAAGAAGGGCTGCAAGCCAAGGCCAATACATCGCCAAAGCTAAGGCCAGTAGGGCTGAGACGATGACGGCATACGCCGTGAAATTGGGTACGCGCAAAGAGGCCCAAAAACGCCCAACGCTTGCGCGGTTGGCCAAAATCAAAAACGCATTAGCGACGATCAGCGTGATAAAGACCATGGAGCGGACTTGCGCCTCTGCAAGGGAGCCGTAACCCCACCCAAAAGACAAGCCCACGCAAAGAAAAATGCAAAAGCCTTGACCCATCGCCAAGCCTATTTCTCTTTTGCCAAAAAGTGGCTCTCGGGTATTTCTCGGAGGGTGTTGCATGACATCGGCTGCAGCGGGCTCATTTTCAAAAGCAACTGAACAAGCCGAGTCAATAATCAGTTCGAGAAGCGCCACATGCAGCGGAAGAATCAATGGGGGCCAACCCATGACCATCGGTGCCAGTGCGATGCCAGCGATGGGAATGTGGATGGCAAAAATATAGCGCATCGATTTTTGCAAATTGCCAAAAATGCGTCGCCCTAGTCGAATACCGCGAACAATCGAAGCAAAGTTGTCATCTACAAGAACCAGATCGGCTGCTTCGCGGGCCACGTCTGTGCCGCGCCCGCCCATGGCGATGCCGACATGTGCAGCCTTAAGTGCTGGCGCGTCATTGACGCCATCACCTGTCATTGTGACGATCTCTCCATTGGCTTGAAGGGCTTGGACGATCCGCAATTTTTGATGCGGTGAGATACGCGCACAAACAGTCACCTTTCGCAGTCGATTGCGCAAATCACTCTCGTTAAGGTGGTCGAGTTCTGTGCCGCTCAAGATGCCGCCCCCAACAAGACCGGCTTGGCGGGCAATTTCTTGGGCTGTCGTGGGGTAGTCGCCGGTGATCATGATGATTTGAATTCCTGCGCTTTGACACTCGGCGACCGCTTGTTGGATTTCAGGGCGAAGCGGATCAGCCAATCCCACCAATCCCAACCATTCGAATTCAAAATCGTGCGGATTTTGAGGGTACATACCGCCTTCAAAACGACTGTGCGCCACACCCAAAACCCGAAGACCTTCTTTGGCCATTCCGTCTGCACAATCCAACCAATGCTCGCGTTGCGCTTGACTGAGATGGCATAAATCCATGACAGCCTCGGGCGCCCCTTTGGTTGAGACGAAACGCAAAGAGTCTTGCCCTTTTTGCCACACATGGGACATCGCTTTAAGCTCCGTACTCAGCCCATAGGTTTGTACCAATTGGCCAGTGAGGTACAGCGGTTCTATCTCTTTCAAATGGGTTTCACCCAGTGTATGGAAAGCGATTTCCATCGGGTCAAAGGGGTGCGGCGCACTGGCCAAAATCGCATGTTCCAACAATGGGTGAAATGGGCTGTCTAAGGACGTAGAAGTGGACGACCATCGCAGAATTGCACTTGGTATGGCGGTTGGTTTACCAGTGCTTGAAACCGCTAGGGATCGCACCGCCATGCGGTTCTGCGTCAACGTACCGGTTTTGTCCGTACACAACACACTCGTTGCGCCCAGCGTTTCGATGGCATTGATATGGCGGGTAAGCACGCCTTCACGAGATAAACGGTGCGCCCCCATGGCGGGGAACAGCGTGAGCACCACCGAGTATTCTTCTGGCAGGATGGATATTGCCAACGCGATCCCCGAGAGCATTGCGGGTAGCCACTGTCCGTTGCGAAGGCCCAAGGTGAGAACCATAACAACGCAAAGCACGCCGACCAGGGTGGCCAGCACTTTGACCAAGTGGGCGGTTTGTTCTTGGAGGGGCGTGCGGGCGTGATCGGTTTGGCCCAGTGCTACGCCAATTTGGCCCATTTGGCTGCGATTGCCGGTAGCGAGAACCTGCGCTAAGCCCTGGCCGCGCACAATAAAAGTTCCGGCAAAAACCAGAGCATGGTCTGGCGTCTGGCTGGAATGGTTTTTTTCGACCGGCGCAGATTCGCCTGTGAGCAAGGACTCGTCAATTTCTAAGTGATCGCTTCGAAGTATTCGGCCATCTGCAGCTACACGGCCGCCTTCGGAGAGAACAAGACAGTCGCCCAAGACCACTTCACGTGCAGGGATCATGAGCCGCTGCCCAGCCCGCACCACTTGCGCATGCGGTTGTGTCAGCTGGCGAAGCGCCTCAATGGATGCTTCGGACTTGCCTTCTTGGTAAAAAGTCAGTACCAAGACGGCCAAAACAAAAACGGCCAGCGTCAACCCTTCTGTTAAATCCCCGAGCACGATGTAAAGCAAAGCCGCTGCCACGAGCAGGGCAAACATAGGTTGACGTAACAAGTCGAGCAATCGTCGCCATACGGGACGTTTGATATGGAGTTCGATTTCGTTGGGCCCATCTTTGGCTAAACGAAGTGCCGCCTCGCTTAGGCTGAGGCCGGTGTCAGTGGTGTGGTGATTGCGCGTCATGGTTAACGCTCAGTGTGCAGGCCATTTAACTTTTCGCCCTTGACACAGGTCATACTTCGTTGATGTGAGCCCGTAGCCCTTGTTTCTTCAAAGGATCCTATGAACGAAAATATTCGTGAATTTTTAGACCGTATTCAGGCGCTGGAGCAATCCATTGAGATGGAGGCAAAAATTCGACGCCAGCAGTGGCAAGCGGATTTTGAAGAGCGAAAAATTCGCTTTGAAAAAGAAGTCTTAGACCAACAAAGACGCTTCAAGCAAGGCCTGCTGGGATATATGTTGTCAGCGCAATGGCGCAATGTTCTCACGATTCCTTTTATTTACCCTGTTTTGTTGCCCATGCTTTTTTTAGATGGTTTTGTTACCTTGTACCAAGAGGTGTGTTTTCCGTTGTACCGGATTCCAAAAATCAAGCGAGCCGATTACTTTGTCTTTGACCGAACGCATTTGGCGTACCTCAATTTTTTAGAAAAAGCCAACTGCGCTTATTGCTCCTATGGCAACGGCTTGATGGCCTATTGCAGAGAAATTTTTGGCCGTACTGAGCAGTATTGGTGTCCCATCAAACACGCAAGACGCGTACTTCATGCCCATCCGCATTACCATGGGTTTGTCGATTATGGGGACGCGCAGAACTACGCGGCTGAGCTGGAACGCTTGCGAGCCGAACTCACGCAGTTGGCTACTTCAGACGCGCTATCGCATCCTGTAGTTTAGTCCGCTAGCTCTGCAATCATCTCGATTTCGACACACGCACCCATTGGAATTTGGGCTACGCCAAAAGCACTGCGGGCGTGGGCGCCTTTTTCTCCAAATACTTCGCCGATTAACTCGCTTGCCCCATTCGTCACCAAATGGTGTTCCGTGAAGCTACCAGTCGAGTTCACCAAAGACATGAGTTTCACAATCCGCTTTACGCGGTTCAGGTCGCCCACAGCAGCATGCAAGGTTCCCATTAAGTCCACCGCAATCGCACGGGCAGCCAACTTGCCCTCAGCCGTTTGCATGGTGTTGCCCAATTGACCCACCCACACTTGCCCGTCTTTTTTAGCGATGTGACCGCTTATAAAAACCAAATTCCCAGTTTGAACAAAAGGCACGTATGCGGCAGCTGGGATAGCCACGGGGGGCAAAGTGATATTGAGTTTTTCTAATTGGGTGTATATGTTGATGCTGCTCATGGAGGCTCCGAAATAAGTAAAAGGGTCAAAAACGTTTAAAAGTTACTAGGGGTATTCTCACCGAAATAAAAACTTGCTTTCATTTCCCAATCCTTTTTGTTTCGCCTGCATGGCGCAATTTCTTGAGTGCGCCCAAACCTACCAGCGAACGCATCTGCGTGATGGCGATGGTGTTCAACTGCACCAGCCGCTCAGTCGCGGCCAACCCTTGATGAATCAAAACCGCATTGATACTTTCAAGGTTTGACAACACCACCAGCTGCTCAAGGGAAGCCGCATCTCGCAAGTTGTCGATCTCGGTTGTGTTGACTTGCCGCCATTGAGCCGCCGTGAGTCCGAAAAGGGCAACATTGAGCAAGTCGGCTTCGCTGGCGTAAATGATGCTGGTTTGAGACAATGTGAGGAGGGGTGGTATGAGCCGCTCCTTAATGGCATCGGTGTGAATCTTGTAATTCACTTTCGCTAAGGTGCGTTGAAAACTCCACTCCAACGAGGTGGCGCGAGATTCTTCATCCTTGAGGCGTTGGAACTCCTTGATGAGGTAGAGCTTGAATTCTGGGCTTAGCCATGAGCCGAACTCGAAAGCGATGTCTTTGTGGGCGTAGGTTCCGCCGCCACGGCCTGATTTGGCAAAGAGACCAATGGCATTGGTGGCGTCGACCCACTTTTTTGGGGATAGCGCAAAGCTGTTCAGTCCGGCCTGACTTTTAAACCTATCGAATTCGATAGGTTTAAAAGCTGGGTTGTATAGCTGCTCCCAGATACCTAGAAATTCGATGGTGTTTCGGTTACGAAGCCAGTTGTAAAGAATGCTTTCGTCGCCAAAACGCCGCAGCATATCGGTCAGCGAGATGTAGTCTTGATCAAAGCGCGTGGCTATGGTGACTTCTGCCCCTTTGACGTGGATGATTCGATTTTTCATGTCAACTCCCATTTACACGCCAATCCGGTGTTGACGGTTATTTTTTACTTTAATTTTTTCAGATCATTGTATTCATGAAATAATTTAAAACTAGGCTAATTGCGAGCACCTTGGGTAGGGTTCTGTCGATAAGATCAAGCTATGTCACACGTCAGTTCACCGCCTTTGTCTGGGGCCCGCTTTGCTATGGGCGCGGCATGGGCTTGGTTGGTGGGAACGGCCATGCAGTTGCAGCAAGAGGCGCTTTGGACGGTGCTTGCGTATGGTGCTTTGGGCCTAGGCGCCATCGCCGTCGGACTGTTAGCAAAATTTCTCATGCGGAACCGACGACCCACAAAACAGGGGAGAGCTTTCACGTGGGCTTTGGTGTTTGGAATAGCTGCGTTTTCTATTACAGGCCTACGCGCTGTAGCGTTTGACTCTGATCGTTTGAATCCTGATTTAGAAGGCCAAGATCTTCGTATCACGGGCGTCGTGGCCGAGTTGCCTCAGCGCAATGCTGCCGGCCTGCGTTTCAGGTTGAGCGTGGAGTCGGCCCGTTTGGGCAGCGGCGTCCCGGTTGCTTTTCCGAAGCGGATGGATGTGGGTTGGTACAACGGGATGGCGCCTGCAGGCGCAGATGCTTCTGCTTGGGAACTTCAATACCAACCGCAACCGGTCCGCCCCGGTGAGCGTTGGGAATTGACGGTGCGGGTCAAAGCACCTCATGGCAGCAGCAACCCGTATGGGTTTGATTACGAGTTGTGGTTGTGGGAGCAAGGGGTTCAAGCCACGGGTTATGTGCGTGCGGGTGCCAAAGAGGTTCGGCCCCACCGTGTGGCCCAAACGTGGCTTTACCCCGTTGCGCGGTTGCGCCAAGCGCTGCGCGAGCGCATTGAGTTGCACGTGCTGAACCCGCAGGCTGCGGGAATGATTGCAGCTTTGGTGATTGGCGACCAAGGTGCGATTGACCGCGCAGATTGGGATGTTTTTCGTGCCACGGGCGTGGCCCACTTGGTGAGTATTTCGGGCTTGCACATCACGATGTTTGCGTGGTTGGCCGTGGTGTGTGTGGGTGCGCTTTGGCGACGGTCCTCGCGCTTATGTCATGTGCTGCCGGCCCCAAGCGCAGCGCTCTTAGGCGGCTTGCTATTGGCAACGTCTTACGCACTTTTTTCTGGATGGGGTGTGCCAGCGCAGCGCACCTGCGCGATGTTGGCAACGGTCGTGTTGCTGCGTCTGATGGGGGCGCGTTGGCCTTGGACGAGTGTTTGGATGCTGGCCTGTGTGCTGGTGGTTGCGCTAGATCCTTGGGCTTTATTGCAGGCGGGATTTTGGCTGAGTTTTGTCGCGGTGGGTGTGCTTTTTGCCAGTGATTCCCGCAACTTTGACCGGCAAGCGTTGTCGCCGGGCCAAGGTTCAACTGTTGCTGCTGCACGCTATGGGCTGGGCTTTGTGCGCGAGCAAGGGCGGATCACTTTGGCTCTTGCGCCTTTGTCGGTGCTGCTCTTTGGTCAATTGTCTTTGGTGGGCTTGCTCGCTAATGTGTTAGCAGTGCCTTGGGTGACCTTGGTCTTGACGCCCTTGGCCATGCTCGGCGCTCTGGTTCCTGCGCTTTGGAGTGTGGCGGCATGGGGGATAGATTTGATGATGGGCGTGCTTCAAGCGATTGCGGCTTGGCCTGGGGCAGTGTGGGCGTTTGCTGTTCCGCCTTGGTGGTTAGCGATTGCCGCAGGCGCGGGTTCGCTTCTATTGGTGCTCCCCCTTCCTTGGAATTTTCGCGTGTTGGGCTTGCCCTTGGTTTTGGGCTTGGTGGTGTGGCGGCCCCTCGTGCCTGCTTCGGGTGAGTTTGAGATTGTTGCCGCCGATGTGGGGCAGGGCAATGCGGTTGTGGTTCGAACTGCGACCCACGCGCTTTTGTATGACGCGGGCCCGCGGTACAGCGTTGAAAGTGACGCGGGCAATCGGGTTTTGGTGCCGCTCTTGTCTGCCACACACACGCAGCTTCAGCGCATGGTGTTAAGCCACCGCGACGCGGACCACGTGGGCGGCGCAGCGGCGGTGCTGGCTTTGCAAGCCGATGCAGACGTATGGAGCTCTTTAGATGCAGCTCACCCCTTGCTTGCAAAAGCAAAATCAATACGTTGCCAAGCCGGCCAATCGTGGGTGTGGGACAACGTGGTGTTTGAGGTTTTGCATCCGACGGCCGCAGACTATGCCAGCGTACCAGCACTGAAATCAAATGCGCTTTCGTGCGTTTTGCGGGTACGAGGCGTTACGCAAAGCGCTTTGCTGGTAGGAGATATTGAACGTATTCAAGAGGCCCAGTTGCTTAGCCGGGGACTCACGCCCGCTACCTTTTTACTGGTCCCCCACCATGGTAGTAAAACCTCAAGCAGTACCGAATTTTTAGCAGCGGTTGCGCCTTCTGTCGCGGTGGTGCAAGCCGGTTACCGCAACCGCTACGGCCATCCGGCCGTCGAAGTTCGCGAACGGTACCAGGCTTTAGAAAATGTTCAGTGGGTTGAGTCCGCCAACTGCGGTGCGTTTACTTGGCAATCTTGGTTGCCAAAGAATGGAATCTGTCACCGCGAACAAACGCGTCGGTATTGGAGTTGGAGGGGTCAGGGCAGTTAGAGAAAGGCTAATGAATCGGCCTGCTGCTTTGCACTGCTTGCCCCAACTCAATCACCGACATCGCGTAAAAACTGCTCCAGTTGTATCGGGTGATGGCGTAAAAGTTATCGGTTCCGGCAACGTATTGGGCGGGCGCAAAGCGGCCATTGGGCAATTCAATCAATGCCAACAGTCCGGCGTGGCGCACAGCCGGTTCTGGCAAAACAGCACCCATACTGGCCATGGCAACCGGTGTCATGCTCGGCAAAATGTCGCTGGCTAAAAGACCCGAGAGGTCTAAGCGCTGGGCGTCAAAGGCAACGGGGTAATGCGTTGGCATGCCGGATTTCCAATGAAAAGCGCGAAGGTAATGGGCTATCGAACCGATGGCGTCAGCGCTGCTCTGAAACAAATCGATGCGACCGTCCCCATCGAAATCGACCGCGTACTTCATCCAACTCGAAGGCATGAATTGCGCCATGCCCATAGCGCCGGCGTAGCTTCCGCGCACGGACATCGGGTCGCGGCCACTGGCTTTGGCAAAGACCAAAAATGCCTCTAACTCTTGCAAAAAATAAGCCGCGCGGGTGCGGGCTTTGGGGTGGGTTTGTGGGAAATCAAACGCCAGGGTGGTGAGTGCGTCAATGGTTCGGTAGCGGCCCATGTTTTGACCGTACTGGGTTTCAACGCCCAAGATGCCGATGATGGTGCTGGCGCTGACGCCTGTTTCTTGTTCGGCCCGCGCCAAGGTGTCGGCGTTGCGGCTCCAAAATCGCACGCCTGATTCGATGCGATTGGGAACGATCACTCTGTCGCGGTACTGCCCCCAGTCTTTGACGCTGGTCGGTGCGCTCGGGGTCATCGCTTGGATGACCCCGGGGAGCTTGTGCGCTTGGCCAATCATGTGGCGCACCCATTGCGGGCGCACTCCCATACGTTCTGCGATGCCATCTGCCGCCTGCATCGCTGTCGGGTTTTTGCTGTAGTTTTCAAGGACAACTGCAGGAGGTTTTGCGCGTTTTTTATTTTTCTTTTTTTCTGCGGCATACCCCGTGGCACATGCGCAAGTGATCAAGGCAAAAACCAAAAAGCGAAAAGATAGGAAGTTCAAAACAATAAGTCCACAGGTCAAAGGGTTGGCGTGCCCGTGCGAGTTTAGTCAAAACGCGCCGCAGAGAAGAATAGCTTGCGTGTTAAGCTCATTGGGTAGCGATTTTTCGGGCCTTTGAATCCATGCACAAGACTGGTTTTTTTACCCACCCGGCTTGCCGTCAGCATGACATGGGGGCCGGACACCCGGAGTGTCCGCAACGATTGGATGCCATTGCTGACCGCTTGCTCTCTAGCGGGGTGTTGGATGTATTAGACCAACGTACCGCGCCTGCAGCGCCCATCAATGATTTAGAACTGGCCCATGGCCGAATGCATATCGCTTCGCTGCGCGGCCTCACCGACAGTTTGCGTGACGACATCGCAGCCGGTGGCCCCACGCACACGCCCATTGACCCCGACACCACCATGAATATTCATACGTGGGAAGCGGCTTTGAGCGCGGCAGGCGCGGCCTTGGCGGCCACAGACGCGGTGATTGCGGGTGAACTTGAAAATGCGTTTTGCTCGGTGCGTCCGCCGGGTCACCATGCCTGCCATGACAAAGCCATGGGTTTTTGCTTTTTTAATAACGTCGCGATTGCCGCCCGCTACGCTTTAGAGCGCCACGGTTTGCAACGGGTGGCCATCATTGACTTTGATGTCCACCACGGTAATGGCACGGAAGACATTGTCAGCGGCGACGAGCGTATTTTGATGTTGAGCTTTTTTCAGCACCCTTTCTACCCCTACAGTGACGCACTCTCGACCTCCAACAACATGGTGAACGTGCCTGTGCCTGCGTACTCTAAAGGTGATGTGGTTCGCGCTTTGGTACAAGAACAATGGATGGCGCGGTTAGACGCATTCGCTCCTGAAATGATTTTTATCAGTGCTGGTTTTGACGCCCATCGCGAAGACGACTTAGGGCAAATGGGTTTGGTTGAAAGTGATTACGCTTGGCTCACCACCCAAATCAAAAACGTTGCGCTAAAGCACGCCAAAGGCCGCATTGTCTCTTGCCTTGAGGGCGGCTACCATTTAGATGCTTTGGCCCGCAGCGTGGAAGCCCACCTTCGCGTACTGGCAGACGTTTAATTTTTTTGTATTCTTGAACCATGACCACTTTGACCCACGTGAGCGCCCCTCGGCCCATGGATGACTTTGAAGGCTGGCTTGCCGCCTTTACCCAGCCCACGGTGGTTTTGGAATTGGTGGTTTTAGCCATGTGCGTTGGCTTGGCTTGGTTGGCGGTGGTGGGCTTGCGCAAATCCATCGGTTGGTCGGAGCGTTCGATTTGGTTTGGTCGCAATGACTTAGACGGCGTGTTGTTTCCTTTGGTACTTTTATGCCTTGGGTTTGCAGCGCGGATCGTGGTGGACCGCTACACAAACGCCGCCGTTTTGACCTTGGCGATTCCTGTTTTAGTGGCGCTGGTGGTGATCCGAACGGGCGTCAAAGTCTTGCAAGTGGCTTTCGCGCAAGCCCAATGGGTTCGCGCTTTGGAGCAAACCTTGTCGTGGGTTGCTTGGGTGGCCATGGTCATGTGGGTCAGCGGCTTGTTGCCCATGGTGCTTAATGAGTTAGACCAAATCAGTTGGAAAGTCGGCGGCTCCCAACTCTCGGTACGTAATATTTTGGAAGGCATCGTATCTGCCAGCGCGGTGCTGATCATCACGCTTTGGATTTCCTCCGGTATTGAATCGCGGCTTCTGCGCTCGGCCACTGGCGACGCGCTCTCTTTGCGAAAAGCTGTGAGCAACGCCACCCGCGCTTTGCTTTTGTTTTTGGGCTTGATCTTGGCCTTGTCGATTGTCGGTATTGACCTCACCGCGCTGTCGGTATTGGGCGGTGCGGTGGGTGTCGGTATTGGTTTTGGATTGCAAAAGTTAGCGGCCAACTACGTGAGTGGTTTTGTGATTTTGGCTGAGCGCAGCTTGCGTATTGGCGACCATGTGCGGGTGGATGGATTTGAAGGCATGGTGACTGAGATCAACGCCCGCTTTACCGTGGTGCGTTCGCAAACGGGCCGCGAATCCATCGTTCCCAACGAAATGCTGGTCAGCAGTCGGGTTGAAAATCTCTCCTTGGCTGATTCCGTGGTGTACCAAAGCACCAAGGTGCAAGTGGGCTACGACAGCGATGTCGCGCAAGTCATTGCGCTTCTGACCCAAGCCGCCTTGGCGCAGCCCCGGGTCTTGCGTGATCCTGAGCCGACGGTTCAATTATCCGAGTTTGCGCCCGATGGCTTGGAATTTACCGTGGTGTATTGGATTAATGACCTTCAAAATGGCCAGGGCAATTTGCGCTCTGACATCAACATGGCCATCCTTGCGGCCCTGCGCCAAAACAGCATAGATATCCCCTTTCCCCAGCAGGTTGTTCATAACCGCTAACTTTAGGGGTAGAACTTCAATCAAAAAAACAGTACACTGGTGTATTGTTTGAAAAACCTGAGTTCTGAAAACCCTATGGACCCTATTTGGATTAAGCGCTACCCCCCTGGCGTGCCGGCAACGATTGATGCCGATGGCTTGGGGACTATTGCGGATTATTTTGACGATGCCGTCAATTTGTACGCCGACCGCCGCGCGTTTATCAGTGGGTCAACCGGCGTCGAATTCACCTACAGCGAGCTCGATGTCTTAACGCATCAATTAGCCGCTTACTTTCAGTCAGTATTAAAGCTTCCCGCGGGCAGCCGCGTGGCAGTGATGATGCCTAACTTGCTGCAATACCCGGTTTGCCTTTTTGGTTTGCTGCGGGCGGGCTATGTCGTCGTCAACGTGAATCCGCAGTACACCCCGCGCGAGCTAGAGCATCAACTCAAAGACTCGGGTGCCCTCGCGATGGTGGTGGTTGAATTGTTTGCCCATACCTTGGCTAAAGTCATTGACAAAACCCAGGTCAAACATGTGATCGTCACGGGCTTGGCCGACATGATGCCAACCATTAAACGCGCAATTGCCAACTTTGTGATTCACAAGGTGAAGAAGTTGGTTCCTGCCTACGACTTACCCGGCAGCGTCAGTTTTCTCTCGGCTTTACAACAAGGCGCTAAAGCCAGCTTCAAGCCCGTGGCATTGAAGGCGAACGACCTCGCGTTTTTGCAGTACACCGGGGGTACCACAGGCCTGTCTAAAGGCGCAATGCTCAGCCATCGCAACGTGCTGGCCAATGTGAAGCAAGGCAGGGTCTGGAGTGATCCGTTTATTGACCCGAGCCAAGACCTCATCAGCATCACCGCGATTCCGCTGTACCACATCTTCGCCTTAAGCTCATGCTTGAGCTTTATTGGTATGGGTGGCACCAACGTGTTGGTTGCCGATCCGCGTGACATTCCTGGCTTTATCAAAGTGTTGGCGAAGTACAAGTTTGTTTCTTTGCCTGCAGTCAACACTCTATTCAACGGCTTGCTTAACGATCCTAGTTTTGCCAAGGTCGATTTCAGCCAGTTGCGATTGGCCGTCGGCGGGGGCGCTGCGGTTCAACGCGCGGTTGCTGAGCGCTGGCAAGCGCTGACCAAAGCGCCTTTGATCGAAGGCTACGGTTTGACCGAGTGCTCGCCTACGGTCACAGTGAATCCCTTTGACCTGGCCGAATTTTCAGGCAGCATTGGCTTGCCTTTGCCTTCTACCGAAGTCTCTATACGCAACGCCGAAGGCCACGAGCTTCCGATTGGACAAGCAGGCGAATTGTGTGTTCGCGGCCCACAGGTGATGCAAGGGTATTGGCAGCGTCCTAAAGAGACGGCTGAAGTGATGACGGCGGATGGTTTCCTTCGCACTGGCGACGTAGCTGTGATGGACGAGCAAGGGTTCTTGAAAATTGTAGACCGCCTGAAAGACATGATTTTGGTGTCGGGCTTTAACGTTTATCCCAATGAGATTGAAGACGTGGTGATGATGCACCCCGGTGTGATGGAAGTGGCTGCGGTGGGGCAGGTCAGCGAAGCCACAGGGGAAGCGGTCAAAATTTTTGTAGTTAAAAAGTCACCCGCGCTGACCGAAGACATGGTTTTGGCCCATTGCCGCGAGCACTTAACGGCTTACAAAGTGCCACGAGAAATTGAGTTTTTAAATGAGTTACCCAAGAGCAACGTGGGTAAGATTTTGCGGCGCGAATTGCGCCAGCGTCAAGCGTAGAAAGGCACTGAAATGACTGAGTTAGTGGTTAGAAAATTATTGGTAGATTTGACAACACCGTTTGCATCTCGCTGGAACGGCGGCGACGCGTTTCGCTCTGCTTTTTTTAGCGCCTTGTCGATGAGCTTTCCTGTGGGCGAGCAATACTTTATGGACTCCGTTCGCAACGGACTTAAAACATTGCCAGAAGATCAGCGCCAACGTTACGCCAAAGAGGTTCAGGGTTTTGTTGGACAAGAAGCAACCCACCGGCGTGTCCATGCCCTGTTCAACGGCCATTTAGACAAGATGGGCTACCCCAACACGATTGAACAAAGAGCCATCGCCCGTATCAAAAAGCAAGCGCACCTTGATCCGCGTATGCACGTCGCAGCCACCGCTGCGACAGAACACTTTACTGCGCTGTTTGCCGATTGGATGCTGCGCCACCCTGAGGCCCTTGAAGGGGCGGAGCAGCGTTTGCAAACCCTGTGGTTGTGGCACAGCGCTGAAGAGTCCGAGCACCGCAGTACTGCTTTTGACATGTACCAAGCGATGGGTGGAAATCATGTTTGGCGCGTTCGGTCTTTTTACTATGTGAGCGTGATCTTTATGTGGGATTTGGCGCGTCAAACGGTGCGTAACCTTTGGCATGATGGCAGTCTTTTTAAGTGGAGTACTTGGCGCAGCGGCGCGAAGATGTTGTTTGCAAAAGACGGTTTGATGCGTAGCAATATTCCCCATTGGAAAGATTACCTGCGTCCTGATTTTCATCCTGAGCAACACGATGCGAGTCGTTCGCAAGCGTGGCTTCGCGATAACACGGAGTATTTTGTCCCTGTGACCGCCGCTGCTGGCGCATAAAGTGAGATCGTATGAGTGCACTGTGGCTGATTATCCTGACAGCCATCGTGCTGTTCATCGTATTTTTTCTTTGGTACGGCGGCAACGGTTCTCCAATGTCTGCACAAGAGAAAGAGCAGTGGCTTTTGAAATGCCACACGATCTATACAGGAACAGAACACGCGCATTTAATTCCTGATGCCCAGAGGCTGCTTGACAGTGACGACGGCAAAGAGTTCATCATGCACAACTGTGTGCGCTACCGGCCTAAGGCGCTTTATCCCGAGGGCTCGGGGTATGGGCCTGACCCACGCGCGGCGGATATGCGCTACGGCAGAATTATTTTTCCTCGTTTGTTGCGCTATGCGAGTCACCCGGTCTTTGTCGGCCGTCGCATGGGCGGCTTCATGGACTACGAAGGCGCCCCCGAGTGGCACTACGTCGCCATGGTGCGTTACCGCAGCCGCCGTGATTTTTTCAAATCTTTTATTCGTGAGAATGACAACGCAGTGATCCACAAATGGGCCGCCGTAGGCCAGACCCATGTGTTTCCTGTTCAGTCAGTGATTAGTTTTATCTGGGTGCGTTGCGCTGTTGCCGTTTTGCTAGCGGTTTTCGCTGATGTGGCGATACGACTGTTCGCCTAATTCCCAAGCCTTTTCAAAAAATGCTGCCAATTCCTTTCAAAGGAGCGCCTGGCTCTCCTTACACCCGAAAAATGCTGGCGCTCATGCGCTATCGCCATATTCCTTATCGGTATTTGGTCGGAACCCATGCCGATACCTTGGGGTTTCCCAAGCCTGCGGTAGAACTTTTGCCTACGTTTTATCTGCCCAATGCGGCCGGGGACATCCAAGCCGTGACGGATTCCACCCCCTTGATTCGGCGCTTGGAGAATGATGTTCCGGGGCGCAGTGTGATTCCCAAAGACCCCGCTCTTGCCTTCTTGGATGCGTTGCTGGAAGACTTTGCAGACGAATGGGTGACCAAAGCGATGTTTCATTACCGCTGGAGTTTTGCGCCTGACATCGAGAAAGCCAGTGGCACCCTGCCAGCCCACTTTGTTGGAATCACCGCCCCCGAGGCGCAGTTGCAAGCGCTCAAAGTTCAATTTTCACAGCGGCAAATTTCTCGACTCCCCGTGGTTGGCTCTAACCCCACCACCGCCCAGCTGATTGAGTCTGCTTACACGCGTTTGGTGCAATTATTGGACGAGCATTTTCGAGAATTTCCATTCCTGCTTGGGAGTCGGCCCGCTGCCTGTGACTTTGCGATGTACGGCCAGCTCTCGCAGTTAGTGTTGGTGGAGCCAACGTCAATGGCTTTGACATTACGCCTCTCCCCACGGGTCGTGGCTTGGGTTGGTTGGATGGAAGATCTGTCGGGTTGGGAGCCTGAACCTAAAGCAGAGGGCTGGGTTTCTCTTGAATCCTTGCCACCAAGCCTCATGCATCTTTTGGTTGAACTTTCCTTGGGCTATGTCCCATTGATGATCGCCAATGCCAAAGCTTTGAGTAAGCAATCGAAGCAAGTTGAGGTTCAGCTCAACGAGGGGCTTTGGACACAGGCCACGGTTCCTTACCAAGGAAAATGTCTGCGTTGGCTGCGCGAGCAGTTTTCGAGTTTGAATAGCGCTGACCAATTGCAGTGCCGAGAAATGTTAAAAACTACGGGCTGTATTTCCCTGATTGAAGAAGTGATTTAGCCTTTGGAAGACCGTTAGCCCCTTGGTGACATTGAGATCGAATGGGCTTTGTCACAATACAAAAAAATAGCAGGAGACTGTCTTGAAACGTATTCATAAAATTGGGGTTGCCTTACTCATCTTGGCGTCCTTGGCCGCGGTGGTTTACGCCAATCGAATCTATGTGCTTCAGTACTCCTTAGGTTGGTACGCCGACATACGGCACCCGCGTGGGCCCTACCAAGAAGTACCTTGGGTTCAAGGCCCGCTCAAGGAGGCCGCACCCCTCGCCCAAAGACCGCCCAATATCATCGTCATCATGGTCGATGATCTCGGTATCAACGATGTCTCTACCCACGGCGGTGGCCACACTTCCGAAGGCGTTCCCACCCCGAATATTGATTCCATCGCCCGCGATGGTGTGCGCTTTGACCAAGGCTACGCTGGCAGCGCCGTATGTACCGTTTCTCGGGCTGCTTTAATGACGGGGCGCTACCCTTGGCGGTTTGGCGTGGAGTTCACCCCCTTGCCGGGCGCAATGGCTCGGGTTGCGGGTGAGTTGTACTCTGACCCGAAGCGCATTCACCCCGTCATGATTGACAAAGTGGCGGCAAAAGATGCCAAAGATTTCAATGATTTAGGGATGCCAGGCTCGGAAGTCACCATGGCAGAAGCCCTCAAGGCGCAGGGTTACCACACCATGCATGTAGGCAAATGGCATTTGGGAAGCACCCCAGAAATGCGACCCAACAACCAAGGCTTTGACGAAACCGTGTTCATGGAAAGCGGTTTGTATCTGCCCCAAAAAGATCCGCGCGTGGTCAACTCCAAACAGGACTTTGACCCGATTGATAAATTCCTGTGGCCCAACATGCGCTTTGGCGTGAGTTACAACAACGGCAAATGGTTTGAGCCCAATAAGTACCTCACCGACTACTTTACGGATGAGGCGGTTACCGCCATCAAGCGCAACAAAAACCAACCGTTTTTCCTCTTCTTGGCGCACTGGGGCGTGCACACGCCTTTGCAAGCGAGCACGGAAGATTACGACGCCTTGGCCCATATTCCAGACCACCGTCGTCGGGTCTATGCCGCCATGGTGCGTTCTGTCGATCGCAGCGTGGGCCGAGTATTGAAAACACTCAAAGACGAAGGAATCGATGACAACACCATGGTGGTTTTTATGAGCGACAACGGTGCGCCCGGCTACATCGGTATTCCAGATGTCAACCAGCCCTACCGCGGCTGGAAACTCACTTTCTTTGAGGGTGGAATTCGCGTGCCCTATGTTGCCAAATGGCCGGCCCAGATCAAAGCCGGAACCCACTACCAGCAGCCGATCAGCAATATCGACATCATGCCTACCGTGGTAGCCGCTGCGGGCGGAAAAATGGCAACGGATCGCCCTATTGATGGCGTAAACCTATTGCCGTTCTTGAGCGCTAACCCCACGGCCCAAGCCCAGCGTCCCTTGTTCTGGCGCGATGGCCCTTACCGCGCCATGCGCCACAAAAATTGGAAGTTAATTTCTTCCGAGATTCCTGCCAAAGATTGGTTGTTTAATTTAAGTACCGATCCCACCGAGCAAGTGAACTTGGCGATGCGAGAACCCGCAAAACTGGCCGAACTCAAGGCGGAGTTACAAGCCCACCACGCCAATATGCCGCCGCCGCGCTGGGCCTCATTTATCAAAATGTCTGTCAACATCGACAAGACGCTGGATCAACTCGACGGCCCGGGCGATGAGTACACCTACTGGAGCAACTAGCCTGCGCCGTAAATACCTTATTTGGGGCTTGTTAGCTGCCAGTGCGTTGGCGATACTCGTTTGGCTTGGGTGGGCTGCGAAAGCGACCGAGCAGCTTGCCAACCGCGCGCCTTTGCAGTGTGCAATTCCCGCGCAAGCGGCAGGTTCGCCTCGCATCGGAATGGTGTGGGTTCCAGGCGGAGAGTTGGAGTTGGGCGACACGGTCTACCCCGAAGAGTCGCCCATTCGAAAGGTGAAGTTGTCAGGTTTTTGGATCGACCGAACCGAGGTCACCAACAACGACTTCGCAGCTTTTGTGGCTGCGACGGGTTATAAAACAGTGGCCGAACGCGTGGTTGATCCTTTGTTGCATCCCGAACTCCCGCCTGAGATGCGCTTGCCCGGGGCCGTGGTTTTTATCAATCCCAATAGCTTGTCTGGCAAGGGCAGCCCAACCCAATGGTGGCGCTACCTGCCCGGTGCGAATTGGCGTCACCCCGGCGGGCCGGATACCGATATCGAAGAGCGCGGCGCGTTCCCCGTCGTCACAGTCACGATTGAAGATGCCCAAGCCTACGCGCAATGGAAAGGGGCGGTATTGCCGTCCGAGGCGCAGTGGGAGTGGGCCGCTCGGGGTGCCAGCAATACGCGCATCAACGAACACGCACAACCCAAAGCCGCGAACACCTGGCAAGGTTTGTTCCCCGTGGCTAACTCGGGTGAAGACGGTTTTGTGGGCTTGGCACCCGCCGGTTGTTACACCCCCAATGCCTTGGGTCTGTTTGACATGATTGGCAACGCATGGGAACTCACGCGTGACGCTTACACCGCATCCCACGACGTCCTCGCCAGCGAAGCCTTGCCAACGCCGGAGCAAGCTCGCTCAAAACCCTTGGTAAAAACGCCGTCGCAAGCGGCTGCACCCGTGGCTCAGCATGTCATAAAGGGCGGCTCGTTTTTATGCGCCCCGAACTACTGCATGCGCTACCGCGCCGGTTCGCGCCAGGGCCAAGAGGATGATTTGGCAGTCAGCCATGTGGGTTTTCGAACTGTCTTGATAGCGCCTGGGCCTTAGGCTTTACGCGTTTGCAAGACTTAGCGATCTTCAAGGCACTTTCAGTTGCTGTTGAATCAAGTAGTGCGAGATGATGCTTTGCAAATATTGCTTGGTCGCACTGGGCGTTTGGGGGCGACTTAAGGCTTGGTAACTGCCCACAATCGCCAAATAAAACAAAGACGCTAAATCGGTGGCAGCTTTGGGGTCAGGCGTGATGCGTTTGAATTTGTTTTCAAACAAAGCCATGCGCATCTGATCGACCATGACCAACATATCGGCAACCGCAGGATCCCGCCGACCCAAGCCGCGCAGCGCTAACTCAAAGCGCATGTTTTGGAGGTCTTCGCCGGCATGGGCTAAGGCGGCTTCTAACAAAGCTTCGAGTTCTTTCACCGGGTCGGCATGGCTTTGCCCTTGGATGCTTTGATTCAATGCCAACTCGCGATCACGCCAGCGCAGCAGCACGGCCTGAACCAGTTCGGCGTGGTCTTTAAAGTGCCAGTAAAAACTTCCTCGAGTCACGCCCAAGGTATCAGCCAGCACCAAGACCCGCACGCCATCAAACCCATGGTCCACCACGGCTTCAAAGGCGGCGTCCAACCAGTCGTCACGACCTAGGCGCGGCGCGACTTTGCTTTTGCGTGTTGTTTTAGGCTGTCCCATACGTTCCTAATTCCTTGTTTTCGCTCTATTGTGACCCAAGCCACCATGCTATATTTCTATCGATACATTTGTGTATGGTGCTAACTGAAAAAGAGCGAGACATGAAACAGCATTCAATAGCGTGGGTTGTGGGGCTTGCAGTGGGTTGCGGCGTTTTTGGAAGCGCTTGGGGTGCGAACCCAGTGCCTGCCAAACGTCCCAATATCGTGGTGCTGGTCGCTGACGATTGGGGCTTTTCCGATGTCGGTGCCTTTGGCGGTGAAATCGCCACCCCCCACTTAGACGCGCTCGCTAAAAAAGGTGTTCGATTTTCAAACTTCCATAGCGCGGCGTCCTGCTCCCCGACCCGCTCGATGCTACTCACCGGAGTGGACAACCACCGCAATGGTGTGGGCAATTTGAGAGAAGCCATGCCCAGCGAACATTTGGGCAAACCCGGCTACCAAGGTTCGCTGAGCACCAATGTGGTTACGGTAGCTTCTTTGCTGCAAGACAGCGGCTACCGCACCTACATCACTGGAAAATGGAACGTGGGCTCGGAGCCATCCAACTTGCCAAATAAACGGGGCTTTGACAAATCCATCGTGCAAGGCGATACCGGGTCGGACAACTGGGAGCCCGAAAAGCGTTACTTAGCGCACTTGCCTGAGGTCTACTGGTTTGAGGACGGGGCTAAAGCGGTGATGCCCAAAGAATTTTTTTCTTCGACCTATTTTGTAGACCGCATGCTGGGTTACATGAAAGACGATCCGCGCAAAGACCAACCTTTTTTTGCCTATGTAGGCTTCCAGGCCAACCACGTTCCTGTTCAAGCGCCCAAGGAATTTGTTGACAAATACAAAGGCCGCTACCGCGCGGGTTGGACGGCTTTGCGTGAAGAGCGGCTGCGCAAAGCCGTGGCGTTGGGGCTGGTTCCCAAGAGCACAGCGATGGTGAACATGGGGACGACGCTGAAGTGGGAAGCCTTGGAAGAAAAAGAGCGTTTGCACATGGAGCGGCAAATGGAGGTGTACGCCGCCATGGCCGAGTCGATGGACTTTGAAGTGGGGCGTTTGTTAGATTACCTGCGCAAGACAAACCAGTTTGACAACACCGTTTTTGTTTTTCTCTCCGACAACGGTCCCGAGGGCTCGGACTACACAGAAGCCCAAATGTGGCTTAAAACTCAGTACACCCAAGACACCGACAAGCTCGGTTCCAAAGGCGCCTACGGCATTCCCGGACCCAGCTGGGCCAGTGCGTCGGCGTCGCCTTTGTCAACCTACAAGTTTTACGCAGGCGAGGGTGGAATCCGGGTTCCGATGTTGGTATCTGTACCCGGCAGTGCTCGCCAAAATCACATTGAAACCGCACTCACCCACGTCACCGATATCGCACCTACGCTGCTTGATCTCGCCCAAATCAAACCGGCTGGAACCCAATACAAAGGCGTTGCAGTTGAGCCCATGATCGGGCGCAGCCTGGTACCTTTACTTTTGGGTCAAGCCATTGCGGTGCGTTCTGCTTCAGACGTGTTGGGTTACGAACTCTCGGGTAACGCGGCTTTGTTCAAAGGCACGCTCAAACTTACAAAAAATTCTCTGCCTGTGGGCGACGGCCAATGGCATTTGTATGACCTGGAAAAAGACCCCGGAGAAACGCAAGACTTGAGCTTAACCATGCCAGTAGAGTTTGCTGCCATGCAGGCGGATTACGCCGCGTATGTAAAAGCCAATAATGTCTTGACCATGCCTGAAGGCTACACGCCGCAGCGCCAAGTGTTGATCAACTCCTTGTTGCGCTATTTCTTACCTACTTACGGGCCGTATGCTTTGCTCGTGTTGATCGCCGGAGCGGCGTGGTTTTGGACGCGGCGCAGGCGCAAAGTG
>CAMDAN010000017.1 GCA_945888535.1 Bordetella parapertussis
CGCTTTGGCTGCGGCTAGTGCGCTTTGGGCGTTGGCCAGTTGCGATTGGGCGTGGCTGAGTTCTTCTTTGGAGACGGCCCCATTGCCAACCAACGATTGGCGACGCGCTAAATCCTCACTGGCACGGGCAACTTCGTTTTGAGCACGGGCGATGTCTGTTTCGCGCAGCGTGATTTGAGAGTCCAGAGTACTGTTGTTGGCGTACAAGGTTCGCACCTGGCGCACGGCTTGGGCCAGCGCCGCTTGGGCTTGCTCCATGGCAACCTTCGCGTCGGACGGGTCAAGCTCCACCAAGGGCTGTCCGGCTTTAACAAAGTCAGTGTCATCGGCCAAGATCGCTGTCACCGTTCCACCGATTTGCGGCGTAATCTGAATCACATTGCCCTGAACATACGCGTTGTCCGTTTGTTCTTGGTGGCGACTGGTAAACCAAGTGAAGCCGCCGTAAGCCAGTCCTAAGGCAACGACCAAAGCCAAGCCCGTGAGTGCTTTTTTACGTTTGGGATTGGCTCCAGATGTCGGGGTGGTAGCGATAGGTGAAGAAGTGGATGGTGTGCTCATGGTGCGATCAATAAAAAAATGAATAGACTGAAAAGACGGGGCTTATAGATGAAAGATCAAGGCGTCTCGGGTGTGAAACCCCCGCCGAGTGCGCGAATCATTTGGACTTGCGTGTCGGCGGCGCGGGCGGCTAAATCAATGGCTTGGCGCTGTTGGGTGAGTACCGTCGTTTCAAGATTAAGCACGGTCAGGTAGTTTCCTAATCCAGCTTGGTAGCGCTGCTGTGCGATGGCGTAGGCGGTTTGGGCATGGGACAGAGCCGCTTGCTGCTGCGTTGTTTGTAAAGCAATACCCTTCGCGCTGGCGATTTGGTCGGCCACTTCGCGCACAGCCTCCAACACCAAAGCGTTGTAACTCTCTACTGCCGCATCAAAATCAGCGGTCTTGCCGCGCAATTGGGCTTTTAAACGGCCTGCGTCAAATAAAGGCAAACGAATCGCAGGGCCCACACCCCATTGGTCGCTTCCGGTGTTCATGAGGCGATCAACCCCCAAACTGTTCAAGCCGGTAAAGGCCACCAAATTGATGTTCGGATAAAACTGCGACTTAGCGTTTTGAACATCGCCTAGGGCAGCGCTTATGCGCCATTGCGATGCAGCAATATCGGCGCGTCGTCCCAGTAAATCGATGGGAATCGCAGGCGTATCTGCAAGGGTTTGGGACGATGCCATCGGCAATTTAGCGCTGCTTATGTTGGATGCGGCTAGTCCGCTCAAGGCTGCCAAAGCGTTGCGGGTAAGGGCTTGTTGCTCCAAGTTTGCTTCCAGCATTTGGCGTACTTCTGGAATACTGGCGCTGCTCACCGAGAGTTCGAGCTGGGTGTCTAAGCCGGCTTTAACGCGCTCTTGCACCAAACTTAAAAGCTGTTCGCGTTGGGCCAGGCTGCGTTGCAAAGAAACGTTTTGGGCTTGGAGTCTTCCTAGCGAAAAATAGGCCCGAACCACTTGGCTTGCAATGAGCAAGCGGGCGGCTTGCGCATCGGCTTGGGCTGCGCGGGTTTGACCCACTGCGGCGTCTAAAGCGGCGCGATGTTTACCAAATAAATCCAAATCCCAGCTGGCAGTGGCTTGAAGATTGGCAATGTCATAGACGTTGCCGCCCAAGGGAGGCGGGTAAATTCCATTGGCACTAAAACGCTGCCGGGTCATGTCCAGGGACGCATTCAATTGCGGTTTGCCTGCGCTGTCACTCGCATCGCCAAAGGCCTGCGCTCGCGCAAGACGCGCTTGCGCTATGCGAAGGCTGGGGTTGTCCCGCAGCGCGGTTTCAACCAGTTGGGAGAGCTGGGGGTCTTGGTATGCGTCCCACCATGGCGATTGCGAAGGGATTTTTATGTCTTGCGTGTTTGTTGTTAGCGAAGCGGCTGGCCGCAGCCCTAAGGACTTGCCGTCCAATACTTTTGCGCTTGGCACAATGCCCGTTAAATCAGCGCATGCGCTTAATGCAGCCAAGGCGGTGACGGCCAAAGCCCAGCGCCCCAGGCGTTGTTTAGCGGGGCTTGAAAAATCAAAGGGCATCGATGGCTCCAGAGTCAGGTTCGGTCGAAAATGGATGGAGAAATGTCGGAGCAGGCTGCGCCGCCGCGGTTTGTGCATTGGCCAAAATACGGCGCAAAAAGCCTTTGAGCGTCTCAAACTCTTCTGCGTTAAAACCAGCGAGATGGGTGTTTTGAACGCCGCTGAGAACGCGAGGAATATCTTGGGCGGCTTGGTTGCCTGCGTCGGTTAAAGCAATATTGACAACACGGCGATCGGTGTCCGACCGCACGCGTTGGCACAAGCCTTTGGCCTCTAAACGGTCCAGCATGCGGGTCATCGCGCCGGTATCTAAATGGCATTGCCGGGCCAACTCTGCCACGCTAGAGGCTTGGCCACTGAATACTTTGTACAAGGGCATCCACTGCGCATTGGTTAAATCTGTATGTGCTAAGTGCAGCTCAATGTCTTCAGCCAAAACGCCGAGGATTTGGCGCATCAGGTTACCCACGCTTTCTTCTGGGCTGTAGTTATGCGCCTCGTAAAACACGACCGGCGCAGGGGCCTTGGTTTTGCTTGGCGGTTTGGGGGCTGAATGGGTGAAGGAAGACGGCATGGAACCCAAATATTAGCTGCCTAGGCAAATAATGTCAAGGCAAATAATTTTTTGGTTTCTTTTCTTGTTGGATTGCTGTTGATTCAAACGGCAAGGGTGCTGCCAGGCTCCAGCGCATGCGGCGATAATGGGCAGTTGACTTTTTCAAGAGCTATAGACATGACCCAAGCCCATGCGATGAGTGTTGCCGACATTCGCAAATCCTTCCTTGATTTCTTTGCATCCAAGGGCCATACCGTGGTTGCTAGCAGCCCTTTGGTGCCTGGAAACGACCCCACGTTGATGTTTACCAACTCGGGCATGGTGCAGTTCAAGGATGTATTTTTGGGGTCCGACAAGCGCTCTTATGTTCGGGCGGCGTCGGTACAAGCCTGTTTGCGTGCGGGCGGCAAACACAACGACTTAGAAAACGTAGGCTACACCGCTCGCCACCACACCTTCTTCGAGATGATGGGCAACTGGAGTTTTGGTGACTACTTCAAGCGTGAGTCGCTCAAGTGGGCTTGGGAGTTGCTCACCGAGGTTTATAAATTGCCCAAGGAGCGTTTGCTGGCTACGGTGTACCAAGAAGACGACGAGGCCTTTGACATCTGGACCAAAGAAATTGGCCTGCCGCCTGAGCGCGTGATTCGTATTGGTGATAACAAGGGTGGGCGTTATAAGTCTGACAACTTCTGGATGATGGCTGACACCGGCCCGTGTGGCCCTTGCTCTGAAATCTTTTACGACCACGGTGACCACATTCCCGGCGGCCCACCCGGCAGCCCCGACGAAGACGGCGACCGCTTCATTGAAATTTGGAACAACGTGTTCATGCAATTCAATATGCACGAAGACGGCTCGGTCACGCCGCTGCCCGCGCCCTGCGTGGACACCGGCATGGGACTCGAACGCCTTGCGGCCATCTTGCAACATGTCCACAGCAACTACGAGATCGATATTTTTGACGCGCTGATCAAGGCCGCTGCCCGCGAAACGGGTTGCGCTGATTTGAGCCACAAGAGCCTGCGCGTGATTGCCGACCATATTCGCGCCACCGCATTCTTGGTGAGTGACGGCGTGGTGCCGAGCAACGAGGGGCGCGGCTATGTGCAGCGCCGCATCATCCGCCGCGCCATTCGACACGGTTACTTGCTGGGTAAGAAGACGCCTTTCTTTCACAAGCTGGTCCCTGACCTGGTCAAACTCATGGGCGGGGCTTATCCCAATATGGCGGGTCAGGCGGAGAGAATCACCGAAATTTTGCGCGTTGAAGAAGAGCGCTTTTTTGAAACCCTCGAAATCGGGATGAATATTTTGGACGAGGCTTTACAAGGCGGCGTCAAGATGTTGCCGGGTGACGTAGCGTTCAAGCTGCATGACACCTACGGTTTTCCGCTGGACTTGTCTGCCGATGTGTGCCGTGAGCGCGATTTAAGCGTAGACGAGGCCGGCTTTGCAGCGGCGATGGAGCGCCAAAAATCCCAAGGCCGCGCTGCCGGAAAATTCAAAATGGACCGCGCCTTGGATTACACCGGTGAGGGCAATGCTTTCGTCGGCTATGACCGCTTAGACAGCACCGCCAAAATTGTGGCGCTGTACCACGAGGGCGTTTCTGTGGCGGCGCTGAATTCGGGCCAGCAAGGCGTGGTGGTTTTAGACACAACCCCGTTTTACTCCGAGAGCGGTGGGCAAGTGGGCGACTTGGGTGTTCTCACCAGCGGCTCGGCTCGCTTTGAAGTGGGCGATACCCAAAAGATCAAGGTCGATGTGTTTGGTCACCAAGGTACCATCGCCCAAGGCACGCTCAATGTGGGCGACAGCGTGACCGCGACGGTGGATGTTCCCGTGCGTAACGCGGCCATGCGGAACCACAGCGCGACCCATTTGATGCACCAAGCCCTGCGCGATGTGTTGGGTGACCATGTGGTTCAAAAAGGCTCCTTGGTCAACGCCGAACGTACCCGTTTTGACTTCACCCATAACGCGCCTGTGACCGACGCCCAAGTACGTCAAATCGAAGGATTGGTGAACGCGCAGATCTTGAATAATTCGGCAACCAAAGCGGAACTCATGGATATTGAGTCGGCACAAAAAACTGGCGCGATGATGTTGTTTGGTGAGAAGTACGGTGAAACAGTACGCGTCTTAGATATTGGTTCTACCCGAGAACTCTGCGGTGGCACCCACGTCAAGGCGACCGGAGACATTGGCCTTTTCAAAATCGTGGGCGAGAGCGGCGTTGCCTCAGGCGTGCGCCGTATCGAAGCCGTGACGGGTGAAAATGCGTTGGCGTATTTGCAGCAACTCGAAGACACCGTGGGCCAGGCAGCCGCAACGCTCAAAGCCCCGGTTGCAGAATTGGCAAGCCGTTTGACGCAGGTGGTGGACCATGTGAAGGCCTTAGAAAAAGAAGTCACCGCGCTCAAAGGCAAATTAGCCTCTGCCCAGGGCGATGAGTTGTTAAATCAGGCCATAGACCTCCAAGGCGTGAAGTTTTTGTCAGCCCAACTGCTTGGTGCGGATACCAAGACTTTGCGCGAGACCATGGACAAGCTCAAAGACAAGCTGAAAACAGCAGTGATTGTGTTGGGTACGGTTGAAGGCGACAAAGTACAAATTGCAGTCGGCGTAACCCAAGACACGACCGCCAAAGTTAAAGCTGGCGAGTTGGTTAACTTTTTAGCGGCCCAAGTGGGCGGTAAAGGCGGGGGCAAGCCCGACATGGCTATGGCCGGTGGCACTGAGCCTGCCCATCTGGCAGCGGCTTTGGCCAGCGCCCAAGCATGGGTCAGCGCCAAACTCTGACTCGTAACTAGTGTTTTGAACGCAATCGACTGACCAATCCCCGTACCTCGGGGTCACCTTTGAACGGTGTGTTGGATTGCATTTGGCTTTGAATCAGGCGGCGCAGAGTTTCTATATGAGGCGTTAAGGTGCCGAAAAAAAGGGGCGTCTCGCCTTGGGCAATCAAAAGCGTGGGAAAGTTTTCTACTTCGATGGGGTCGACCCAATCGGCATGGTCTTCGATGTCCACCCAAACAAACTTGACCAGTGCAAACTCGGCTTGGAGCTGGTCAAACAGGCTTTGGTAGTCGCGGCAGGTGCCACACCACTGGGCGCACAGGCAGGCGACCAGCATGTCGGAAGGCGACGGAGCGAGCGAAAGTGGCACAAGGTCTAAAGTTGACATACCTCAATCATGGCAGAAATATGCGGGTTAAAAACCTAGGCCTATAACCATATAACGCGAAGCGAAGGCGTGAGGTTTTACACTCTACGGTTTGCCACAGTGGCGTTGTTGACTCTCTTTAAGGCCCCCATGAGTGCATTTTTGGAAGAAACCGTTTTAAGCGTTCACCATTGGACCGACCGGTTATTTAGCTTTACCACCACCCGCGATACCAGTTTGCGCTTCTCAAACGGCCACTTCACTATGATCGGCCTTCGCACTGAGACGGGCAAGCCATTGCTTAGGGCTTACAGCATTGCCAGCGCCAACTACGAAGAACACCTTGAGTTTTTAAGTATCAAAGTACAAGACGGTCCGCTCACCTCGCGCTTACAGCACATCCAAGTCGGCGACAAAATCGTGGTGGGCAAAAAACCCACAGGCACTTTGCTGATTGATTACCTGCTGAAAGGAAAAAACCTCTACCTTTTTGGAACCGGAACGGGGGTGGCACCGTTTCTAAGTATCGTGCGCGATCCAGCGACCTATGAGCGGTTTGAAAAAGTGATTTTGGTACACGGGGTTCGTGAAGTGGCCGAGTTGGCTTACAACGAATACCTGACCCACGATTTGCCTGAGCATGAGTTTTTGGGCGATATGGTGAGTGCCCAAATGCTGTATTACCCGACCGTCACGCGCGAGCCTTATAAAAACCAAGGCCGTATCACCGAGTTGCTGGATTCAGGTAAGCTCCAAATTGATTTGGGCTTGCCCCCATTGGATCCCGCCCATGACCGTGTCATGTTGTGCGGCAGCCCTGGGATGTTGCGCGACTTAAAACACATGCTGGAAAAGCGGGGTTTTATGGAAGGCAACACCACCAAGCAGGGCGACTTTGTCATTGAACGCGCTTTTGCAGAACAATAAACCATGACCACTTACGACCTTTACGCCATTGGCAACGCCTTAGTCGATTCTGAATACGAAGTCTCTGACGAACTTTTAAAGACGGCGGGCGTTGAAAAACGCCATATGACTTTGATCGACGCTCCGCGCCGCGCCGAACTCTTGCACCATATGCAAGGGCTACATGCCCGTAAAACTGGCGGGGGCTCGGCGGGAAATACCGTCGTCGCCTTGGCGCAGTTGGGTGGCAAAGCGTTTTACTCTTGTCGTGTGGCGCATGATGACTTGGGTGATTTTTACCGTGAAGATTTGGTGGCCCACGGTGTCGCCACGAATCTGACGCACACCCCACCCGCACCAGGACAAACTGGAAGCTGTATCGTGATGGTCACGCCCGATGCCGAACGCAGCATGAGCACGTTTTTGGGAGCTACCGCGGAGTTGGACCAGTCAGCGCTTCACCCCCATGACATCGCACGCTCCAAGGTGTATTACATGGAGGGTTATTTGGCAGCGTCGCCCACGGGTTTAGCGGCGGCTTTACAAGGCCGGGACATTGCACGTAAAGCAGGCGTCGCATTGGCCGTGACCCTGAGCGACATGAGCATGATCAACTTTTGTCGGCCTAGAGTCGAGGCGATGGTTGGTGATGGGGTGGATTACTTGTTTTGTAATGAAGAAGAAGCGCAAGTGTGGTTCGGCGAAACGGATCTAGACGTGGTGTGTAAAAAAATCGCCGCGTTGGCGCGGGTGGTTTGTTTGACGCGCAGCGCCAAAGGATGCCTGGTGATTGAAGGCGAAATCATCACCACGGTTGCTGCTACGCCAGTGAAAGCCATTGACAGCAATGGTGCGGGCGATATGTTTGCAGGCGCATTTTTATACGCCGTGACCCATGGCCACAGCACGGCAAAGGCTGCCGCTTTAGGTAACTTGGCTGCGGCGCAGGTGGTATCGCAATACGGTTGCCGCTTGCCGCAAGACTCGGTAGACGCACTTGTTCAAAAATTTACCAAAATGTAAATTAAAAAAACTATGCGATGGACGGGTCTGCTGAGTCTGGTGCTAGCCATAGCGACCACATCGCTGGTTGGTAGCCCTGTTGCAATTGCAAGCACTGTAAAAACCACACAGTTCACGTGTGCGGCTTTTTATCTTCCTACGCGAAGTATTTGGAATCGACAAGTCGATATTCGATACAAAAACAGTCAGCCCGTTTCTGTTCACATCGATGGCTTGCCGGTTTACGCTTTTTCAATGGCTGGCCCCATTGTTATGACAGCCATAGACAACGAACGCATCCAGATTCATACCCAAGCCTTGCTCTGGACTAGTGACTTTAGAGGGATGGCTTCTTCGCAAGGCACCTGCTTAGAAACGGTGAAAAGTGACTGATTAACGTCGCTCTAAAAACTGATACGGCGGTAAGCCTTGAAGCATGCGTTTGCCGTAGCTTTGCAGGATCAGGCGCTTGTCATAGCAAATCACCTGAGCGCGGTCTTCTTCGGTGCGAATGGCGCGGCCGGTCCATTGCAATAGTTTGATTCCGGTCGCGGGGATCACCAGTTCGCTAAACGGATCGCGCCCCACCTTACGCAGCCATTCGGCGCGTGCTTCGTCAACAGGGTCGGAGGGTGGTGCAAAAGGCAGCTTGGCAATAAAAACGGTTTCACACAGTGCGCCAGGCAAATCCAAACCTTCGCCAAACGACTGCAAGCCAAACAAGATAGAAGCAAAGCCAGACTCAATGCGGGCCGTATGGGTTGCGATCAAACGCGCCCGTGACATCACGCCTTGAACCAAGACCGCTTCGCGCAAAGCCGAGGGTACGGCGTCAATAGCAGAACGCATTTGAGCCCGCGAGGTAAATAAAACGAGTGCGCCGCGCTCAACTTTTGCCAGGTCTTGCATCAAATAGCCCACCATCTCCGCTGTATATGCATCGGCATTTTTAGGTTCGGCCAGGGTGTGAACCACCGTGAGCGTGCCTTGAACTGCATAGTCAAAGGGGCTCTCAACTTCTAGCGTGGTCACATTGGTGTTATTCGATAGACCCGCTTCTTGTAAAAAATAATCAAAGCTTCCACAGCTGGTGAGAGAGGCTGAAGTCACTACCGCAGCGCGAACCTGGCTCCATAAAAACTGCCGCAGCAAGTCGCCTGGAACCATGGGGCAGGCGTGGGCCGTGAGGACCAAGAAGCCGCTCTCGCTTTGGCATTTCAACCATTTCGCAAGCGGTTGTGGGCCGTGTTCCAAAAGTAATTCAGAGGTAGAGACTACGCTGGCAAGCTTAGGAGTCAGCGCACCGAGCTTGGCGTAAAGCTGGGCGCATTGCAGCCCCTGGCTTGGGTCTTCCTTAGCCACATTTTTTACTTCGCCCCCAAGCGCTTCAAGTGCTTTAGACAGACCCAGCGCTTGCGCATGAATCAAACGCACGGGTTCTGTCAACGTCTCTGGCAAAACCCCATGGGCAAACCTAAGCGTTCCGTCTTTGCCCTGGGTGCTGGCGTGAATAAGGTCAAGCGCGAGTCGGGCGAGTTGGTTGAGCGCAACTTTGAGTTGGCTTGCGACGGTGGTGACGTCTTCGGTTAACACCAGTTGCAAGGCGCTACTGACTTCTTGCAAAATTTTGGGTAATTTATCGAGCCAGCGCAGGCTGGTTACATCCATCGCACTGCTAAATTGATCCAAGGCGACGGCGGGAAGATGGTGGCCTTCGTCAAATACCACCAAGCAATTGTCTAGCTCGGGCAGGGTTTTCATTCCCAGCGAGGCGAGTACCAAATCATGGTTGGCGACGATCACATTCGCCTCGGCCAGTTGGGTGCGAGCCGTGTAGTAACTGCATTCGCGGTAACGCGGGCAATGGCGGGCGGTACAGGTATGGCGCTCTGCGGCTACGGTCGCCCAGTCGCTAGGATCAGGCGCGTCGTTGAGGCTATCGCGGTCGCCGTCCCAGCGTGCGTTGGCCAGCAGGTTGGCCATGTGTTCGTACATCCGAGTGCGGCGTTCTTCTAGCGCCTCTTGGCTTGCCGTGGCCAACGCCGCCGTTGGGAACTCTTCTTCAAACATATCCTCTTCAACACCGCCTACACCGACCAGGCGTTCGAGTTTGACCTTGCAAACATACCGACCGCGGCCTTTCGCTAAAGCATAGGCAAAGGGCTGCGCCATGACCGCCGCCAGCGCCGGGAGGTCTTTTTGCATGAGCTGTTCTTGCAATGCGACCGTTGCGGTAGAAATAATCACCCGTGTTTTTCGCTCTAAGACCATGGCAATGGCGGTGCTGGCGTAGGCGGCTGATTTGCCAACACCAGTCCCCGCTTGAATCACTGCAATGGCCTTGGTGGGCTGGTCTGAATCGCCTAGATCCGCTCGGCTGAGCGTCTGAGCGATGCAATGTGCCATAGCGTGTTGCCCAGGGCGAATACGAAAACCGGCGGTGCTACCCACCACGTTTTCAAACGTCTCTATGGCGCATTGTTCAAGTCGGGTGGGGAGGTTGGGAGCGGGGAAAGAAGTCAAGCGGGGCGATTCACATCAGAGGAAGAGGTGAATATACCGTTTACTTAAACCCCACGCGATCCAACATCTGTTGCACCTTGATTTGATTCATCCCTACGATACGAATCGGCACGAGCTCACTTTTAAAACTACCGCCTGTCATAGTTTGGAGGGCGGGGTTATCCAGCTTCAAGCCCTTGACCACAGGCCATTCGTTGTTGCCATTGGCAAAGTGGTTTTGCGCCTCCGAGCTCACGAGGTATTCCAAAAACTTCACGGCGTTGGCCTGGTTCTTTGCGTAACGCGCCACCGCGCCACCAGCCACGTTTACATGTGTGCCCCAGCTTTGTTGGTTGGGAAACACCACGCCCACGCGCTCCATGAGAGCGATGTCGGCGGGGTTGGTGGAGCGCATCAAACGGGCCAGATAATAGGTGTTGGTTACGGCAATACCGCACTCGCCGCTGGCCACGGCTTTAATTTGGTCGGTGTCACCGCCCTTGGGCGAGCGGGCCATGTTATTGACCATGCCTTTGAGCCAAGCCTCAGTTTTTTCAGCGCCGAGGTGTTCGGTCATCGCGCCAAACAAGCTCAGGTTATAGGGGTGTGAGCCCGATCGGATGCAGAGCTTGCCTTTGTTTTTGGGGTCGCCCAATTCTTCGTAGGTGTCTACGTCTTCCCGTTTGATTTTGAGCTTGTCGTAAACCACTGCACGCGCCCGGGTGGACAAACCAAACCAAGCGGTTCCGTCTTCGGTGGGCTTGGAACGCAGTGTTGCAGGAATAGCGGCCTCTAAGGTTTTGGACTTGATGGGCAAGAACATGCCGTCCACCTCGCCGCGCCACAGCCGGGCGGCATCTACCAGCAAGATCAGGTCTGCGGGCGATGCGCTGCCCTCGGCTTTGAGGCGGGCGATGATGCCAGCGTCGTCGGAGTCGACGCGGTTGATCTTGATACCGGTCGCTTTGGTGAAGTCGCTGTAAAGCGCTTCGTCAGTGGGGTAATGGCGCGCTGAGTAGAGGTTGATGACTTGCTCGTTGGCAGAGACCGACGGGCTGAACAAGCCAGCGGTAACAGCAGAAATTGCCACGGATAAAACCGTGAGGGTGCGACGCATGAGGGGACTCCAAGTTAAAAATACTTGAAAGAAGTCTACATCAAATGCGAATCATTATCATTTGACTTGGATCAAATGTCCCTTAGAAAAGTACCGGTTTACGCTCGCGTTGTCAGTTGCGCTGCAGCGTGCGGCTGAGCAAAATGACGGGCAGCAAACCCACCAGCACCAAGGCCAACGAGGGCAAAGCGGCTTCGCCCAAGCGCTCATCGCGGGCCAGTTGGTAGGCCATCACCGCCAATGTGTCGGTGTTGAAGGGGCGCAGGACCAAGGTGGCGGGCAGCTCTTTCATGACATCGACCAACACCAGCAACGCGGCAGCAGCCACGGGTTTTTTCAGCAAGGGCCAATGCACGCGACTGACCAACGAAAAGCCAGATGTGCCCAACATGCGTGCGCTGTCGTCTAGCGAGGCAGGGACACGCGCGTAGCCGCTTTGCACAGACTGCAAAGCAACGGCTACAAAACGCACGAGGTAGGCCCAGACCAAACCCAGCACCGTGGCCGTAAGCCAAAAGCCCACGCCTGATTGGGGCCACGTGGCTTGTACCCAGCCCACAGGCAACAGCAAACCCACCACAATCACCGCGCCCGGCACGGCATAGCCCAAGCTCACCACGCCCATGACTTGGCGCGTCAGCCAATTCGGGTGCAAGCGGGCTTGTGCGGCTAGCAACAAAGCAGCACCGACTGCCAACAGCGCCGACATGGCTCCCAACGACAAGCTGGTGATCGACCATTGAGCAAAGCGCGACCAAGGCAAATCCATCAAGCCGTCACCTTGCAGCAAAGCACGAAACATGAAGAGCACGGGCAACACAAAACCGCACAACACGGGCAGCACGCAAAGCGTCCACGCAAAAGCAGCAGACATACCGTGTAACTTCAAAGGCTGCGATTCGCTGCTGTGGTGATCGACACGTGCGATAGAAAAACGCAAGCGCGATTGCGCACGTTGCTCAGCCGTCAACAAAACCACAACCACAAGCAAGAGAAAAGTAGCCAACTGCGCAGCGGCAATGCGGTTGTCCATCACCAGCCATGCTTTGTAAATACCAGCGGTGAAGGTTTGAATGCCGAAGTAGCTTGACACGCCAAAGTCGGCCAGCGTTTCCATCAAGGCCAAGGCCGTGCCTGCCGCAATGGCGGGGCGAGCCAGCGGCAATGCCACGCGCAGGATGCGACGCGATAGGGGCGCACCCAGCAAACGAGCCGCTTCCATCAAATGGTTGGCACGCTCAGACAAGGCGGTGCGTGCGAGCAAATACACATACGGATAAAGCGCGAGGGTAAAAACACAGGCAGCACCCCACACATGGCGCACCTCGGGGAACACGCGGCCTTCTAAACCAAACACAGCGCGAATGCTGGTTTGCAGCGGGCCGCTGAATTGCAAGTAGTCGGTGTAGGCATAGGCCACCACGTAAGCAGGCATGGCCAAGGGCAACAGCAGCGCCCATTCCAAGCTGCGGCGCATCGGAAAGTCAAACAACGTGACCGCTGCTGCAGACACCGTTCCCATGCTGATAACACCCACACTCACCAACACGCACAGCAGAAGCGAGGTGCCCACATAGTCGGGCAGCACGGTGCTCGCCATCTCGGCCAAGATGCTGGCGGAGGCGTCGTTCCACTGTGCCCAAGAAAACAGCACGGTCAACACTGGGAGTGCCAACAGCATGGCCAGCACGACCAACACACAGCGTAAAAACAAGCGGGAGCTAAAAACCATGCGGCATTGTAGGCAGCCGTACATGGCATGGCGAAAAACCGCCGTCTCTACAATGGGGGAATGTTTTTAGATGTCGCGCAGCTCTCCGTTAGCTACCTCGAACGAGCCCACCCCTCAGTGGACCGGGTGACTTTGGGCCTGCATGCTGGTGAAATGGGCGTGCTCATTGGCCCGTCGGGCTGTGGCAAAACCACGCTGTTGCGTGCAGTGGCGGGTCTGGAACGTGCCAGCGCGGGTGATATTCGTTTGGCCCAATCGGTGGTCAGCAGTGGCCAAGTGCATGTGGCTCCCGAGTCGCGCCGCATTGGCATGGTGTTTCAAGACTATGCCCTGTTTCCCCATTTAAGCGTGCACGACAACGTGCGTTTTGGCCTGAACAAGTTGCCCCATGCCGAGCGCGAATCGCGTGTGCGCGAGGTGCTGGCGCTGGTGGGTTTGAGTACCAGTGCACAGCGCTACCCACACGAGTTATCTGGCGGCCAACAGCAGCGCGTGGCCTTGGCCCGTGCATTGGCACCCAAGCCGCAACTCTTGCTTCTCGACGAGCCGTTCTCTAACTTGGATGTGGAACTGCGTGAGCGCTTGGCTTTGGAAGTGCGCAGTATTTTGAAAGAAGCGCAAACCACGGCCTTGTTTGTGACGCACGACCAAATGGAAGCCTTTGCCATTGGTGATGTGATTGGCGTCATGTCGGAAGGCCGCTTGCACCAGTGGGACGATGCCTACACGCTCTACCACCGCCCTGCCACGCGCTTTGTAGCTGAGTTCATTGGCCACGGCGTATTTACGCATGCCACACTGAGTGAAAGAAACAATCATGTGGTGGTGCACACGCCCATGGGTGACTTGGTCGATGTGGCCGAGTGTCCCCTGCCCAGCACGTTTGCATTAGGCGAATGTGATGTGCTGCTGCGTGCCGATGACATCGTTCACGACGACGACGCACCGGTCAAAGCCGAGATCATTCGCAAATCATTTCGCGGCTCTGAATTTTTATATACCCTGCGCTTAAAAACCGGAGAAACTGTTTTAGCGCACGTCCCTAGCCACCATGACCATTCCGTGGGTGAATGGATCGGCATACGCGCCGAAGTTGATCATGTCGTTACCTTTAACCGTTTGCTCTGAGACACCGCACTTTGAACGCATGGCGTGCTTTTTACCCGATTTGGTTTCAAGCTACGAGCCCAATTTCTTCAATTTTTTAATCAGCCTTACAACTGCATAGATCGCAAGTAATAGGAAGATTGCTACCACGAAGATTTCCGTAATCGTCAATTTTTCAGGAAACATGGTTAGATGTTCATAGGTCGTCAGCAGCGTATTGACCACCGGATTTTCCAGGCGGTATTTTTCATAAGCACCGTTATCCATTTCAAAATCCTTCGGTTGTTTGGGGTGCTATCGATTCTAGGTACTTATTTCAATGATTTGACGTGTGCGGCCATGAATGCCATGCGACGGTAGCGTGAATGCAAACAAAGTCAACTTAAAGCAGTCATCGCAAGCAAGAAAGCATAGAGCGCCTTGATCCCTTCCATTCATGCCGTAGCAAAACTTCGCGCTCAGCGCTTAGAACGCAGCTCCAAACCCTTTCTCGCTCGCGGGGGCGTGAAAGGGGCGCGGTGCTTAGGATGCCGATTGGTTTTGAGTCACTGCCTGTGTGCTTTACGACCCCGCGTTACAACGCGCTCTGGGATGTGCTTGTTGATGGCAGATATTGAGCCGCTCAAACCCAGCAACACGGGCTGGTTGGTAGCCGATGTGGTTAGCGATACGTTTGCATTTTCTTGGTCGCGCACTGAAGTCGCCCCGCAGTTGTTAGCCTTGTTGGTAGATCCGCAATGGCAACCCTATGTTGTGTTTCCCGGTGAGTTTGTTACGCAAAATCGGGTTGTGGACGATTTGCTTCAAACTAAAGATGCAACACCCCCAAAGCGTCCTTTGTTTATTTTGCTCGACGGCACCTGGTCTGAGGCTCGCAAGATGTTTCGTAAAAGTCCGTACCTCGATGCTTTTCCTGTTTTAAGTTTGGCGCCTGCGCAAATCTCGCGTTACCAATTGCGCCGATCGCACAGAGAAGACCACTTTTGTACCAGTGAAGTCGCAGCACTGTGTTTAGAGTTGGCCGATGAAACGCATGCCTCTCAAACCCTTGAGGCTTATCTGGATGTTTTTTCAGAGCACTACGTGCGGGCCAAGCAGCAGTTGCCTGTGGACAGCCAAAGCGCTGCCCGTGTGCGATTGGAAAATTTAGCCTTACATTACCTTGAATAGCTCGGCCAGTTGCGCCAAGCTAATGAGGCGTTGCTGACTTTCAAAAAACATCGCTTGCTTGCTCACGGGATCGGTAAACGCAATCGACTTCGCTAACAGTTGTAATGGCTTGCTGAAGTCGCTTGATCCTTCAGGCGTGAGCGTTGGATACATGCCATCCCAAAGCAGCGGCAGACCCAAGGCGGCCATGTGTACTCGCAGTTGGTGACGCTGGCCGCTTACGGGTTTTAGCTGGTACCGCGCCCATGGGTCCAAGATTTCGATGGGTGTGATGTGGGTTAAGGCGTTGGGGATGCCGGGTACTTCGGCTTGTTGCATGAAATGCGAAGACACTTCGATGCGGCTATCTCGCGTTTGCGGCCATTCCAATGCAGGGTTCCAAGGCGCGATGGCTTCGTAGGTTTTATTGATAGCGCGGTCACGAAACAGCGCGTGGTAGGCGTCGCGGGTGTCTGGATGCGAAGAGAAAAGCACCAGGCCGGCGGTGTCGCGGTCTATGCGGTGAATCGGCACTAAGTCGTTTAAACCCAGTTTCTTTTTGAGTCGAACCAAAACCGTTTCTTGCAGGTATTTTCCTGAAGGCATGACGGGTAAAAAATGGGGCTTGTCCACCACGACCAAGTGTTCGTTTTGAAACAAGACGGTTTCTTGAAATGGGATCGGTGTTTCTTGATGGAGTGCACGAAAGTAGTGAATGGTCTGCAGCGGGGTGTATCCCGCTTGCGCGTTCAAAGCCTTGCCTTGGTCATCCAAGACGTCGCCGTTTTGCATGCGCATCAACCACTCCTCGCGTCCAATATGTGCAAAGCGTTCGACTAAAAAATCTAAGAGCGTAGGCCACTCGCCTTGGGGCAAGACCACGCGACTGGGCCCGACGCCGTCGCGGTGCGGTGGCGGCTTAGACGCGCTCAAATACGATGTCCCAAACCCCGTGGCCGAGTTTGATGCCGCGGTTTTCAAACTTGGTGAGCGGGCGGTAGTGCGGCTTGGGCGCATAGCCTTCTAACGCGGGGTGACTCGCAGTGGCCCGATTTTTAAGCAACGGTTCGCTGCTTAAAACGTCCAAAATTTGTTCCGCATAAGGCTGCCAATCAGTTGCGCAGTGCAAGTAGGCACCCACTTTGAGCCGTTGGCTGAGTTTGGCAATCAAGGGCGACTGAATCAGCCGGCGCTTGTTGTGTTTGGTTTTATGCCACGGATCAGGAAAAAAAATGTGCGCACCGTCTAGGGATTGCAGGGGAATCATGTGGTCAATAACTTCGACGGCGTCGTGTGCGCAGATTCGAATATTGTGCAAGTTTTGTTCACCAATGCGTTTAAGCAAAGCGCCCACGCCGGGTTCATGCACCTCGCAACATAAAAATCGGGTGTCGGGCATCACAGCGGCAATGTGGGCGGTAGCTTCACCCATGCCAAAGCCGATTTCCAAAACCAAAGGCGCGTTGGTAAGGTGCGCGTTGTCTTTATCGTTGGAAAACGCCGCGGCTAAGTCGAGTGCGTGCGATTGGTAGGGCACCAAAAATCGCGGCCCTAAGTCTTCAAACGCCTTGGCTTGGCCGGTCGTAGTTCTCCCTGCGCGTTTGACAAAGCTTTTGATTGTTCGCATGAAGGGCTTGTCAACGGACTTGCCAACAGACTTATGAACGGGCTTGTCTTCGGGTGAGTCAGCATTCAATGTGGAAACAGGGGGAGAAAGGGGTGAAGGGTGCGGCATAAGTAAAAGCAGCTGCGGTTTGCAAGCGTTGGGAGTGGGCTGATTTTAGGCTTTTGAAAACGGCCACTGTTGTGTCCAAGCCAGCAAGGCCTCCGCAACACTGCCTTCGCAAGGGGCTAAACCTAAAACGGAAGCAGCGCGGTTTAAGGTTTGCAATGGTTGCGTGATGTCTAACGCAGTCGCGTCATTTTGCTTTGATAACTTTTCGCCGTTGGAGCCTAAAACCAGCGGGGTGTGCAAGTACTGTGGGGTCGGAACGTTAAGGCAGCCTTGCAGCCAAATTTGTCGTGCTGTGTTATCTGCGAGATCTTCCCCACGGACCACATGGCTGATGCCTTGTTCGGCGTCGTCAACCACCACCGCCAATTGGTAGGTAAAGCATGCGTCAGCGCGCTGCAGCACAAAGTCACCCACCGCTGTTTCGATGTCTTGGGTTTGTGGTCCTAAGCGGCGGTCAAGCCAATCGATTTTTGCGCTGCGATGGGCAGGCGCGGTCCGAACGCGCCATGCGAAAGGGCTTTTGACATGGGCTGCGTTTCTGCAGGTTCCGGGATACACGAGGTCGCTGTTACGCGGGCGTTGTGCCCCGAGCGCGGCCCACGTATCAGCGATGTCTTTACGAGAGCAAGCACAAGGGTAGGCCATTCCATTGGCCTGTAACTGGGTGAGTGCGCTTTGGTACAAATCATTACGCTGGCTTTGCCATGTGGGGGGCGCATCAGGCTGCAGCCCACAACTTGCTAATTGGTGAATAATAGTTTGGTCTGCGTCCGGGATGGTGCGGGGGGTATCTACATCTTCAATCCGAACCAGCCACGCTCCCCCGTGGGCTCGCGCATCTAACCAACTCGCAAGCGCTGCAACCAAGGAGCCTGCATGCAAAGGGCCCGTAGGCGAGGGGGCAAAGCGTCCGACGTAACGGCTCACGCGCAGCGGTGATTCAGAATTAGCCGATGGCGAGCGCCATTTCCAAACCGGAAACAAACGCGTCCTCTACCCGGTGGCCTAAACACCAATCGCCACACACGCCCAAGCCTGATTTGGTATTTATCAGGTGACTTTTCCCCAAGGCTTTTTCTGTTTTAGCGTACAACCAACGGTGCGAGTCAACAAATGAGGGTACGGCTCGAATTCCAGTGACCTCAGAAAACGCTTTCAGCAACTTGGCTTCTACGCGGCCGTTGTCGTCTTGTAAATGTTCCTGAGACCACGCCGAACTGGCTTGAACCGTCCAACGCTCAATCAAGCCACGGCCCGGCTTGCTGGATTCTCGGGCTAACCAAGCAATGCGGTGGTGGGTGCTACGTGCTGCGTTCCATTGCGGGCCTAAAGAAGTCAGGCCCGGTTGGACGGCTTGGGGGAATGCCAACATCATCGTCCAGCAGGGTGCGACCGCGACGCTCTCAATCTGTTCAAGCGTGCTTGCACTAAAATTTTTCGAAGAGGGGGCGGTGTGTAACAAGACGTGGGCTTGGGGGCTGGGAATGGCTAAAACCACAGCATCAAATCCGCCCATGACGTGGACGCTTTCGTCAGCGCCCGTGGTTCGCAGTTGCCATTGTTTCGGATTGAGTGCGTCGGTCTCCAAATGAGTTACTCGGGTTTCGTGAACCAGGTTAGAGGCCAATGGCTCAGCCCATGCCTTCACTAACGCGTTCATACCCGGCGTGGCAACCCAATGGGGTTCGCGCGATGGCAAAGCGGCAGATGCAATGCGCCCGTGTTCGTCAAGAACGCGAACCATGTTGGCGCTCCAAGGTTTGCAGGCTTTGGGCGTGGTTTGAAGCGCTTTGACAAAGCGCACATCACGCACCGTAAAGTACTGTGCGCCGTGGTCAAAGGTTCCGTACGGACTATTTCGGGCTGACATGCGTCCGCCCACGCCCCGGCTTTTTTCAAACACGGTCACCCGATGTCCCGCCTGAACAAGCGTTCTGGCACAGGTAATAGCCGCCATGCCTGCGCCCACGATGGCGATATTTTTGCTTGGTTTTGTCATGCGTCTATTCTCCTGAAATGGTGTTTATGAGGCTGACTGTACACCCGTGCGCACGGGTTTAGTTGCTGTGATGGCGCTCAAGCAGGGCGGTTCGGGTTGCAGGGCTTTCTAATTGGGCCAGCCACCACTGCAATGCGCGTCCTTGGGCGCTGGTTTTGCCGCCACGCCACGCGTAGTGAATCGTGAATTGTCGAATCGCGCGTTCGGTTTTTTTAACGACCAAGTGCCCTGCGGTGATGTAAGGAGCCGCCATCGCCAACGGTAGGTTGCCCCCGCCTAATCCGCGTAGCTGGGCGTCTAGCTTGGCTTGCATGCTGCCTACCGTAAATACATCTTGCCCGTGGAGTAAACCCAAAGTCACGCCCACGCCACGTTGCACCGAGTCAGAAACCGCAACCGCGCGGTGCTGTTGCAGTGTGCTGTCACTTAACGGCTCGTGGGCGTGCGCTAAAGGGTGGTGGGGGGCAACGGCATACACGAACGCTGCGGTGCCAATGGGTTTGAGATGCACGTCTGCATGGGCAGAGGCATCTGCGCCTACGCCGATGGCTAAATCTGCTTGCCCCAAGGTCAAGGCCTCAAGAGTTCCTGAAAGCGTTTCTTCGCGCAGGCGCAAGCGGGTTGGGGCGGATTGCTGAAAAAAACTCTCGCACAATTCCAACACCGTTGCTCGGGAAATGATCGCGTCAACCGCCACGGTGAATTCCGATTCCCAGCCCGTGGCTACCCGCTTCACTCGGTTGGCCACCGCATCAATGTCTTTGAGTAAGCGCTTGCCTTCGCGCAACAATTCAGCGCCGGCTTCGGTCGGTTTGGCTTGGCGAGAGCTGCGGTCGTACAGCAAAACGTCTAAGGCGTCTTCAAGTTGCCGGATGCGGTAAGTCAACGTACTGGGAACCAAGCCCAAAGCCCGGGCCGCCCCGGCAAAACTGCCGGTTGCCTCGATGGTTTGGAGCATGGCGAAGGTGTCGGGGGTTAATAATTCTTGAGCGGATTGCATGAGGATGGCTTTTAAGTTGAATTAAATTGAATGATGCCATCAATTTAGATGGACGGTTTGCTTTTCTTTTAAGGCTACATTCGTTCTTATGTTGAATTTACGCACCTCCTCTGAACGCGGCTTCGCCGACCATGGCTGGCTCAAATCCTTCCACAGCTTTTCGTTTGCGGGGTATTACGACCCCCAGTTCATGGGCTGGGGAAATTTGCGGGTGGTTAACGAAGACCGTATTGCTGCCGGAACCGGCTTTGGCACCCACGGCCACCGCGATATGGAAATTATTAGCTACGTTTTGTCTGGCGAATTGGCGCACAAAGACAGCATGGGCAATGTCAAAGGCATCCCGCCGGGTGATGTCCAGCGCATGAGCGCAGGCAGCGGCGTTCAGCACAGCGAGTTCAACCACGCCGAGGGCGCGCAAACGCACTTTCTTCAAATTTGGATTGAGCCCAATGTGCGCGGCATCGAACCCAGCTACGAGCAAAAAACATTTACCACTCCCGAAAAATCTGGCGTCTTGCGTTTGGTCGCTTCTCCCACGGGAGACAACGGCGCAGTGCGCATCCATGCGGATGCCCGCATTTACAGCGGTTTGTTTACTGCCGACCAAACCGCAAGTCTGTCCCTCGACGCACACCGCAAAGCCTATGTCCAAGTTTTGCGCGGAGCTTTAAATGTCAACGGCCTAGCAATCACAACGGGTGATGCTTTGTTGATTGAAGATGAAACCCAACTTACTTTTTCACAAGGCCAAGACGCCGAAGTCTTGGTTTTTGATCTGGCCCCTTAATTTTTAACCCCTGAAGAAAGATAACTATGTTTGATAAATCCCAAAACCTGTTTGCCCTGATCGCTCGCGTCTTGATGGCTGCGCTGTTTTTACCTGCAGGCATCTCCAAGATTGCGGGTTTCGCTGGAACCGTCGGTTACATCAGCTCAGTGGGCTTGCCCATGCCTGAACTCGGCGCGGCGATCGCTGTGGTCGTTGAAGTCGGCGGTGCATTGGCACTCTTGTTTGGTTTTCATACCCGTTGGGCGGCGTTGCTGATGGCACTTTTTACCGTGGTTGCCGGTGTGTTTTTCCATGCGTTTTGGAACGCCGCGCCTGAAGCCATGCAGATGCAACAAATCATGTTCATGAAGAACATCGCGATTGCTGGTGGCTTGTTGGCACTTACCGCATTTGGCGCAGGCCGTATCAGCCTTGACGCTCGCAAATCTTAATTCAACCTCATTCCTTTCCATTTTTACCCTGGAGTTTTATGACTAAATCCGTTGTTATTTACCATTCTGGCTACGGCCACACCCAACGCATTGCGCAATCGGTTGCGGAGGGTGCCAACGCCCAACTCATCGCGATTGACGCCGACGGCAATATCACCGAGTCCGACTGGGCTGCCTTAGACGCTGCCGACGCGATTCTGATGGGCTCACCCACCTACATGGGCTCCGTTTCATGGCAGTTCAAGAAATTTGCCGACGCATCTTCTAAGCAATGGATGAGCGGCGCATGGAAAGACAAAGTGGCTGGTGGTTTCACCATCTCCGCCAACTTAAGCGGCGACAAGCTCTCTACGCTCCAATACTTCATCACCTTGTCGATGCAACTCGGCATGGTCTGGGTGGGGCAAGCCATCCCCAACGATGGCACCTTGAACCGTTTGGGCTCCTCCTCCGGCCTCATGACCCAAGTAGGCCCAACCAGCCCAGCCGCCGACATTCCCCAAGGCGACTTGGATACGGCGAAGGCCTATGGCGCTCGGGTTGCGCAGACGGCGGCTAAATTGCGGGGGTAATTCCCACAGGGTTTTTCCCAATTCAGTCCCGTAAAGGGGCGCACACTGAAATCGGGTGGTATGCGTGACAATTGTCGTCACACATACCACCCGATTTTTTTGAAATAGAACATGCATCCACTCAAAAAACTCCTCACCTACGCCCGCGCCTACCGCCGTGATTTCCGCATCGCGGCTATGTATTCGGTGCTCAATAAGTTTTTTGATATCTTGCCCGAGGTATTGATCGGCGCTGCGGTGGATGTGGTGATTAAGGGCGACCAGAGTTTTTTAGCCCGCAACGTGTTGGGCTCGGTAGGCATTACCAGTACCTGGCACCAGTTGTTGGCGCTGGGCGCATTGAACGTGGTGATCTGGGGTGGTGAATCTTTGTTTCAGTACCTCTACGAGGTCAAGTGGCGTCAGCTGGCGCAAGACGTTCAGCACGATCTGCGTTTAGACACCTACGGCCATGTTCAAAAATTGGACATGGCGTATTTTGAAAATCAGCGCACCGGTAATTTGATGGCGATTTTGAACGATGACATCAACCAGATGGAGCGTTTCTTAAATGGCGGAGCCAACCAAATCATCCAAGTTTTTTGTTCGTCCTTGATGATCAGCGCTGTATTTTTTGCGATGCAACCCGGCATTGCTTTGATCGCGCTTTTGCCGGTTCCTGTAATTTTGTTTGGTGCGTTTTGGTTTCAAAAGCGCTTGGCTCCCCGTTATGCGGAAGTCCGCGAGGCCGCGGGCGATGTGGGCGCTCGCCTCAACAATAACCTGTTGGGCTTAGCAACCATCAAAGCGTTTGCAACCGAGGGTTTTGAGGCGGCGCAGATCGGGCAGGCAAGCAACCGCTACCGCAGCGCTAACTCAAAAGCCATTCGAGTCAGTTCGGCCATTACGCCCGTGATTCGCATGGCGATTTTGAGCGGATTTACCGCCACCTTGCTCTACGGCGGATGGCTGACTCTTCACGATGAATTAGCCGTGGGCGCATATTCGGTGTTGGTGTTTTTAACCCAACGCCTGCTGTGGCCGATGACGGGTTTGGCCGATGTCGCAGACATGTACCAACGCTCAATGGCGGCGATTGACCGCGCAATGCAACTTTTGGGAACGCCCATCACCATTGCTTACGAAGGCCAACATTTTGACAAAGCAAAAATTCAAGGAGAGTTACGTTTTGAAAACGTAGGCTTTTCCTATGACAGCACCGACCCCGATATTCCTACCGTTAAAGGAATTAACCTCACCTTGGCAGCAGGAAAAACTACGGCGTTTGTAGGCACAACGGGCTCGGGAAAGTCCACCTTGGTAAAACTCTTGTTGCGGTTTTATTCACCCCAACAAGGGCGAATTTTGTTAGATGGCCAAGCCATTGACGCATTGAACTTGCAAGACCTGCGTCGCTGTATTGGTTATGTTGCGCAGGATTCTTTTTTGACCGATGGGACGGTGGCAGAAAACATTGCCTATGGTTCAGACAACGCGAGCGAGGCCGCGATTGCAGACGCAGCACGAGCGTCCGAATCCACCGAATTTATTTTGAAGTTGCCTTTGGGTTTTGCCACCCGCATCGGTGAGCGCGGTCAAAAGCTCTCGGGAGGGCAACGTCAGCGCTTAGCGCTTGCCCGCGCAATCCTAAAGAATCCGCCTATTTTGATTCTGGACGAAGCGACGAGTGCGGTTGATAATGAGACGGAAGCAGCGATTCAACGCTCCTTAGACGTTGTGTCACGCAACCGGACTACGATTGTGATTGCCCACCGACTTTCGACCGTGCGCCAGGCCGATTGCATTCACTTGATGGAAGCCGGGCAGATTGTTGAAAGTGGGACCCATGAAGCTTTGATCGCACGCAATGGAGGGTACGCCGATCTATGGCGTTTACAAACAGGAGAACGACTGATATGAAAACGACACATTCGAGTGATTCCTTAGAACCTTCAGGACAATTCGCATTGCTTTTGCAGCGGCGATTTGCCCCATTTTTTTGGACGCAATTCAGCGGCGCTGCAAACGACAACGTTTTCAAATTTGCATTCACCGTGATGGTGACCTACCAACTGTCTGTCGATTGGCTGCCGCCTTCGCTGGCCGGTTTGGTGATCGGGGCCTTGTTTATCCTGCCCTATGTCCTTTTTTCTGCAAGCAGCGGACAACTCGCAGACAAATGGGAAAAAGCGCGGCTCATGCGCGCTGTCAAAAATTTAGAAATTGCCATCATGGCCTTGGCGGTATTTGGATTTATTCAAGGCAACGCCGTCATCTTGCTGATTTGCACTTTTTTGATGGGTTGCCATTCCACTTTATTTGGCCCCGCTAAATTTGCTTACCTCCCTGACGCCTTAAGCGAGAAAGAATTGGTCGGTGGCAATGGCATGGTGGAGATGGGAACGTTTGTTGCTATCTTGCTGGGCAATATGGTGGGCGGCTTGTTGGTGGCTATTCCAGACGTGGGCCACGCGGTTGTTGCCGGCGCTTGTGTTCTTTTTGCTGTTTTAGGGCGAATCGCTGCCGGTCGCATTCCGAGTTACCCGGCCACAGCGCCAGATTTGCGCTTGGACTGGAATCCGTTTTCTCAAACCTGGAAAAACATTCAGATGTCGCGGCAAGACCCCGTAGTTTTTCGCTCTTTGTTGGCGATCAGTTGGATGTGGTTTTTTGGAGCGGTTTTTTTAAGCCAGTTCCCTGCTTTTGCCAAAGAGGTTTTGCACGGCAATGAGCAGGTGGCCTCTTTGCTCTTGGTGGTTTTTTCTATCGGGGTGGGAATCGGGGCTTTGATGTGCGAAGGCTTGAGCCGAAGAAAAAATTCTTTGGGCTTGGTGCCGCTTGGCGCATTAGGAATGAGCGTATTTGCCATCGATTTGTACTTCGCATCGCGAGGCTTGCCCCAAGTGCCCCTCATGGACTTTGCGACTTTTGCACAACAACCCGCCCATTGGCGAATCATGGCGGATTTGGGTTTGATGAGCTTGTTCACTGGGCTCTACAGCGTGCCGATGTACGTTTTGATTCAACAACGCAGCCACGCTTCGCACCGCGCCCGCATCATTGCGGCAAATAACATCATTAACGCGCTATTCATGGTGGCCAGTTCGTTGATTGCTGGCGCATTACTCACGTCGGGCTACTCAATCCCCGAGGTTTTTATGCTGACGGGTTGTGTGAACCTGGTGTTCTCTGCCTATGTGTTTTGGCGGGTTCCAGAGTACTGGAACGGCTTTATCGCGTTGTTTAAGACTTCAGCGCCACTTTAGACAAATCAGACCCGAGCGCCCGGCGTTCGTCAAACACAAAACACCCGCCGGCGTAGTGCTTGCCATCGGTTTCTTCAAAGTATTTGAGAATGCCGCCTTCGAGCTGGTACACGTTCTCAAGGCCCTCTTCGCGCATCAAGATGGCGGCTTTTTCGCAGCGAATTCCGCCAGTACAAAAGCTCACCACGGTTTTGCCAGCGAGTTCGGCTTTGTGGGCCTGCAGGGCGTCTGGAAATTCCGTGAACTTGGTGATGCGCCAGTCAATCGCGCCTTCAAACGTCCCTTCATCGACCTCAAAGTCGTTGCGCGTATCCAGGGTAACCACCGGTCGGCCTTCGTCATCGGTTCCTTGCGCGAGCCAACGTCTGACGGTTTCTGCGGTAACAGCAGGAGCGCGGCCTTGGGCCGGTTGAATGGCGGGGTGGTTCATGCGAATGATTTCGCCCTTGACCTTGACCAGCATTTTTTTGAATGGCTGGTTGTCGGACCAACTCTCTTTGGGTGTGATGTCACCAAACCGTGTATCGGTATGCAACTGGGCTACAAAGCGGCGCACAGCTTCAGGCGGGCCGGCTAAAAACAAATTAATCCCTTCTTCGGCTAACAAAATAGTCCCTTTGAGCTTCAAGGCCTGGGCGCGAGCCAGTAAAAGCGCCCGAAGTTCCAAGGTATCCGTGAGCGGGGTAAATTTGTAGGCCGAGATATTAAGAATAGTGTTCACAGGGGGGATTTTACGGAGCCCGGGCCATGGCTGCGAAAACCTACAATGCTTGGATGTTTATTCACCTGCGCATTCACACAGAGTTTTCAGTCGTTGACGGTACCAACCGCATCGACGAGTTGGTTGGATTGGCCGCCCAAGACCAGCAACCCGCCTTGGCGATTACGGACCTGAACAACCTGTTTGGCGCAATCAAGTTTTATAAAAAATCCCGCGACAACGGAGTGAAGCCGATTCTTGGCGCCGAAGTGATTTTGGAAGGCTTGGGTGCCGATGCCAATGCCGTCTCGCGCATCGTGTTGTTGGTTCAAAACAAGCAGGGTTACTTGAACCTGTCGGAGTTGCTGGCGCGCTCCTACACGCAAAATACGGGCAAGGCCTTGGTGGTTGCCAAGTTGGAATGGTTACAAGAACTGAGCGAGGGCTTGATTGCACTGTCAGGCGCCCAAGCCGGCCCCGTCGGGCAAGCCTTGGTCCAAGGGGACACTGAGCGTGCGCACGAGTGGGCTTTGCAGTTGTCAAGCATTTTTACCCACCGTTTCTATTTGGAAATTCAACGCGCTGGGCGCTTGGATGACGAGGCCCATGTGGCGGCCTGTGTCCAGTTGGCAGCGCGTATGCATTTGCCGGTGGTCGCGACGCATCCGGTTCAGTTTTCGCAGCCTGATGATTTTGAAGCGCATGAAGCGCGGGTTTGTATTTCCGATGGTGAGTTGCTAAGTAATCCCAAACGGATTCGCCGATTTACGCGCGAGCAGCATTTCAAAACCAGCGCAGAGATGGAGGCTTTGTTTGCCGATCTCCCTTCGGTTATTTCCAACACCCAAGAAATCGCCAAGCGCTGTAACCTCAGTTTGGTTTTAGGCAAGCCGCAACTGCCCGAGTTCCCCACCCCTTTGGTGGACGGTGTGCGCATGAGTCCGGAAGATTATTTTCGGTACGCTTCCCACGAAGGGCTCAAAGAGCGCATGTTGCACTTGTACCCGCAAGAGGCGGAGCGCCAAGCGCAGATGCCAAGGTACGTTGAGCGCCTCGAGTTTGAGCTCACGACCATTGTGAATATGGGTTTTCCGGGTTACTTCTTGATCGTGGGAGATTTCATTAACTGGGCCAAAAGCAATGGCTGCCCGGTTGGACCTGGGCGCGGCTCCGGTGCGGGCTCGTTGGTTGCGTATGCGTTAAAAATTACTGACCTCGACCCGCTGCAATACAAACTGCTGTTTGAGCGTTTCTTAAATCCGGAGCGGGTATCCATGCCCGACTTCGATATTGATTTTTGCCAAGGCAATCGCGACCGGGTGATTGATTACGTCAAAGAAAAATACGGCAAAGCGGCGGTCAGCCAGATTGTGACTTTTGGAACGATGGCCGCTCGCGCGGCGATTCGTGACGTTGGGCGGGTACTCGACTTCAGCTACCCGTTTTGTGACGGCATCAGCAAGCTCATCCCCAATAAGCCTGGAACGTCTGTCTCTTTGCAGTTGCCCCCGGCGGACAAGAAAAAAGACGATAAGACGGTTTACGCCAGTGAAGCTGAACCCCTTTTGGCAGAGCGCGAGGCCAAGGAAGAAGACGTTAAAACCTTGTTGGAGTTGGCCCGCAAGTTGGAAGGCATGACGCGCAATGTAGGAATGCATGCGGGGGGCGTTTTGATTGCGCCGGGCAAGCTCACCGACTTTTGCCCGCTGTACCAACAGCCGGGCAGCGAATCGGCGGTAAGCCAATACGACAAAGATGACGTTGAAGCCATTGGCTTGGTGAAGTTCGACTTTTTGGGTTTGGCAACCCTGACGATTTTAGAAATCGCCAAGGAGTTCATCAGCACCCGTCACGCAGGCCAAGAACACTTTGCGTTTGAAAACCTGCCGCTTAATGATCCCGAGGTGTACCGTCTTTTTTCTGAAGGCAAAACGGAAGCGGTCTTTCAGTTTGAAAGCCGCGGAATGCAAGGTATGTTGCGCGATGCCAAGCCCACGCGCTTAGAAGATTTAATTGCTCTTAACGCGCTCTACCGTCCCGGCCCTATGGACTTGATCCCGAGTTTTGTGGCGCGTAAACATGGGCGAGAAGAGATTGAATACCCGCACCCCCTGGTTGCAGACATGCTGTCGGAGACCTACGGCATCATGGTTTACCAAGAGCAGGTGATGCAAACCGCGCAGATTTTGGGCGGCTACTCTTTGGGCGGCGCTGACATGTTGCGCCGTGCGATGGGTAAGAAAAATGCAGAAGAAATGGCCAACCATCGGGCGATTTTTCGCGCAGGCGCAGCCAAGAACAACATCACCGAAATTAAAGCCGACGAAGTATTTGACTTGATGGAGAAGTTTGCAGGCTACGGATTTAACAAATCCCACGCTGCGGCTTACTCCCTCTTGGCATACCACACCGCTTGGATCAAGGTCCATTACACGGCCGAATTCTTTTGCGCCAATATGACGGTGGAGATGGACGACACCGATAAGCTCAAGATCTTATTTGGTGACGCCGAGAAGTTTAATATCCATTTCGAACCGCCTAATGTCAACCGAGGCGTTTACCGGTTCGAGCCTATCTCTAATCAGCACATTCGGTATGGGCTGGGTGCGATCAAGGGAACGGGCCAACAGGCCATCGAGGCGATCATCGCGGCCCGCGAAGGCCGTGGTCCGACCGCTGAGACGGGTCTCTTCACCAGCTTGTTTGATTTTTGCCGCCGGGTCGAGCGTTCGCGTTTGAACAAGCGTTGCTTGGAAGCATTGATCAAAGCCGGCGCGTTTGATACCTTGGAACTCAACCGGGCAGCCTTGCTTGCCTCCGTAGACCGTGCATTTGAATTTTCAGCCGCCGCCAGCGCCAATGAAAACCAAGTCGGCTTGTTTGATATGGGCGGGCCCGATGACCACGGCTCCAGCAGCCAAGAGCCTGAATTGGTCAGCGCTTTGCCATGGGGTGTGAAAGAGCGGCTGACCCAAGAAAAGTCGGCAGTGGGCTTTTACCTGTCAGGACATTTGTTTGATGAGGTGGCTTTAGAAGTAAGACGTTTTGCCAAGCGCCCGATTGAAGAGTTACTTGAAACCCGAGAGCCTCAATTGCTCGCGGGGATCGTGACCGATTTTCGAGTGATCAACGGCCAGCGCGGCAAGCTCGCTTTGTTCAAGCTCGACGACAAGTCTGCAACGATTGAGGCCCGTGCCGATGAAGGCTTACTGAATGCCCACAAAAACCTTCTCAAAGAAGACGCTTTGATCATTGCGATGGGCAAAGCCCAGCCGGATCGGTTCTCGGGCGGAATGCAATTCACGATCACACAGTTGTGGGATTTAGAGCAGGCGCGTTGCCGGTTTGGAAAATTTCTGCGCGTCACCATCAAACCCGATGCCAAAACCGCAGGCCCCGATATCGCCCAATTGCTCCGCGAGTTTCCTGCGCAACGCGAAATGACAGAGCAGGGCGAATTGGTGCGCGGCCTGTTGGTGCGTTTTGCGGTGGAATTACCGCCAGATGATTCGATGGCCCCGCAAGAAGGTGCGGTTGCGGAAGTTCAGCTCCACGACAACGCCCGTTTTTACCCCAGCGATGCAGCCCTGGCCCGCTGGCGCTCCCAGGCCGAGCAGGGCCAGGCGGTGATTGCTTACGATTGAGCCTTTAGCAAACTGACCTAATCGAGGGTTTTTGCTAGGGTCAAGCCCTAAAAAATTGTATACAGTTAACCGGTTTGAATTTTAATTTTTTGGAGTCTTTATGATTTACCGCCTTTTGTTTAAATCGGGTGCTGCTATCGCTGTGACCCTGGTTGCGTGCTCATCTTGGGCTCAATTGACCCCAATTAAGTTTCAATTGGACTGGCGATTTGAAGGGCCTGCGGCAATGTTTTTGGTACCTGTTGCAAAAGGATATTTCAAAGACGCGAAGGTTGATGTCACAGTGGATGCAGGAAATGGCTCTGGGGGAGCTGTCACCCGCGTAGCCTCTGGTTCTTACGATATGGGTTTTGCTGATTTGGCAGCACTCATGGAGTTTCATGCCAATAACCCTGACGCTCCGAATAAACCCGTCGCTGTAATGATGGTTTACAACAATACGCCGGCATCGGTGATGGCTTTAAAAAAATCCGGGATCAAAAAACCGACCGATCTATCGGGTAAAAAATTGGGAGCCCCTGTATTTGATGCCGGTCGGCGCGCATTCCCCATTTTTGCCAAATCCAACAATGTAGATAACGTTGCTTGGACAGCCATGGATCCCCCGTTGCGGGAAACCATGCTGGTTCGTGGTGATGTGGACGCCATTACGGGCTTTACCTTTACATCGTTGCTGAATATCGAAGCGCGCGGTGTTAAGGCTGAAGATGTTGTGGTGTTGCCTTATGCTGATTTTGGAGTCAAGCTTTACGGCAACGCCATCATCGCCTCACCGAAATTGATAAAAGAAAACCCAGCGGCGATCAAAGCCTTTTTGTTGGCATTCTCTAAAGGGATGAAGGACGTAATCACCAATCCTGCGGCTTCCATTGAAACCGTTAAAGCGCGTGATGGAATCATCAATACCGCTTTAGAAACGCGCCGTCTCCAACTGGCAATTGATACGGTGATAAACAGTCCTGACGCTCGCGCTGAAGGCTTTGGTCAAGTAAAAGGCCCACGCCTATCGTTAATGGCATCTCAGGTTTCTGATGCTTTCACTACAAAAACGCGCGTGAAAGCAGATGAGGTTTGGAATGGTTCTTTCTTGCCAGCGGCGAAAGATCTTGACGTTCTTCCTAAGAGTAAAAAATAACCCCCTCACTGATTGCTTAGGATGACCGATTCTTCTGATTACTTCGTTGAGTTTCAAAATGTTTGGCTGGCTTACAACGAGGAGTTACTAAAGCAAAATCTTTATGCAGTTGAGGACATCAACCTTCAAGTGAAACAAGGCGAGTTCATTGCGATTGTTGGTCCTTCCGGGTGCGGAAAATCTACTTTTATGAAGCTCACCACTGGGTTGAAAAAACCCAGCAAAGGCTCCATCACCGTGGATGGACAAATCGTCACAGGACCTTTGAAAATTAGCGGCATGGCTTTTCAAGCGTCATCGCTTTTGCCATGGAGAACGACGCTTGATAACGTCTTGCTTCCTTTAGAAATTGTTGAACCGTTTCGATCGAATTTCAAAGCAAAAAAGGCCGAATACGAAGCACGTGCAATTAAACTTTTAGCTGCGGTTGGCTTGGCGGGATATGAACGCAAGTTTCCTTGGGAACTCTCAGGAGGAATGCAGCAGCGTGCCAGTATTTGCCGCGCTTTAATTCATGAACCCAAGATGCTTTTACTTGACGAGCCCTTTGGCGCTTTGGACGCTTTTACGCGTGAAGAACTTTGGTGTACTTTGCGTGATTTATGGACTGAGCAACGGTTTAACGTGATTCTGGTAACCCATGATTTGCGCGAATCAGTTTTTTTGGCTGATACGGTGTACGTAATGTCTAAAAGCCCAGGGCGATTCGTTGTTAAGCGCGAGATTGATTTGCCCCGTCCCCGTGAGTTAGATGTGACCTACACGCCAGAATTTAGCCATATTGTTCAAGAATTACGTGGCCATATCGGTGCAATTCGCACTACGACAGCTCCTATACCTTCAAAATAATCGATATGAAGCAACAACAATTAGAACGCTGGTCGCCTTGGGTTTTGCTCATTGTCACCTTGGGTTTTTGGCAAGCGGTTTGTACCCTTTTCAGTGTCTCTGAATTTATTTTCCCCAGCCCTTTGAGAATTTGGCAGCAAATGGTGGAATACCGCGATGTGATCGCGGGTCATGCGTGGCGGACTTTTTGGGTCACGATGGTGGGCTTTGGAATTGCGATCGTAGTAGGGGTTTTGCTGGGTTTTGTGATTGGTAGTTCGCGCTTGGCTTACGCTGCCGTCTACCCCTTGATGACCGGTTTTAACGCGCTTCCTAAAGCAGCTTTCGTTCCGATTTTGGTGGTTTGGTTTGGCATTGGGGCTGGACCTGCTATCTTGACTGCATTCCTGATTAGCTTCTTTCCCATCATGGTCAACATCGCAACGGGCCTTGCAACCCTCGAGCCCGAGTTGGAGGATGTTCTGCGCGTCTTGGGTGCAAAACGATGGGATGTTTTGGTGAAAGTGGGCTTGCCCCGTTCTATGCCCTATTTTTACGGTTCCCTCAAGGTTGCCATTACATTGGCTTTCGTGGGGACAACGGTGTCAGAGATGACCGCTGCCAATGAAGGTATTGGTTATTTATTGATTTCAGCAGGCTCCGCTATGCAAATGGGATTGGCATTTGCGGGTTTGGTCGTAGTGGGTGCGATGGCGATGTTGATGTATGAGCTCTTCAGCCTGATTGAAAATCACACCACAGCGTGGGCGCATCGGGGTTCTCAATCCCATTAAACAGTTTTTTACCTAACGGATTTATAAGGTATACACCTGTTGAATCGGTTCTAGGCATTGCGCCCGTGACGTGACGTTGTGTCCTTTATTTGCAGCATCGAAAACCACGCAGCCACAAATAATGGCTTACCGCGCCTTGGGCTCAAGCGCAATCGTCATCGGTGAGGGTACGCGCCCATTGTCATCGCGCGGAAGCCGTGTGGTTTTGTAGATGGCGTTGAGGGCCACTTCATCCCAATAGCTGTCGCCACTTTTTTTGCGAAGTTTGACGCTCAAAATGGTTCCGCTCGCATCGCAATAGACATCGTATTCGACGGACGGGTTGCCTACGATTTCTTTGCTTTGGGTAATGTTTGGGCGAATAGCAGCCACAATTTTCCCGCCGTAATTTGCGCCCGGCCCCGAACTCTGTGCCGCATTTCCTGTGGCCGTTGGTTCGCCATTTCCGGTTGCGCTTCCTGCTAAACGCAGGGCGCGTTCTTTGGCTTCTTTGAGGCGCGCTGCGCTTTTCTTTTCTTCGGCCTTGGTCAGGGCTTCCATTTTTTGCTTTTCAGCCGCGTCTTCTTTGCGTTGGGTCGCTTTGAGTTTTTCTGCTTTAGCAATATCTTCCTTGCGCTTATCAGCTTTTAATTTTTCTTCTTTGAGCTTGAGTTCTTTCAGTTTGAGTTCTTTTTCTAAGCGGGCTTGTTCTTGTTTTTTTTCATTCTCGCGTTGGGCCTTTTGTTGGGCCAGAACGATATCCGCGTTGGTCTTTACCTCTGGCGCTGGAGGCGGAGGTGGGGGTGCCAGCTCCGGTTTTTTACTGATAGGCACCAGGGTTTCAATTTCTGGTGGCAGAGCGGGCTCAGGGGGGGCCGCTTCGACTGGTAGGGCGGACCACAGTTCGGCTTGAAAGCTCGCAGGTTCCAGAGCCGCTTGGTGCCATTGCACACCCAAGGAAAGCGCAATCACTAAAAACACATGCGCAATCAAGGCGAGGGTAACCGCGCGTCCAAATCCAGGAACGGGCGGTGGGGTAAATTCTTTGTAGGCCAGAGCCATGTTTGAATTAATTTACCAATTGAACCGACAAGCCCACGCGGGCAATCCCTGCGCGTTGCAAGGTGTCCATGACCTTGACCACGCTTTCGTACTTGACGGATTTGTCCGCGCTGATCACCACGGCGGTGTTGGGGACTTCAGCGCCAGTGGATGATTTTTTCTGCGCTTGCTGGACTTTTTCAGCCAAACTGGACAGCGTCACGGGCGTGCTGTTTTCCTTGACCTTCATTTCTAAGGCATCATTTTTACCAAGAATGATTTGGATGACGACATCGGGTTGTTTGGCGGCTTTGCCGATGCTGGGCAAATCAATCATGCTGGGGCTTATCAAGGGCGCGGTGACCATGAAAATAATCAAAAGCACGAGCATCACGTCAATGAATGGAACCATATTGGGTTCACTGATCGTGCGACGGCCGCGGCCACGGGAACTTACTGCGGGCATAGTTCAGTCCTTTGCATCAAAGCGCGAAAGCCATTAGCGCGGCGCGGCGGGGTTGACTTGGGCGCTGACGTTGCGCTGCAAGATGTTAGAAAACTCTTCGATGAAGGTTTCTTGTTGAATCGATATGCGGTCAATTTCTCGTGCAAAGCGGTTGTAGGCAATGACGGCAGGAATGGCTGCAAAAAGTCCAATCGCAGTGGCTACCAAAGCCTCAGCGATCCCTGGGGCAACGGTGGCGAGGGTGACTTGTTGTAACGACGCCAGTCCGGTAAACGCATGCATGATGCCCCACACCGTGCCAAACAATCCGACATACGGCGACACGGAGCCGACCGATGCGAGAAACGAGAGATTGCTCTCGACCACATCCATCTCACGTTGAAAGCTCGCTCGCATCGCGCGGCGAGCGCCGTCCATCATCATGCCCACATCGGTCACGCGGCGCTCCCGTAGTTTTTGAAATTCCCGCATGCCACTGGCAAAAATTCGTTCCATCGGGCCTGAGTTCTGGGACTTGGCAGCGGCTGAGGTTAACAATTCATTGAGACTTGCCCCCGACCAAAATTCTTTCTCGAAGCTTTCGTTTTGGGTTTTAACCCGCGCAATAGCAAACAATTTTCTAAAGATGGCAGACCAACTGGCAATCGATACGATCATCAGCAGCAGCATGACGATTTGAACCACCAAGCTGGCGTGTAGTACGAGTTGAAGGATGTCGAGATCTTGGTTCATAGTGAGACTCAGTGGGTAAGGGCTTAGGCCAGTAAGCGTTGAAGGCGGTTCACAGCAGTATGCAATTGTTCCATTGAACTGGCGGTAGAAAAGCGAACAAATTGCGGCGTTAAGTCGTGTCCAAAGTCACGGCCTGGGGTAATCGCTACATGGGCTTTTTCCATCACAGCAAAAGAAAAATCCCAACTGTCTTTGAGGCCCAGTTTGGCGCAGGCTTTCGAGCAATCGGCCCACGCATAGAACGCACCGTCTGGCATGACAGGAACATCCAACCCTAATTCGTTGAGGGCAGGAACAAAATAGTCGCGGCGCGCTTTGAACTCCTGACGCCGCGCCTCGTAAAGCGCGATGCTTTCAGCGTCAAAGCAGGCGAGGGCTGCGTGTTGTGCAATCGTACTCGGGCAAATAAACAGGTTTTGCGCAAGGCGCTCAATAACGGGAACCAAGGTCTCGGGAACCACCATCCAGCCTAAGCGCCAGCCCGTCATATTGAAGTACTTGCTAAAACTGTTGATGCTGATCACCGAGTCGTCGATGGCCAATGCCGTTTGACCAAAATGCGCATCAAAGCTCAGGGGCAGATAAATTTCATCGACCATAGTGATCCCGCCTTGGGATTGGACGAATTGATGGATTTGGCGCAACTCGGCCGGATCGATCGAGCTTCCCGTGGGATTCGAGGGGGACGCAAGCAAAACTCCGCGTGATTTTGGCCCCCAGGCATCACG
>CAMDAN010000018.1 GCA_945888535.1 Bordetella parapertussis
TGGTAGCTTTTTAAATAGCGCTGCGCGTCGCGTTCCGTGCGAGCGCCCTCGCCCAACATGTCATAAGAAAACGTAAGCGTATTGCTCGCTTTTTTTCGCGCTGCTTCGGCTTCTTTCATAGCCTCAGCCATGCTTTGGCCCAGCACAAACTGCCGCCCTAGTAATTGCACAGCCCGCAGCGTCGCTACGACTACCGTCTTGGCCCCGAGTTTGCCCATGAGGCCTGTTTTATGCGGCGCGTCTATTGCGGTTTCAGGTAAAAAATGTCTAGAGAGCGCAATCGCTGCGCTGGAGAGCCGCGACAAGACTTGGTCGCCCCCGTCGGCAAAGTCGGCCCGGCCGAGCTGGTCAGCGGTCAAGGCGATGGCGGTGTCCATATCAGGAATACGCAGCAGCGCTTCAGCCAATCGCATCAACGCCAAACCTTCTGCGCTTGAAATGGGGTATTCCTTGAGCAGGCTCTCCATCGCCCAAAACGGCGGCGGGTTGTCACGCACGGCCTGAACCCAGGGCGCTGCGACCTGGGCCGCAGCCGCCCAGTCCAATGCGTTGGCTAAGGCTTGGAGCCGGTGCGAAACAATGGCTGCTTCAGGGCGGTAGGGGCTGGGAAGGCGTTGGGCGACGGTCATGGAGGGGCTTTCAAAATCAAATAAAGTGCGATGCACTATGTTCTAACGTTTTAAAATTAATTAATCACTAAAATATAAGCATTAAATAGTGAATAATGCAACATATGACCGCTTCGCAATCCGATCTAGACCGAACTGATTTGAAAATTTTGCGCTGCCTGCAAGACGACGGACGCATCTCCAACCTGAAATTGGCGCAGGAAGTGGCTTTGTCGCCCACCGCTGTTTTGGCGCGGGTTCAGCGCTTGAGCAAAGAGGGATTTATCTTGGGCTACGAGGCCCGCTTAAACCCCTTGAAATTGGGCGCGGGAATGATGGTGTTTGTTGAAGTTTTGCTGGACCGCACGACACCCAATGTGTTCGAAGCGTTTAAGGCGGCGGTACAAGTTCGCGCAGAAATCATGGAGTGCCACATGGTCGCCGGCGGCTTTGATTACCTTCTTAAAACCCGCATGGCTGACATGGCGGCCTACCGCGCGTTTGCTGGGACCGTGTTGTGGCAGTTACCCGGAGTGCGTGAGACGCGCACTTACGCGGTGATGGAAGAAATCAAAAACACAACCCGTTTGCCGCTCCTTCGCTAAGCCCGTCTGCCAAAAATAGCGGAGCCTACTCGCACCATCGTGCTGCCCTCGGCAATCGCGGCCTCGAGGTCTGCGCTCATGCCCATCGATAAGGTGTCGAGCGCCAAGCCGGATTGACACAGACAATCAAACAATGCTCGGGCTTCACGGTGGGCTTTGCTAGCGCTGGCAAAGTCCTCGCTGGGTTCGGGGATGCTCATGATGCCGCGCAGGCGCAAGCGCGGCAGTTGAGAGACTGCTTGCGCTAAAGCCAAAGCCTCCGCGGGCGCAACACCGGATTTGGTCGGGCCGCCATCGATATTGATTTGCAGACAAACATTCAAAGGCGCTAAGTTATCGGGGCGCTGTTCACTCAACCGCTGGGCGATTTTCAGGCGGTCTACGGAATGAACCCAATCAAAATGCTCTGCTACCAAGCGCGTTTTATTGCTTTGAATGGGACCGATGCAGTGCCACTCTAAGGGCAAGTGCGCCAGCGCCGTTATTTTTTCAACGGCTTCTTGAATGTAGTTTTCACCAAAGGCGCTTTGGCCTGCGGCAAAGGCTTCAGTCACCTGGGATGCAGGAAACGTTTTAGACACAGCCAGCAGGCGCACCGAAAGAGGGTCGCGAGCGGCGGTTATGCAAGCCTGTTGGATACGTTCTTGAACCTGGCGCAGTTGGGCAGGGATGGTGGAGGGGTGGGGCATGCGGTTGAGGATAATGCAAAAAAAGGGAGCGCGGCCGTGGATATTTCTCAACTACTCAGACTTTGCGTGGACAGCCACGCCTCGGATTTGCATCTTTCGGCGGGCTTGCCGCCGATGTTAAGGGTGCATGGTGAATTACGCCGTACCGATTTGCCGGCCTTGAGCGATCAGGAAATCCGCGCCCTATTAGCAGCCACCATGACCCCAACGCAGCGCGATGCGTATGCCGCGCAGTGGGAGTTGGACTATGCCTGTGTAGGCCCCAACGCTAGCCGTTTTCGGGTCAACGCGTTTACCCAGCTGCATGGCGTAGGCGCCGTATTTCGTTGTATTCCGAGCCAAATTTTGACGCTGGAGCAGCTCGGTGCCTCTGAGCTTTTTTCGCAGTTGGCCTTGAAGCCGCAGGGCTTGGTCTTGGTGACAGGACCTACCGGTTCAGGTAAATCAACCACGCTCACGGCCTTAACGAACCACCGCAACGCGCACCACCGTGGCCACATCGTGACGATTGAAGACCCGATTGAGTTTGTTCATGGTTCCCAAAAAAGTTTGGTACACCAACGCGAAGTGGGCACGCACACCCAAGGGTTTTCTCAAGCGTTGCGCTCGGCTTTGCGTGAAGACCCAGACGCGATTGTGATTGGCGAATTGCGCGATTTAGAAACCATTCGCCTCGCCCTTACGGCGGCAGAGACCGGGCATTTGGTGTTAGCGAGTCTGCATACCGCCAGTGCGGCTAAAACCATAGATCGCATCGTTGATGTGTTTCCCGGGGATGAAAGAAACATGGTGCGAACGATGTTGTCAGAGTCATTGCTGGTCGTAATCTCGCAAACCTTGTGCACCACGCCAACCGGCGATGGTCGCTTAGCAGCTTTCGAAATTCTGGTGGGAACCCCTGCTGTGCGTAATTTAATTAGAGAAGGCAAAATTGCGCAGCTGTATTCAGCGATGCAAACAGGCAGTGGTGTGGGAATGCAAACCTTGGACCAACATTTAATGGCCTTGGTGCGCGCGCAGCGTATCTCTTTGGATATAGCTCGCAGCAATGCCAAAATGCCAGAGAACTTTTAATTGACAACTTAGGAAACCCCATGACCCAACCGTCTTCTTTGAACGCTAAAACCTACGAACCCTCGCAAGCGCAATCAGTCGCATTTATTGGCCTGGGCGTGATGGGTTACCCCATGGCGGGTCATTTGGCGAAGGCGGGCCACCGCGTGACGGTGTACAACCGCACACCAGCCAAAGCCCAAGCGTGGGTTACTGAATTTGCAGCAGATGTCAGCGCCAAAGGAGCGCAAGGTTTCGCAGCGACACCGCGTGAAGCGGCGATGCAAGCCGACATCGTTTTTTGCTGCGTTGGCAATGACGACGACTTGCGCAGTGTGACCTTGGGCGCGGATGGTGCATTTGCTGGCATGCGTCCTGACACTATTTTTGTGGACCATACCACGGCGTCAGCGTCGGTTGCCCGCGAACTAAGCCAAGCCGCCCACAATCTCGGTTTACAGTTTGTTGATGCCCCTGTTTCCGGCGGCCAAGCAGGCGCGCAAAACGGCATGTTGACGGTCATGTGTGGCGGAACGCAGGCGGCTTTTGATCGCGTGCAAAGCACGGGCATGGCTTTTTCACGGGCCTTTACTTTGATCGGCGACAGCGGTGCGGGTCAATTGGCAAAAATGGTCAACCAAATTGCGATTGCTGGTTTGGTTCAGGGATTAAGCGAAGCGGTGGCTTTTGGATCACACGCTGGCTTGGACATGAACTTGGTGTTGGATGTGATTGGCAAGGGCGCAGCCCAGAGCTGGCAAATGGACAACCGCGGAAAAACCATGGTGTCGGGCAAATTCGATTTTGGTTTTGCTGTGGACTGGATGCGCAAAGATCTGGGGTTGGTGCTCGACGAAGCCAAATCCAACGGAGCCCGCTTGCCGGTGACGGCCTTGGTGGATCAGTTTTACGCCGATGTCCAGCAAATGGGCGGTAAGCGTTGGGATACCTCGAGTTTGATTAAACGCCTGAAATAAAAAATGGGCCGAAAGGCCCATTCGAAAGCGGTTCAAGACTGCTTATTTTTTCGGAGGTGCGTTTTGTGATCGCGCAAGCTCGTCTTCCGAAATAATTTCCAGCACCCGAACAACCTTTTTCACCCCAGGAATCACGCTGGCTGCCTCGGTGGCTCGCTTGGATTCGCGCTCGGTGACGCGGCCCATGAGAAATGCCACTCCGCGCTCGGTAGTGACTTTGAAGGCGGTTCCAAAAATGTCCTTGGAGTCCAGTAATGACGCTTTGATACGCCCTGTGATGATCAGGTCGCTGGAGCGTTCGCTGAAGTTGCTATTGCCCATGACTGCGACTTCGTCGACGGTGGACTCTACGTTTTCTACGTTACGCACAATCTGAGCAACCAAGGCCTTGTCTTTGGCGTTGGGCGCCTCGCCTGTGATCAAAACTTGGCGATTGAAGCTGGTGATGTTGATGTGCGCGCGGTCGCCGAGGCTGTCGCGGATGCGGCTGCCGGCTTTGAGTTCGATGGCTTGGTCTTCCACTACGGTGCCGGAGGTGCGTCGGTCAGTGGCGACCATACCGGTCATCACCGCGCCACCCACCGCCAAAGGAAAACAAGCGGTGAGTTGAGAGGCAGCGCTCACAATAAGCAGGCCCAAAGTCAGAGGTCGGAATACTAATTTCATGGATTGCTTTCTTGGTCGCCCATCAGTTGGGCATCGACGCCATCGCAAATGCAATGCAGCGCCAGGATATGAACTTCTTGAACGCGGGCGGTGCGCTCGTGGGGCACGCAAATATGCACATCGGTATCGCGCAACACCTGGGCCATCTTGCCGCCCCCGCGCCCGCTTAAACCGACCACCACCATCTCGCGCTGGTGGGCTGCTTCGATGGCTGCAAGTACATTCGCAGAATTGCCACTGGTAGAAATCGCAAGCAATACATCGCCGGGTTGTCCGAGCGCACGCACTTGGCGTGAAAAAATCACGTTGAAATCGTAATCGTTGGCAATCGCGGTAATGATGGATGTGTCGGTGGTCAGCGCAATCGCCCCGAGCTCTGGGCGCTCGCGCTCAAAGCGACCCACAAACTCGGCCGAAAAATGCTGGGCGTCGGCTGCTGAGCCGCCGTTGCCGCAAGCCAAGACCTTGCCGCCACTGGTCACACAGGCCAGCATGGCCTGAATGGCCGCAGCAATGGGTTTGCTCAAGACTTGCGCACTTTGGTATTTCAGATCGGCGCTGTCAATGAAGTGTTGTTCAATACGTTGTTCAAGCATGTTTGCAATGATACCGTGTGCCCAAGACAAAAGGAAACTTAGGAGGCATCGAAAGCGGCTTTGAGCCAGGTCAGTCCGTCGGGCGTAACTTCCACCACATCGAAGCGGCAAGGCGGCAGGGTGCGCAGTTTTAAAAGGTAAAACTGCGCAGCAAACACAATTCGCCTTTGTTTGACGCGGCCCACGCTGGCAGCGGCCCCGCCGTGGCGCGTTGACTTGCGTTTGCGGACCTCCACAAACACCAAAGTGGTGTCTTGGTCTTGCATGATCAAATCAATTTCACCGCCGCCGCGCCCGGGCGTCCGATAATTGCGCATCACCAAGCGCAAGCCTTGGGCTTGCAAATACTGCAAAGCCTCGTCTTCCGCCGCATCGCCGATGCGTTTGGTACTGGTATGTTGGGTGTTGTCTGGAAGGAATCCCATTTGTGAGTGCTTCTTTTATCTCTGCCCTTGGGGCCGCTTTTGAAGCGGCAGGTTCGCAGCATTATCCGCAAAGTACGCTGTATGTGGTGGCTACACCGATTGGGAATTTGGCCGACATCAGTTTGCGGGCGTTGCACGTTTTACAGTTAGCCGACACGGTGGCGTGTGAAGACACCCGCCACACGCAAGCGTTGCTGCGAGCCTACGGGATCGAAAAAAACAGCGCACAGACTTTGGCGGTGCACCAACACAACGAACAAGAGGCCGCCCATACCGTGGTCGATCGCTTGCGTTTGGGCCAGCGGGTGGTGTATGTCAGTGATGCGGGAACACCGGGCGTGAGCGACCCCGGGGCACGTTTGGTAGCGCAAGTGCGCTCGCAAGGCTTACGTGTTGTGCCCTTGCCAGGGGCAAGCAGTGTGACAACGGTTCTGAGTGCGGCCGGGGTTCTGCAAGACAGCGAGCGCGGCAGTGGGTTTGTGTTCGCTGGGTTTTTACCAACGAAAGCGGGTGAGCGCGCTACTGCGGTAGCGGCGTTGGCTGGCGAGACCCATGCGGTGGTGTTGTTAGAAGCGCCGCACCGGATCGAAGCCTTGGCCCAAGCCCTGGCGGTATTAGGCGAGCGCTGGGTGACGGTGGGGCGGGAGTTGACCAAGCAGTTTGAAGAAATTGCAACGCTGCGCGCTGATGCGCTGGTGCAGTGGTTGGCAGACGATGCCAACCGTTTGCGCGGTGAATTTGCTTTGGTGTTGCATCCGGCACCCGCAACCAATGAAGTCGCCCACGATGACCGAGTACTGAAATTACTGTTGGAGCAATTACCTTTGAAAACCGCCGTGAAACTCGCCGCCGATATCAGCGGAGAGCCGCGCAATGCCTTGTATGAACGGGCTCTGGCCTTAAAAACTCCTGCGCCTGACTAAACGCAGCGAGTTCATTAAACGCGGCGTGCTAAGTCTGCCGCTTTGCCGGTGTAGCTGGCAGGCGTCATCGCCAAGAGGCGCTGTTTTTCTGTCTCGGGAATCTCAAGCGCGGCAATAAAACCCCGCATGAGTTCTTGGGTCATGGCTTCGCCACGGGTGAATTTTTTCAACTGTTCGTACGGCTGGGGCAAGCCGTAGCGGCGCATCACGGTTTGAATCGGCTCGGCCAACACTTCCCACGACGCGTCTAAATCTTTGGCAATGGCCGCGTGGTTGATTTCCAATTTATTCAGACCCGCCAACAAGGATTGGTAAGCCAGCACGGCGTAGCCCAAAGCCACGCCCATATTGCGCAACACGGTGGAGTCCGTGAGGTCCCGCTGCCAGCGGCTGATGGGAAGTTTTTCGCTGAGGTGTTTGAGCAAAGCGTTAGCCATCCCTAAATTGCCTTCGGCGTTTTCAAAATCAATCGGGTTAACTTTGTGCGGCATGGTGCTGGAGCCGACTTCCCCGTCGCGCAATTTTTGTTTGAAGTAGCCCAGAGAGACATAGCCCCACACATCGCGGGACCAGTCAATTAAAATCGTGTCAGCGCGGGCGATGGCGTCAAAAAGTTCAGCCATGTAATCATGCGGTTCAATTTGGATGCTGTAGGGCTGAAACACCAAGCCCAGACCCAAGGGTTCGGGGGTTTCAATGACGCGCTTAGAAAACGCTTCCCAATCAAAATCAGGCCAGGCGCTGAGATGGGCGTTGTAATTTCCAACCGCCCCATTCATCTTGCCCATGATCTTGACGTTGGCAATTTTTTCACAGGCTGCTTGCAATCGAACCACCACGTTGGCGATTTCTTTGCCCACCGTGGTGGGGCTGGCCGTTTGCCCATGGGTGCGGCTGAGCATCGGTACGTCGGCGTAGGCATGCGCCATATCGCGTAGCTTGAGGATCAAGCGGTCGAGCTGGTGCAAGACCACCATATCGCGGGCCACGCGCAGTTGCAAAGCGTGGCTGGTGTTGTTGATGTCTTCGCTGGTGCAGGCAAAGTGCACAAACTCATTGGCCTTCATCAATTCGGGTCGGGCTTCAAATTTAGATTTGAGCCAGTACTCCACCGCTTTGACATCGTGGTTGGTCGTCTTTTCTATGGTTTTGATGGCTTCACCATCGGTTTCCGAAAAGTTTTTGACTAATCCCAAAAGGTAAGTGCGCGCCCCTGGGCTCAAGGGTTTGAATTCTGCGAAGCCTGCGTCGCTCAAAGCAATAAACCAAGCCACTTCGACTTGCACCCTGCGGTGCATATACCCTTGCTCACTCATCAAGGGACGCAGGGTGGCGAGCTTGGCGGCGTAGCGGCCGTCTAAGGGCGAAAGGGCGGAAATAGCAGAGAAAGTCATGGTGCGATTGTAGGTGTACCCATGGTCAGGGAAGGGACGATTTCGGTGTATAGAATGAACCATTCTTTAATAACTGATTACCCATGAAACTTATTGGATCCGTGTCGAGCCCCTACGTTCGCAAAGTGCGCATTGTGATGGCCGAAAAAAAGCTGGACTATGACTTCCAGATTGAAGATGTGTGGGCCGCTAATTCCACCATTTCTTATTCCAACCCGCTGGGCCAGGTGCCTTGCCTGATCATGGATGGCGGCGAGTCGCTGTTTGATTCCCGGGTGATTGTCGAGTATTTAGATACGCTGTCTCCCGTGGGCAAACTCATTCCTGGCGTCGGCCGGGAGCGGGCGGAAGTGAAAACCTGGGAAGCTTTGGCCGATGGTTTGCTGGACAGCGCGATTGCTGCACGTCTTGAAGCGACGTGGGCTGGCCGTGGCGCCCAAGAGCGCAGCAAAGTCTGGATCGACCGGAATATAGAAAAAATCCATACCGTTTTGCGGGCGATGGACGCCGGCTTAGGTGAGAAAGCTTTTTGCTCCGGTGTGCACCTGACTTTGTCAGATGTCGCGGTCGGGTGTGCTTTGGGGTATTTGGATTTCCGCTTTGCGCATATCGATTGGCGTGCCCAGCACCCCAACCTTGCCCGCCTTCAAGAGAAACTGGTACAACGCGCAAGCTTTGCCGATACGACTCCGGCCTAAGCGGCTTTCTTGCCGGTTTAGGTGTTAGCCCGGCGCTTAAGCCAGCGCATCACACTGCCCACGATGGGCAGTTTTTCATAGAGCTCCTCGGCCGCGTCCCAGTAGTCGCGGTGCAAGCTGACCAAGCCTTGTTCGTTAAAAACGATATGGCTTGCGCCTAGGATCACTTGTTCGGTCGTTTGCTGGTAATTCTTAAACCGAAATCTAAATTCCCAGGTTAAAAAACACTGCTGGCCTTGGCTAATGCGCTCGATGACAACGAAGCGCGGCGCTTCAAGTGCTACAAACATGTGGGTAAAAATCGCTGCAATCGCAGCACAACCTTTCACATCATTGAACGGGTCTTTAAAGCGCGCATCAGGTGCGTAAGTAAGCGAAAGATCGGCCACGCTTGTCTCGGTCAACGTTTCAAAGAAAACCACCAATCGGTCAAGGGATTGCGCAGGCAGATCAGTTGCGAGCGATGGGTTGGACGGGTTGGGTGGATTCATAGAGTTCAATGGGTGGCTTGGCGAACTAAGAAAAAATAGAGCCGGTTAGGAAACAGGCGCAATGCTTTCATCCAAAACGTAAAACGTTTGGGAAAGTGAATTTCAAAACGCCCTTGCGCCCAGCCGCGCAGTATCGCTTGTGCTGCCTGCGCGGGGGTGAGTAAGGCAGGCATGGTGAAAGTATTTCCAGCGGTCAGCGGCGTGTCTACAAAACCGGGGTTGATGAGGGAGATGCCGATACCGTGCGGATGTAAATCCAAGTACAAGGTTTCTGCCAGATTGATGAGCGCCGCCTTGGTTGGGCCGTAGGCCAAACTTTGGGGCAGTCCGCGGTAGCCTGCGACGCTGGCGACCAAACTGATATGACCAGAACATTGCTGGCGCATCCAAGGCACGATATGTTTCAAAACATAGACAGCGCCTTCGTAGTTCACTTGCATATGGCGCAGCATGTCATTGGCATCCAAGGTGTCAGCAGTCATCGCTTGGTAATGGCCTGCGCAATACACCACGCAATCGAGGCGCCCGTCGGCTGCGAGGGTTTGTGCACAGACGCTGACGGCGTCAGGATCTGTGACATCTAAGGCGAGCGCTTTGCTGTTGGGGTGCGCGGCGACAAACGCCTCGAGCGCTTGCGCATTACGGGCCGAAACCACTACGTTGGCTCCTTGGGCATGCAAGGCAGACGCGGTAGCGTAACCAATTCCCGTACTCGCGCCAATAAGCCAAACCGCTTTACCTTGCCAGTTTTGAAGGGGCGGGTTCAAAGGAGGAAAAAAACTCATGGCTTGCGTTTGGTAAAGCTTAAAGTGACTTCGCCGAGATCGACGCCCCATTTACGCATCGAAGCTTTGTTGAGCATGACCTGGTCGTTGACCAGGTACATCCAGTCGTCTAAAGCGACGTGGTACACGCTGCCGTCCACAGGCAATGCCAAGGTGTAATTCCAGTGAAACGCATTGCCCCGCGTTTGTCCTTGAGCTAGCCCGATCACATCGTCGGCGCGCCCGCTGTAGCGTCCATCGCCCAGCGCGGTGAGACGCCAAATACGCTTTTGCGTGCTGCCATCGGAATAGGTGAATGATTCATCCAAGGTGCCTTCATTGCCAACCCAGTCGCACACCATCACCACGGTAAACCGTTTAACGACTGCCCCAGAGCGATCTGTAAAAATTCCGTAGGCGTCTAAGGTGCCGTTGAAATACTGTTTGAGATCCAGTACCGGTTTTTCAGCAGCATAGGTGTCGACCTGTTGCGAGGCACAACCGCTGAGGCTAGCGAGGCCCGCAAGCGCAGCGCCCGAGAGGGCAGAAGAAAGCAGAAGACGTCTTTTCATAAGGGCTTTCGAAGAGTGTGAAATAAAAGTAACAAGGCTGCAATGACTTTGAGTCCGCAGGGCAAAAGACAGTAGGTCCAGGTCAAACTTTGCAGTGCTTCAGGAGAGCGCATGCCAGGCGCGTAACCCAAAAGGTTAAGAAGGGGGAGCGAGATTCCCGCAGCCAAAGCGAGGTTGAATTTGGTGGCTAGGTTCCACCATCCAAAGTAAGTACCTGCCTCGGGCATTTTTTCTGCATCGGGTATTTTTTTCTCACTGTTTTGCAGCAGACCGGCCAACAAGGCCGCGGGGGCGACCAGGTCCACCGCCATCGCGACCCCCGAGAGCGCGCAGACGATTAAAAACTCTGTGGTGTCACCTGCGTCAAGCAGCGCTGCAAAAACAAACACACCGACCGCCAAAACCATGCCTGCAAGCCAACTTCTTTCTAAGCCCAACCGGGCAATGCACCGTGTCCACAAGGGCAAGGCCAAGGCTGAAGCTACAAAGTAGACGCCCAAAAACCAAGACTCCATAAAGGCTGGGGCTTGGAGGCGGTCTTGAACGAAAAATAAAATCAAAGTTGCAGGAACGGCTGAGGCAATTCCGTTGACCATGAAAATCAACAGCAATTGACGAAACGCGGGCTGTAACAAGGGAGCCCATAGGCTGCGGCCCTCTTGGCTTGAGGCAAGCTCCGCGATGGCCGGTCGCGGCGCGTAGGCCCACGCCCCAATCCCCAGGGCGAGAAATCCGGTCAGTAAAACACTGGTCACCGTCAACCCAAAAAGGAGGGGCGTTACTGAGGCCAACAAGACCCCCAGCAGCCCCAAGCCCTCACGCCAAGCTACAACGCGGCTGCGCTTCGCAGCATCGCCTCCAAGCATTGCTCCCCAGGATTGGTGGGCAATGCTCAAAGCGCTAAAGCTGACATAGCAAACCACCAAACACCAGCCGGCCCACAGGAGCAAAGTCGGGGTGAAAAAAGTTTCAGCGGATTGAAGAACGAAAGCAGGCGGGAAAAACAAAGCGACAAATCCCACCACCAGGCCTGCGGCCAAGGCAGCGATTTGGCCAAAGATTTGGGCGGGTGTGCGTCTAAAAAGGCGGTCTGCCCAACGACCCAGCAACGGGTCAACCAACGCGTCAAACATCCGAACGACCAGCAGCAACACGCCCAAGCTGGCCAAGGGAACAGCAAAATTTTTGGCGTAGTAATTGGGCAGTACGACGTACAAAGGCAAAGCCACAAACGCCAAGGGCAAGCCCATGAGCCCGTAACGTAAACCGTCAAAGAGACGCATTTTTGAGTAACTCCGAACGCAAGCGTGGCTCGCTGGTTTTATCGCTCAACCAAATACCAAAAAAGTAGGGTGCGAATGCGGCGTCTTCAATCTCCGTGCGAAGCGCACCATTGTGAAAAAAACGGGTTCGCTGGCCGGGTTGGTGAATGCCGCAAAGGCGGTCGCCGGATTGGACGTTAGGAAAAGCCGACTGCATACTTAAAAGCCATTGGCTTTCTTGTGATTTGCTCATCGCGCCTAGACGCTGCATTTCTTTGATCGACTGGTTGGCAATGTCGATGCCCTTGATCGAGCGTAGGTAGGTGAGTTCCAGGGCGAATGGAAACTTGATGAAGTTAGCAGGCTCAAAGTCAGGCCCTGTCCAAAGAGCAATGTCGTAAACATCCCAAGCCATGAATCGCAAACGGCTTGCGCCGTACCGCCTCGGCGAATCAAACGCATTGGCAATTTCTTTGGGAATAAGCGAAGGGAGCGTCGGCTCCTTGGCTGCGCTTGTCAGCGCTGCCACGAGCACGGGCAAGCCCAGAACGATTTGGCGTCGGCTAGGTTGCGCAGATGGGGCTTGCATGGTGTGTCTTACAAAGCCAGCGGTGCTTTTCGCAAGGTGTACTGAACCACGTCAATGTTGTCTTCTAAAAACGCTGCTTCGCAATAGGCCAAGTAAAACTCCCAGATGTGTAAAAAACGGGTATCAAAACCGAGCGCAAGAACCGCATTGCGCTTGGCCATAAATACTTCGCGCCAGCGTTTGAGGGTTTCAGCGTAGTCGTGGCCGAACGCATACTCTTGGACCACATGCAGACCTGCTGCGTGGGCGTGGGCCCGAAAGGCGCTGGGGCTTGGGAGGCAGCCGCCGGGAAAAATGTACTGTTGGATAAAGTCGGTGGAGGTCAAGTAACGCTCAAACAATGCGTCATCAATCACAATGCTTTGGATGCAGGCGGTGCCACCGGGCTTCAGGAGTTTGGCGACTGTTTCAAAGTAGGTGGGCCAAAAGTCTTTGCCAACGGCTTCGATCATCTCTACCGAACAAATCGCATCAAAGGGCGCGTCATGAATGTCGCGGTAGTCTTGCAGGCGCAAGTCCGCTTTGGCGCTCAAGCCCAGACGCGCCATGCGCTCGCGGGCGAACTCTAGCTGTTCGGTACTGAGGGTGACGCCAGTGAGGTGCGCGCCGCGGGCGGTTGCCATTTCAGCCAAAGCGCCCCAGCCGCAGCCAATCTCTAGGACCTGGCTGCCAGCGCCCACTTGTGTTTGGTTTAAGGCGCGTTGCACTTTTGCGGTTTGCGCTTGTGAGAGCGTTTGCCCCAGATCGCCGTTAAACAACGCCGAGGAATAGTTCATAGTGGGGTCCAACCACAGCGTATAAAACGCGTTGCCTAAATCGTAATGGGCGTGGATATTTTTGGGGCTATTGCTGTGGGTGTTGCGATTGAGCCAGTGCTTGATGCGGTAGCCCAAGCGCCCGACCCAACTTCCAAAAATAATCCGATCCACTTCGGTGCGGTTTTTCACCAAAAGGCGCAACAAGGCGGTGAGGTCTGGAGTGGTCCAGTCGCCGGCAATAAAGCTTTCAGCAAAACCAATGTCCCCTGACTTTAATGCGCCGGTAAACGCATTCCAGTTGTTCAGATGCAAGGTGGCGTGAGGCAACGAATCGCCGCCAAACCGCTGCATGCTTCCATCGGGAAAATGCACAGTTAAGCTTCCGTGGCGCAAACGTTGCAGGAGTTTTAAAACCGTTTTTGCCGCGCCCGGCATGGGTTGCGGCTGCATGTGCGTGAGCGCGTGCGCTGTGTGCGATCCGTTTGCTGAATCGGAGGTGCGTGAAAGAGGGGCTTGAGGGCTTGGCATAGTCATAAAAGCGTTATCGACTGATAAAGTGAGAAGGCAGGGGTGGCTGGCGAAAAAAGGACAGCCGTTTTAAGAACAGGCGCAAGGCTTGCCAATGGATTCGGACCACTACGGCCAACGTCATGAGCGGGTAAGTCCAGACGGCTTTACGTAGCGACTGGCGTGTCACGGGCTCTAAGTTGCCACTGACACTGGTCTGGATAACGGGCCCTGCGGTATCAAAATAATCAATCCGCGCAACCGTGCGTGTGCGTTCGGGATTGACCATCAAGCGAAATCGGTACTCCCCTTCTACAGGGCAAAAAGGCGACACGTGAAAAACCTTTTCAGCCCGTTGTTCGACTCCAAAACGGGCGTGGTCTAAAACGTAGCAATGGCGCTCGCCAAAGGTGTTGTTGACTTCCACCAACACCGCCCGCAAGCTGCCATCAAGCCGGTGGCAATACCAAAAACTAACTGGTTTGAAGGTAAATCCCAGAACCCGCGGATAGCAGTGCAGCCAGACTTCTCCTGTTGCATCATCAATTCCTTCGGCGCGAAGCACCTCATCTAACCAGGCCAAAGCGCCGCCCTCCTTGGGGCTGCGGCCGTCGCCGTGGTCTTTGTCAAAAAAACTCAGCGCAGAAAATCGGTTCACTGCCAAAGCACCGCTGTTATTTTTTAAACTGCGCATAGGCAACATCAAAAAATAGGTGCGGTAAGCAAAAGCGTGGCGCTTGGGTTGAACCCGGGTGTGGCGGACTTGGCCAAAACCGATACAGGGTTGGGCGTTAAATAACATCGGTCTTAGCTTCCAAGCCCGAGTAAAGGTTGCAAGCGGGCAGCAACATCCAGACCCGATTTGAGTCCGTCTTCATGAAAACCGTAACCGGTCCATGCGCCACAAAAATAGGTATGTTGCTGGCCTTGCAGCGCGGGAACCTGGGCCTGCGTTTGTATAGCTGCCAAGTCAAACACCGGGTGGGCGTAATCAAATACGCCGTGAACATGGTTCGGGTTAATTTCTTGTAAGGGATTCAACGACACCACCACGGCTTTTTGAAACGGCAAGGGTTGGAGTTTGTTGATAAGGTAATGCAAACAAACGCGCTGAGTCTGATGGGCGTTTGCGGGGTGTGCGGATCGCTCGTAGTTCCAAGCTGCCCACGCCAGCGGCCGCTTCGGGAGCACTGACGTGTCGGTATGCAAAACGGCTTGGTTGTCTTGGTAAGAAATAGCGCCAAGCACCGAGCGCTCTTGCGCGCTCGCGTCGCTAAGCAAGGCCAGGCTTTGGTCGCTGTGGGTTGCCAAAATGACTTTGTCAAAGCGCTCGGTCTGCCCGTGGCTGGTAATCAAAACGCCTTGCGCGTCGCGCTCAATAAGCGCTACGGGCGTGTTGAGCCGTTTGTCTTTAATCTGGGCCGTGATCTTTTCTACGTAATGGCGGGCCCCGCCCGTCACCGTCCACCACTGCGGACGGTTACTCACCTGAATCAGACCGTGGTTATGGCAAAAACGAATCATCGTAGCCACCGGGAACTCCATCATCTGGTCTGTGGGGCAACTCCAGATGCAACCCAGCATTGGTAAAAAATACCAGTCTTGAAACTCGTTAGAAAAGGCGTGCTGCTTTAAAAACTCCCGCAAGGGCTGCATCAACTCGCCTTCGGCGTTGCGCAATGCGATGTCGGTCGCAAGACGGTTAAAGCGCAGCACGTCACGCAACATGGTGTAAAAACGCGGGCTCACTAAATTGCTGCGCTGGGCGAACACCGTGTTTAAGTTGCTGCCGCTCCACTCCAAGGCACGCTGCGTGGGGCTTGGGGGAACCTGAACTGAAAACGACATGTCTGAAGGGGTCGTGGCAACCCCCAACTCTGCAAACAGCGCGATGAGCTGCGGGTACGTGCGCTCGTTAAACACCAAAAATCCGGTGTCAACGCCATGCGACATCGGGCCTTGGGGCGAGTCTAGCGTGATGTCTACCGTGTGCGTGTGGCCACCAAAGTAGTCGCCAGCTTCAAACAAGGTGATTTCGGCGTGCGAATGCAAGCGGTGCGCAGCGGCTAGACCGGAAATCCCAGAACCGACGATTGCAATTTTCATAAAGCCTAATATTGAGAATTTGCACTATAAGGTATTTTTGTGACTGACTGGTCTTTTTATGACGTAAAGAGTATTTTTGGGCGATACTCCCAACCATAAAGCCTTGATTTTGATCAGGGCGATTGGTTTGTTCGTCGGTGCTTTGTCATACCTGCGACCTAAAATTGACATACCTAGAAAGGTTGCCATGCTTTACCCAGAACTTTTTAAACAATTGGAATCCGTGCGTTGGGACATGGAGCGCGATATCCCTTGGGATACCTTTGATGCGTCCACGCTTTCCGACGAACAGGCCGCCACCATCAAAATGAACGCCATTACCGAGTGGTCTGCCTTGCCGGCCACGGAAATGTTTCTTCGCGATAACCGCGGCGACAGCGACTTTTCTGCCTTTATGTCGATCTGGTTTTTTGAGGAACAAAAACATTCTTTGGTGCTGATGGAGTATTTGCGCCGGTTTCGTCCCGACTTGGTTCCAACGGAAGAAGAATTGCACAACGTGCGCTTTGAGTTTGATCCCGCGCCGCCCTTGGAAACCTTGATGCTGCATTTCTGCGGTGAGATTCGTCTCAACCACTGGTACCGCCGCGCCAGCGATTGGCACACCGAACCGGTCATCAAAGCCATCTACACCAAGCTCAGTCAAGACGAAGCCCGCCATGGCGGCGCCTACCTGAAATACATGAAACGGGCGATTCAGAACGTAGGCTTAGAAGCCAAGATCGCCTTTGCCAAAGTCGGCGTTTTGATGGCTAGTGCCCGTCGCACCACGCAAGCCTTGCACCCCACCAATTTGCATGTCAACAAATCGCTGTTTCCCAACGACACGATTCAAAGTCGGCTGCCTGACCCCGAGTGGCTCGAGCGCTGGTTGGATACGCAGATTAATTTTGATGCGGTGTGGGAAACCAAGGTGGTTGAACGGATTTTGCATAACCTGAGCTTGCTCATGGAGCGTCTTTTCCCCACGGTCCAAGACCTCAACAAATACCGCAAAGAACTCACGCAAGCGCAGCTCGCAGCATCAGCCGCTGGGGCTGCTAGCATGCCTGCATGAACCCAACGCTTGCACCGCCTGAATTCCTAAGCAAAATTTGCCAACGCAAACACCTTGCGGCGGCGCTTGCCGGATTGCCTAAACCGTGGGTATTCACCAACGGGGTATTTGATGTCTTACACCGCGGCCATGTGATGTACCTGGCCCAAGCTCGCGCTTTAGGCGGCAGCCTGATCGTCGCGCTCAATACCGACGCTTCGGTGCGCCGCCTTGGTAAAGGCGACGACCGCCCCTTAAACCCCGAAGCCGATCGCGCAGTCGTGATGGCCAGCCAAGCCGCGGTTAGTTTAGTGACGTGGTTTGACGACGACACCCCCGAGGCCGTGATCGGCGAAATTCGCCCTGAGATATTGGTCAAAGGCGGCGACTACGACATGGCCAAGCTGCCAGAAACTGCGCTGGTGCATTCATGGGGCGGGCGGGCGCTGGCATTGCCTTTTGTTGCGGGTTATTCCACAACAGCGCTGGTAAAAAAAATCCGATTGACTTAACCATACCGCCCGTCACACAAGCCGGGCAAATCGCGCAGCTTGGCTGTGCGGCCAATGGTGTTGGTAAAGCGCAGGCAAAGCGCTGAGGTCGTCTTTAAGCAAAGCCCCAATCGGCAATTCGCGCAATAAAGCATCTTCCAAACTAGACACCGTATGGTCCCCTGTGCGGCGAACAATATGGTGGGCGTTGATCTCATTGGGGTGTTGAATGCCTACGGCCTGCACCAGTTCTTTGAGGGCGTGGAGGGTTTGCTGGTGAAAGTGGTAAACGCGCTCTGATTTATCGCCAACGACCAAGGACTGTTGGCGCATCGGGTCTTGGGTTGCAACGCCCGTGGGGCAGTGTCCGCTGTGGCAGGTTTGCGCTTGCAGGCAACCCAGGGCGAACATGAATCCCCGAGCGCTATTGCACCAATCCGCGCCCAACGCCATCAGGCGGGCAATGTCAAACGCATTGATCACTTTGCCAGCGCAGCCAATTTTGATGCGGTCGCGCAAACCGATACCGCGTAAGGTGTTGTGCACCAAAACCAAACCTTCTTGCAGCGGCGAGCCCACGCGGTCAATGAATTCCACAGGGGCCGCGCCCGTCCCGCCTTCTGTCCCATCGACCACAATAAAGTCCGGCGTAATACCGGTTTGAACCATGGCTTTGGCAATCGCAAACCACTCCCAAGGATGACCAATACAAAGCTTAAAACCAGTGGGCTTTCCGCCGGAAAGTTCGCGCAAGCGAGCGACGAATTGCAACAGTTCAATCGGCGTGTTGAACGCGCTGTGGGCGGCGGGAGAAATGCAATCCACGCCAACCGGAACGCCCCGCGCTTGGGCAATTTCAGCCGTCACTTTGGGGCCCGGTAAGACGCCGCCGTGGCCAGGCTTGGCTCCTTGACTGAGTTTGACTTCAATCATTTTGACCTGCGGGTGGCGGGCGTTGGTCGTGAACTTTTCGGCGTTAAAAGTCCCGTCATCATTGCGGCAACCGAAGTACCCCGAGCCCACTTCCCAAATCAAATCACCGCCGTGTTTGCGGTGATGTACCGAGATAGAACCTTCGCCTGTATCGTGGGCAAAGCCGCCCCGTTTCGCGCCTGCGTTGAGCGCCAAAATCGCATTCGCACTCAAAGCCCCAAAGCTCATGGCGGAGATATTGAAAACGCTGGCGCTATAAGGCTGCGCCGTGTTGGAGCCGATGGTGATGCGAAAGTCGTGGGAAGCGATTTGGCTCGGAACGATCGAATGCGTCATCCACTCATGGCCGTAAGAATGCACATCAAGCTGGGTGCCAAAAGGCCGCTTGTCCGAATCGCCTTTGGCACGTTGGTACACCAAAGAGCGCTGGGCCCGCGAAAACGGCGTGGCTTCGTTATCGCTCTCAATGAAATACTGCCGAATTTCGGGGCGAATGAATTCCAGCATAAACCGCAAGTGGCCGATCACTGGGTAGTTGCGCAAGATAGAGCGCTTGGTCTGCATCAAATCCAACAAACCGATGCCGACTAAAAACCCCGGAACCAAGGCCCACACCAACGCACCGCCAGAAGCCCATGCGGACAAGCCAATCAGGGTTGCAAGAATACAAGCCGTAAAGGCAAGGAAACGGATGGGGAAAATAGAGTTGAGGAGGTTCAGCACGGTAAATCTTTCATTGGCAAAACGAGTTTGCTGGCGTGAAGAGAATGAGCTTACTTTGGGTGGGCAGCTCGCGCATTGTTACGGGTTTGTATGACCTTCCCTATATTCGATTTACATCGAAACGATCCTAGCGCAGATCTCCATCAAGAGTTTGGCGTTTGACGATGTCGTGCGTGAGACGCACATGGGCCTCGAGTGCAAGCGACGCCCGAGCTTCTTGGCGATCCATTGCCGCTCGAAAAATTTCTTCATGTTCGCGGCGTACATTCCTTCCGCTGGCATGGGCTGCGGTTAGTCGCCAATTGATATTGCGGTAGCGCTCGGCATGTCGGTACAAAATTGCAAGCATGTATTTAGTCCAGGCGGATTCATAAGCTGAAATCAAAGTTTCATGAAATGCTTTGTTGTGCCGTTCCCATAGTTCGCTGCCTGCGCCAGCAAGGTCACTTTCAGCATCCGTCAACAAATCGTAGGTGGATGCAACGGCGGCTTCCCACCGGGAGTCGCCGTTGCGAATGGACTGGCGCAGCGCCTCGGTCTCTAGCATGACGCGGGTATTGGTGACGTCTTCAAGGTCCGCCAAAGAAATAGGGGCAACACGAAATCCTCTTTGGCCTTCTGATGTCACTAACGCATCAGCAACCAGCAAGGACAAGGCTTCACGCAGGGTGCCCGCTCCTACTTCATACTGGTCTTTCAAGTGCTCTACGCGCAGACGCTCTCCTGGTGAAAGCTTTCCGCAAACAATGTCGTTGCGGAGATTGAGGTAGGCGCGTTCTACAAGCGTACGTGGCGATTTTGTTCTATCCGAAGCTGAGGCGACTAAAGTTTTGGAAATGGAATGCATTATTTTGATTCAGACAAATGATTTTTTTGCGGCAAGCTTGATGGCTGCGCAGTTTGCTTTACCTTTTGTCGATAGGCCAGTTGAGGTCGAGTTAAACCTAAAAGGCGTGCGGCTTCTGAGAGATTACCACCGGAGCGTTGCACCGCAAGGTCAAGAACTCGCGACTCGATGGTTTCAATGGAACTGCCGCTGTCAAGAATTCGAGCACTCAGGTCGTCGTCGTCCGCATTGGGTATCTGGGCTAAATGGCCGTGCGCATCAACTCCCGTGTGGTTGGACTCTGGCTGGTTTTGAAACAGGTGCTCAGCCCCGACCCAGCCGCCTTGACTGGCCAAAATGACACCTCGTTCTACCAAGTTCTCTAGTTCACGCACATTGCCCGGCCAGTCTTGCTGCTGCAGCATTTGGAGCGCGCGCTCCCCAAAACCTAATAAACGCTTGTTGTGGAGTGCACAAAAGCGAGCGAGCATCGTTTCAGCCAGTGGCGCAATGTCACTTGGGCGATCGCGCAGCGCTGGGATATGAATGGGGTAGACGTTCAGTCGGTAAAGGAGGTCGCGGCGAAAACGACCTTCGCGAGCCGCTTGTTCTAAGTCGACATTGGTAGCTGCCACTAAGCGAACATTCACTTTGCGCGTTGTCTCACCGCCTACACGTTCAATTTCGCCCTCTTGTAACACTCGTAATAGTTTGGCTTGTGCAGCCAAAGGTAATTCCCCCACCTCGTCGAGTAACAGGGTGCCCCCGTCGGCACGTTCAAAGCGCCCCATTCGAGAAGCGTGGGCGCCGGTGTAGGCGCCTTTTTCAACGCCAAACAGTTCTGCTTCAATCAGTTCAGCAGGCAGTGCTGCGCAGTTGACGGCTACAAATGGAGCCTCTGCCCGGTTAGACAGTTCATGCAATGCGCGCGCAAAACGCTCTTTACCAACACCGGTCTCGCCAGTCAGAAGAACTGCGACTTGTGTTTCGGCTACTTTTTGAAGTAGAACAAATGCCTTGCGAAATTCTATTGAATTGCCAACCAATTGCCCCCCTTGGTTGACAGGCTCAAGCGTAGACTTTAGGGCTTCGACCTGCATTTGCAGTGCGTCTAGTTTCTCTAACAATGAATCGTCGGTGAAATATACGCGGTGTGCCTCACCGTCAGGCCACTCCTCAATAGGCCGCCCCACGATCATGCAGTGGTCTTGACCGCATGCAGCGCACAGAGTTTCTTTGAAGAGAATCAGTCGCCCCATAAAAGCGCTGGTATAGCCGCTGGCATAGCCCAATAAAGTCCAGCAGGCCGGATCGTCCACAACACCATATTTTTGCAGGTGAGCGTAAGCTTCCCATGAATGGTCCCACCGAAACTCTCCGTAAAACTGACCCGCGGGAACGTCTAAGCTAAGTTGAACTGGCGTAACCCGTGCGGCACCTTCGAGCATGTGCAATTGCGGGCCGACCATAAAGCTGTCTTGAAAGGATTGGCCAGGGCGTACTTTTTTCGCGTACTCGGCATCGCATATGCCAGATGCATATCCCATGCGGGTCAAGATACGGCGTGCGTGTTCGGGTCCAATCGAACTCAATAAATCCTCGCGAAGGGCTGCCAAGCCTGCTGTATGCATAAGCACCATGCGCCGCTCCCCCAGCCAAATGGCTCCGCTGTCAGTCTCAAAGCGCAATAGCTTGCGTAAGTCGGTGTCTGATGGGTATTTGAAGTTCAAGTTCGCTCCCAGTTCAAAATGGTCAATTCAATTGAATCTCGATATTTTTGCAACTCGAACGCAAGCACCAGAAAAAATTCGTACTGAAATAATAAATTCACCATTTGATTAAATTCTCAGATTAGCGTTCGCTGTAATGGATGAATTTAACTGATTTGAATGCGGATGGGTGAATTCGAATGGTTATTTTTGGTGTTTTTTACTACGGGAAAACCATAGGTATTCTAAATATCACTAATGGTTTTCCCTAAAAATCTCGAGAATTCAGACATTTTATAAGAATGTGGCAAGTAACTTGCAAAGTCTGGTCAATCACTTGAACCAACTCTATGCCTGATAGCCACCAACCTTTTACCTCTGCTTTAAAGCGCTTGGCCACCCCATGAAAACACCTGCGGTAAGCGTGTCTGAGCCAATCGTGTGCGACATCTCGCTGAAATTTGTACGGATAACTCAAGTTAGAGACGATGGCTTGGTGATGTTTGAATTTTCTATTGGATGGCCTGAGCAGGTGGTCGAACTGGTGTTGCCCCAAGCAGCGTTCGATGAATTTTGTATTGCCAATCAAGTGAAGCTCTTGTCCGAATGATCGCTTCGAAATCCATTTAGAGGAAACCATACATGTCAGTTGATCTTCACACCCGCGAAATTCAGCCGTTAAGGCAGACATTTGCCCATGTGGCGCAGTACGTCGGAGACGACAAGCCGGCATCGCGTTACTTGGAGGCGACCCTGGGGGCCCAGTCCACTGCAAATTTCCATTACCGTCCCACCTGGGATCCTGCGCACGAGTTGTTTGACAAAACGCGTTCAGCTGTCGTCATGGCAGATTGGCAGTCGCTTCGCGATCCGCGCCAATACTATTACGGCACTTGGACCATGGCACGCGCACGGCAGCAAGACGCTATCGAAGCAAACTACCAATTTATCGAAGACCGCGGTCTGGTTACCAAGATGCCTGAGGCCGTAAGAAGCAAGGCTTCCAAGGTTCTTATCCCTTTGCGCCACGCGGCTTGGGGAGGCAACATGAACAATTGCTCAATTGGTGCATATGGCTACGGTGCCATGCTGACAGCGCCGGCCATGTTCCACGCCATGGATCAGCTAGGGGTAGCGCAGTACATCACCCGCTTGGGTTTGACCCTGGATGAGCCTGGAGCCCTAGATGCCGGAAAGAACGATTGGCTCAAAGAAACTTGCTGGCAGCCCCTGCGCAACTATGTCGAAGATACGCTGGTCTTGCAAGACCCAATGGAGCTTTTTGTAGCCCAGAACCTAGCACTGGACGGTCAGCTTTACCCACTGATCTTTGGTAGCTTTATCGATGATCACCTGGTGCCATTGGGTGGTACTTCGGTGGCCATGATGTCGGCCTTCATGCCCGAGTGGCACGCTGAGAGCTCGCGCTGGGTTGACGCAGTGCTCAAACTCGCTGCAGCTGAATCGGAGGCTAACCGAGCGCTGATTGCAGGATGGGTTCAAGCATGGTCAGACCGCGCGCAGGCAGCGCTAACGCCGGTAGCCACGATGGCGCTAGACGCAGGCGCGCAGGGCGCAATAGACGACGCCAGAACCAGCCTTAATGCGCGCTGCAAAAAAGCGGGCATTACCGTTTGAACGCATAAATAAACTCAAAGAAACCGCATCAAATGTCCAATGTATTTATCGCATTTCAGTCCAACGAGGACTCCCGCCCCATCATCGAGGCGATCTTGGCAGATAACCCACATGCCGTTTCGGTGCACTCACCCGGTTTGATCAAGATTGATGCACCCAACGAACTTTGTATCAAGCGTGCAACCATTGAAGAAATCGTTGGGAGGCGCTACGACCTGCAAGAAATACATGTCAGCCTCGTCACATTGTCGGGATATATCGATGAAGACGACGACCAGTTCACCTTGAGCTGGAAACACTGAGAGGCGGGATGGAGCGCACTATGGACACCCGGGTTGTTAAAGAGAAGCTAGGGCTCAAAGATCGCTACACCGCGATGACGCGAGGCTTGCATTGGGACACCACTTACCAGCCTATGGATAAAGTTTTCCCCTATGACGCCTATGAAGGCATCAAGATTCACGATTGGGATAAATGGGAAGATCCGTTTCGTCTGACGATGGAAGCCTATTGGAAGTACCAAGGAGAAAAAGAAAAAAAACTCTACGCGGTAATCGACGCCTTTGCGCAAAACAACGGGCAGCTCGGTATCAGCGATGCGCGCTATGTCAATGCGCTCAAGTTGTTTATCCAAGGTGTCACGCCGCTGGAGTACTACGCGCACCGGGGCTTTGCCCACGTAGGGCGGCAGTTCACTGGCGCTGGCGCTCGCGTTGCAGCGCAAATGCAATCGGTTGACGAACTGCGTCACTACCAGACCGAGACTCATGCGATCTCGCATTACAACAAGTACTTCAATGGAATGCACCACACCAGCCACTGGTTTGACCGCGTGTGGTACTTATCGGTACCCAAGTCGTTCTTTGAAGATGCCTATAGCAGTGGACCCTTCGAATTCTTGACAGCGGTGAGCTTCTCTTTTGAGTATGTTTTGACCAACTTGCTGTTCGTGCCCTTTATGTCAGGAGCAGCACACAACGGCGACATGTCTACGGTGACGTTCGGCTTCTCGGCCCAAAGTGATGAGTCACGCCATATGACCTTGGGTATTGAGTGCATCAAGTTCATGCTCGAACAAGATCCAGACAATTTACCCATCATCCAGCGTTGGATGGATAAGTGGTTCTGGCGCGGCTACCGCCTTCTGACGCTGGTGGCGATGATGCAGGACTATATGCTGCCAAAACGCGTGATGAGTTGGAAAGAGGCTTGGGAGATGTACGCCGAGAGCAATGGCGGAGCATTGTTCAAAGACCTAGCGCGCTACGGCATCCGTGAACCCAAAGGCTGGAAAGACGCTTGCGAAGGTAAGGACCACATCAGCCACCAGGCTTGGAATACTTTCTATAACTACAGCGCAGCAGCCCCCTTTCACACGTGGGTTCCAGACGACGAAGAGCTGGCATGGCTGACCGAAAAATATCCGGAGACCTTTGACAGCCTCTATCGCCCGCGGCTGCAATACCTTCGAGAGCAGCAAGCCATAGGCAAACGCTTTTACAACAACACCTTGCCGATGTTGTGCACGACCTGCCAAATTCCAATGTGTTTTACCGAGCCGGGGGATGCGACCAAGATCGCCTACCGTGAAACCGAGCACCTGGGCGAAAAATACCATTTTTGTAGTGATCACTGCAAAGACATCTTTGCCCACGAGCCCGAGAAATATGTGCAATCTTGGCTGCCAGTGCACCAAATTTATCAGGGTAACTGTTTCAAACCGGGTACCGATCCAAGTCAGGCCGGATTTGACCCGCTGGCTGCTGTGATGGATTACTACGAAGTCAAAGTCGGTGAGGACAACCTCGACTTTGAAGGCTCGCAAGACCAGAAAAACTTCAAAGAATGGCGTGGTGACGATGGTCTGGGAGAGGACGAATGAGTACCGTAGCCCTGGGCAACTACGAGTTCGCGCCCAAAGACGCGCGCCAAAATTTTCCTGCCCCCTTGTTGTACATCGGCTGGGAAGACCATTTGCTGTTTTGCGCGCCGGTGTGCCTGCCCTTACCAGGCATTACGCCATTTGCCGCATTGGCCAGCGCGGTATTGCCTGGCGTGTATGGCGCGCACCCAGATTTCGCTCGTATTGACTGGAGCCAAGTGCTCTGGTTCAAGTCGGGTCAGCCTTGGCAGCCCGATTCAACTAAGTCACTTCAGGAAAACGGCATTGGTCACAAAGATGTGATTCGGTTTCGCACCCCTGGCCTGACAGGTATCGAGGGATCTTTAAGTTAGTTGAGTAACACATTCGAAATTGCTGCAGTTCACACCCCGCTGCGGCCGATATGGCAAGCCAGGGGTGAAAAATCTAGGAGACACGATCAATGAAAACCAGAAACATCGCCACCGCAGCGCTTATGCTTGCAGTCGTGGCAAGTGGCAGCGCTTATGCAGCTGATAGTTGTGGCTTGAGCAATGGCAAAGCCGCCACTGGCGAACCCATTCAGTTGGGAGCCATCGTTGGTAAAACCGGCCCTGAAGATTTTTCTTCTTCAGCGCGCTCGGCTGCTGCCTACTTCAAGTGTGTAAACGCAAATGGCGGTATCAATGGCCGCCCAGTCAATTACACGGTGCAAGACGACACCTGGAACCCCGAAGTTGCCGCCCAGTCCGCCAGCAAACTGGTCAAAGACACCAAAGTGGTTGGCATGGTGGGATCCTCGAGCTTTGTCGAGTGCGGTGCCAATAACGCAACCTACGAGCAAGAAGGCGTGGCCGTTATAGCCGGTGTGGGCGTACCCCGTGCCTGCTTCTATGGTAAAAATTACGTCAGCTTTAACCAAGGCCCACGCCAGTCCACACTGGGCGCGGCGCAGTACATCACCGAGACCTTCAAGCTTAAGAAGCTCGTGTGCGTGGCCCCTGGCATTCCTGGCTTTGGCGACTGGGTCTGTGCAGGCGTAGAGGCTTACGGTAAGGCCAACGGCGTAGAAGTTAGCACCGTGATCTTTGATCCGGGCAAACTCGACGGTAACGCCATCGCCTTACAGATCTCCGCCGCAAAAGCCGGTGGGGTGGTGCTCGGTATGCCACGCGGCATGATGCTGCCAATCTTGACTGGTGCAGAGCAGCAGGACTTGGGCAAAACCATCAAGTGGGGATTGCCAACGTCTGCCTACCACACCCAAATGCCAAAAGCAGCAGGCAAATATTGGGATGGAAAGCTCTATGTCCATATGGAAATGGAGCCACTTGATACCGATGGCAAAGACACCAAAAACTGGAAAGCCATCATGGAAAAATATGGCGATAAGAAAGATCCTATTGACTCTTTCTCGCAAGCTGGTTACATGGCAGCTCGCGTTTCCACAGAAGCACTCTTGGCTATCAAAGGACCGATCGACCGCAAGTCGACATTCGCTGCATTCAAAGGCTTGACCAAAGTGAAGTCGGACATGCTTTGTGCACCATGGTATTTTGGACCTGGCGATCGCCATCAGCCCAACCATGCGGGCCGTATGTCCTTGATCAGCGGAAGCGGATTCAAAACGCTTACCAAGTGCTTCCAATCTAAGGACTCTGATTTAGCTGATATCACGGCGATCGAGGCCAAGGGCGGCTTGGTGAACTAATCGACAGACGCACGATGGACCAGTTTTTGCCATTTTTGGTAGTCGGCGTCAGCGTCGGCGCGGTGTATGCACTCTCTGGCGTAGGCCTGGTGGTGCTGTACCGCGCTAGCGGTGTCGTCAACTTTTCTTACGGTGCCTTGGGCGGGCTGGCCGCCATGCTCTGTTGGCAAATCATCGACTTGGAGTATGCCGATTGGCTGGGTTGGGTGGTGGGCATTGGTGCTGCCACTTTGCTGTCCTGGGCTTATGGCAGGTTCATCGCGCCTTCGTTGACGCACCAAGACAAGGTGGTGCGTGCCATGGCCACCTTGGGCTTTGCGCTCTTGATCATGGGAATTTCCCAGTGGTACTGGGGCGACGAGCCGCGTCGCCTGGTGCTGCCCACCGACAGCGGTGGGCTCGAATTTGATGGCAGGCGCCTGATCAGCTACACGCGCCTGCTGGCCTTGGGCTTGGCCGCCAGTCTGACGCTGGCCATGCTGTGGTTGCTGGCCAAAACGCCGCTGGGCTTGCGCATGCGCGCCTTACAAAGTAACCGAGTTTTGAGCGCGCTTCTGGGTGTTCGCGTCAAGCGCGTAGATACCTGGGCTTGGGTGATCGCTGGCGTATTTGCCGGCATTACTGGCCTCTTCATGGGCAATATGGTTCGCCTAAATCCCATTGTGTTGACCTTTTTGGTGATACCTGCCATGGCCGCTGCTGTGGTGGGACGCCTGATGTCGCTACCAGCTACGGTTTTGGGTGGCTTGTTGATTGGTGTAGCTGAGACGCTAACGGCTTTGGTGCCCGAGATTTCTCGATACGGTTCGGCTGCTGCATTTTTGGTCGCAATTCTTGCCATTCTCTGGCAGCAACGCCAAGGCATTGGGCTGTCACGCGACAACAGCCACCTCGATTAGCGATCACTTTTTATCACACAACGATATGGCACGCGATAAAGAAAAAATGGACATCCCACCTGGTACGCCCCTGCGTCGGGTGATGCCGATAGTGGTGACTTTGGGACTGGCAACGTTGCTGGGTCCTTGGTTGTTTTCCGCTTACTGGCTCAATACCTTTACCACGGTGGCTTGCTTAGCGCTGGTGGCTGGGACCGTGGCATTGTTGTTTGGGCAGCTGGGCATGGTGTCGCTAGCGCAGTTTGCGCTGGCTGGAGTGGGCGGGTGGGTTTGCTTGCGTCTTATCCACGGCTTCGCACTTCCGTTTGAATTGGCCTTGCTGGCCGGAGCCCTGGTGGCTGCAGTTTTTGGTCTGCTTGTGGGTCTGCCAGCGCTGCGAATGCGCGGTCTGTATCTGGCTTTGCTGACCCTAATGGTTGCTGCGGCAGTGCAAGTGGTGGTGGACGTGGTGGGCTTTCCGGATGGTGGCACCGGATTTACCGGCAAGATCGTGGCCGGACAACGCGTGCTGATTCAACGGCCTTGGATTGCCAGCAGCGACACCGCCTATTACCGTTACGTAGTGCTGTGGTTGGCATTTGGCTTAGGCCTCATTGAATGGCAACGTGCCGCCATGCCTGGCCGTGCCTGGGCGCTGATTCGAAAAAGCGAAGCGGCTGCTACCGCCGCTGGCGTGAGCGTGTTGCGTTACAAAGCGTGGGCCTTTACCTTCGGCGGTTTTTTGGCCGGCTTGGGTGGCGGCTTGATCGCCGGTCTTAATGGCCAATTAGACAATACGGGCTTCCCCGTTAGTCAATCCATTCTGTTGTATGCGCTCACGGTGGTTGGCGGCGTTTACAACTGGGTCGGAGTGATTTTTGCCGGCCTTTTGGTTCGCGCTTTGCCCGCTCTTCTCAATGATCATGGCGTGGATGGAAATCTGGCTAATGCGTTTTACGGATTCGCGTTGCTAGTCTCTCTGATCCAGGGACGCAAGGGACTGGCGGGCCAATTGGCGGACTTCTATAAGTTTGTTCGCATGAGTCGCATCCTTGAAGGTCTCACCACCTGGGGCGTGATTTCGATTGGTCTAGGTCTGCTGTTTGCGGTTTCGGGGCAGGCGGGTTTTGCTGGCGCATTCTTTATCTCCCTGATTGCCTTGTTGTTCCGGTTGGTGATCCCGGGCGTATGTTGGCTCTTGCTAGGTTTTTTTGGAAAACGCCTGCAAGACCGAACCGAAGATATGGAGGCTGCTTTATCGCTTCGTTTGGCGCAAATTTTTGAGCGCCAAGGCTGGGTGCCGGACCATCGTTTTATCAAGCGGGTGCTGAACTGGCTCTTTATTGGCCTGTTTGTAGCCTGGGTTGCATCCGGAGTGTTCGACGTGCCTTTCGTGACTGCGTTGGCCCTGATTTGGTTGTCGTTGGCCGCCAAAGTGGGGTTGGAAGTAGCGGCTTATCCGCACCTTCTGTCCTTGCGCCAACGAATCGACAAGCGTTTCCCTAAGCCTTTTGCTTCTTACCGATAAGCACCATGATTCGTATCGAAAATCTAACTGTGCAGTTTGGTGGCGTCAAACCAATTGATGGTCTGAGCGTCACCCTAGATAAAGCCATCGTCGGCTTGATTGGCCCGAACGGCGCGGGCAAAACGACCTTGCTTAACGTGTTGTCTGGGTTTGTGACCCCGGTCAGCGGAAGTGTGGCGGTCAATGGTGTCGTCATCAGCGACATTGCCCCACACAAGCGTGCGCACATGGGTTTGCGGCGCACCTTCCAGACCGATCAAATTGCTGACGATTTGACGCTATGGGAAAACGTGCAAGCCATCGCCGATCATGCCGCTTACAGCACCCAAGCTGAGGCTCTGCAGGATGTGCAGCGTGCTATTGACTACGTTGGCTTGGGTAAGCGCATTCACAGAAAAGGCAGTAACTTAACCACCGGCGAGCGCCATCTCACAGAAATCGCTAAGGCCTTGATTGGCAAGCCGCAATTGGTGATGCTCGACGAACCGGGTGCTGGCATGTCGGAGTCGGAGACGCAGCACTTAGAGTCGGTGATTCGAGGAATTCCTGCCTATTGCGGAGCGCAGGTGTTTTTGATCGATCACGATGTGGCATTGATCGTGGCCTGCTGTGAAGAAACCATGGTGCTCGACTTCGGAAAACTGCTCGCACTGGGCCCAACCAAAGATGTGCTGGAACAGCCCGAAGTGCGACGCGCTTACTTGGGAGATTTTGAAGCCATGGAGATTGCAGCATGAGCCAAGTGCTAACAATTGACAACTTGGTCATGGTGCGGGGCACCAAGATTGCAGTCAACTCCATTAAGTTGAAGGTTGCGCCAGGACGTATTACGGTTTTACTCGGGCCCAATGGCGCGGGTAAGACCAGCACCGTGTTGGGTATTGCTGGCGTAGTGGAGCCAGAGTTTGGTGAAATTTGGCTTGACGGCGTTGACCTCAAAGGCAAAGACCCAGACGAGATCCGTCGCCGCGGGATTGCTACGGTACCTGAGGGTCACCAGGTGCTAAGGGAAATGTCGGTTCAAGACAATTTGCGAGTAGCAGGAGGCGATCTCTCACGCAGTGCATTAAGCGCCGCCATAGAGCACACGTTAGCGCTATTTCCTGAACTGAAATCGCGAATGACCATGGCTGCGGGCGATCTTTCCGGAGGACAGCAGCAGATGGTGGCGATTGCTCAAGCTTTGATGGTGAAACCTCGCTTTTTGGTAATCGACGAACTATCGTTTGGCCTGGCACCGCTGATCGTAGCGCGTCTGGTACCGGTGATTCGCAAAATCGCCGCCGATGGAATCGGCGTTTTACTGATCGAGCAGTTCACTCAATTGGCGCTGGGTCTTGCGGATCACGCTTATGTGATGTCACGTGGCGAAGTGTCTTACGACGGAGCGCCTGACAAGCTCATTAGTGACCCAGGTATCTTGCACCGTGCTTATTTCCCTGTCAATTCACGCGAGGCTGTGGGCCTGGCATAAACAATTTTTAAGGAGCGCACTATGGACACCCGTGTTATTAAAAAGAAGCTAGGCCTCAAAGATCGCTATACCGCGATGACGCGAGGCTTGCATTGGGACACCACTTACCAGCCGATGGACAAAGTGTTTCCCTATGACGCCTACGAAGGCATCAAGATTCACGATTGGGATAAATGGGAAGATCCGTTTCGTCTGACGATGGACGCCTACTGGAAGTACCAGGGCGAGAAAGACCGCAAGCTCTACGCGGTAATCGACGCCTTTGCGCAAAACAACGGGCAGCTCGGTATCAGCGATGCGCGCTATGTCAATGCGCTCAAGTTGTTTATCCAAGGTGTCACGCCGCTGGAGTACTACGCGCACCGAGGCTATGCCCACGTAGGTCGTCAATTCACTGGTGCCGGCGCTCGCGTTGCGTCGCAGTTGCAAGCCATTGACGAATTGCGTCACTACCAGACCGAGACGCATGCGATCTCGCATTACAACAAGTACTTCAATGGCATGCACAACACGAGCCATTGGAATGAGAATATTTGGTACCTTTCGGTGCCTAAGTCCTTTTTCGAGGACGCATACAGTGGGGGCCCTTTCGAGTTCTTGACTGCCATCAGTTTCTCGTTCGAATACTTGCTGACTAACCTGTTGTTTGTGCCCTTTATGTCGGGTGCAGCCCATAACGGCGATATCTCAACCGTCACCTTTGGCTTCTCGGCCCAAAGTGACGAGTCACGCCATATGACCTTGGGTATTGAGTGCATCAAGTTCATGCTCGAACAAGATCCAGACAATTTACCCATCATCCAGCGTTGGATGGATAAGTGGTTTTGGCGCGGCTACCGCCTTCTGACGCTGGTGGCGATGATGCAGGACTACATGCTGCCAAAACGCGTGATGAGTTGGAAAGAGGCTTGGGAGATGTACGCCGAGAGCAATGGCGGAGCATTGTTCAAAGATCTGGCGCGCTACGGTGTCCGTGAACCCAAAGGCTGGAAAGACGCTTGCGAAGGTAAGGACCACATCAGCCATCAAGCATGGGCTACTTTTTATCAATATGGACATGCTGCGGCCTTTCACACTTGGCTGCCCGAGCAGTCCGAGATGAAATGGTTGTCTGAGAAGTATCCCGATACCTTTGACCGGTATTACAAAGGCCGCTTTGACCATTGGGCTGAAGTGCAAAAAACCGATGGCCGCTGGTTCAATCAAACCCTGCCTATGCTTTGCCAGGTGTGCCAGGTCCCCATGATGTTTACCGAGCCTGGGGATCCCACGCAAATTGACTTTCATGAAACCACGTACCACGGCATGAAGCACCACTTTTGCAGCGTGCACTGCAAAGAAATTTTTGAAAACGAACCAAAAAAATATGTCCAAGCGTGGGTGCCAGTGCACCAAATCTACCAAGGTTCTTGCTATCCAGAGGATATAAACCCAGCGTCACCTGGCGATAGCCCGGTACGTGAGGTTTTGCGCTTTTACGGTGTAAATCCTGGCGAAGACAATGGCGACTTCAGTACCAGTCCAGATCGCAGTAACTTTGCCAAATGGCGCGGCGACAAACCCAAACCTGGGGTTGCTACATGAGCGCATTGGTCACTGATGTGATGCTGCGCTCACTGGGGCCATATCCCCTGCACGAGGCCGACACTGAGGATCGTTTTTATGGTAACCGGCTGATTTACACCAGCTGGGAAAACCATTTGATGTATGCAGCACCTTTTTGTCTTCCATTGCCACCGACGCTGCCTTTTGGCGCGTTGGTTCGCGTGGTGTTTCCCGAGATTTATGGAGAACACCCAGAGTTCGAGCAAATTGACTGGGAGCGCACGCAATGGTTTAACTCCAATCTGCGCTTTCGCCCCGACTTTGGTAAATCGCTGGAGCAGCACGGACTGACGCACAAGTCCCTGATCCGTTTTCGTACACCGGCGCTTGAAGGCATTAAACGCAACACCGGCCCTGGACGTCAGGCTTTTTAAGGCACGCATGAGTTACCAATTGACGATCGAACCCCTAGGTGCCACCATTGAAGTGGAAGAGGGACAGACCCTACTCGACGCCGCCCTGCGGCAGGGCATCTATATTCCCCATGCCTGTGGCCACGGCCTTTGCGGTACCTGCAAGGTGGAGGTGAGCAATGGCGAGGTAGACCATGGCCACGCCAATCCCTTTGCCCTAATGGAATTTGAGCGTGACCAAGGCAAGACATTGGCCTGTTGCGCTACCTTACAAAGCGACGCCACCATTGAGGCCGATATCGACGAAGAGCCCGATGCGGAGATCATTCCTGTGCGCGACTTTGAGACCACAGTCTCGCGCATCGAGCAACTCACGCCCACCATCAAGGCCATCTTTTTAAAGCTAGCCTCGCCCATCCACTTCCAAGCGGGTCAGTATGTTCAATTGGTCATCCCGGGTGTAGCTGGCGGACGCGCTTTTTCGATCGCCAATTCTCCAGAGCAAGTGGCCGTCAGTGGCGAGATAGAGCTCAATGTCCGTATCGTAAAAGAAGGTGTTGGGACCACGTGGTTGCACCAAAATTTGGCGGTGGGGTCCCCACTGCGCATAGCAGGCCCTTATGGGCGCTTTTTTGTACGCAAGTCGGTCAAACAACCTAGGGTTTTTATGGCCGGAGGCTCCGGTTTGTCTAGCCCGCGCTCCATGATTTTGGATCTTCTTGCCAGCGGTAGCAGCGAGCCCATTACGCTGGTCTATGGACAACGTAGCCGCGACGAGTTGTACTACGACGCCGAGTTTCGCGCACTGGCTGCACAGCACTCGCATTTCACTTATCTACCCGCCCTGTCTGATGAGCCAGAGGGAAGTGACTGGACGGGCGCGCGCGGCTTTGCGCACGATGCAGCCAAAGCACATTTCAACAATAATTTTTCTGGCCACACCGCTTATCTGTGCGGACCGCCAGTCATGGTGGAGGCCTGTATCAGCACCTTAATGCAAGGGCGTTTGTACGAGCGAGACATTTTTACCGAAAAATTTCTCTCTGCTGCCGATGCCAACCAGCAGCGCAGCCCGCTGTTCAAGCGTGTATAGATCCAACCGCCATGGCCGATCAACCCATCACCAAGCATACGGTGCACGTTGTGCAAACCGAAGAGTCCTATGCCTGCTGTGAAAACCAGAGCCTGCTGCAGGGAATGCTCAAGCTTGGGCGCAAATGCATACCGGTGGGCTGCGTCAATGGCGGCTGTGGCGTATGCAAGGTGCGTGTGGTCAAAGGACAAGTCAATAAGCTCGGGCCGGTCAGTCGGGCCCACGTGAGCGCGCAAGAGGATGCGCAGGGATACACCTTGGCATGCCGGGTGGCGCCCACCGATGAGGTGTGGCTCGAAGTGGCATGCAAGCTAGAAAAGCTTTTTTCCAAAGGGTTCGCTGCACCAAAGAGCGAAATTTTCAACAAGTAAGGAGACAACCATGAGCATTATGAGAATTGGCCACGTCGACATCAATGTGATGGACATGGCAGCCGCAGTAAAACACTACGAAAACGTGCTGGGCTTAAAGTCCACCATGCAGGATAAGACCGGTAAGGTTTATATGAAATGTTGGGACGAATGGGATAAGTTTTCTCTGGTTCTGACACCTTCAGACCGTGCTGGCGTCAACCATGTGGCATACAAAGTTGAGAAAGACAGTGAACTCGACCAATTAAAAATCGCCATTGAAGCGGCCGGTACCGCCACCAAGATGGTTGCGGAAGGAAC
>CAMDAN010000019.1 GCA_945888535.1 Bordetella parapertussis
GCCCGGTAACGCAATGCCATCGTAGGAAGCGAACGCAACACCAACTCTGCATCGTTGGCACCCACGGATAAGCCCAATCGCATGTGACAAAGCTTGATGCGCATATGCAAGGGGGCATCACGCGTGATGACACTGCCCATCAAAACATCTCCACCCCCACTTGGGTATTTCGTCAAGGCCTGTGCCGACATATCAACGCCTAAAGGCGTATCGGATACTGGCTGAAGGTCAAAGGGGTTAAACGCAATACCGGCTCCCCATGTATTGTCTAAAGCCGTCAAAGCGCCATGCTTTTGACACAGGCGAACCAAGCTGGGCACATCCGGGAACTCTAAGGTCACCGAGCCGGCGGCTTCGATCCAAACCAAGCGGGTTTGAGGCGATAACTTGGCCGCCAAATCCTGGACATCCATGGGGTCGTAATACCGGTGGCTGATACCCCAGGCCTTTAGCTCACCTTCGGCCAATGCCTTGTTGGGGCTGTAAGCGTTATCGGGAAGCAAGACCTCGTCGCCTGTTTTTAAGACGGCCATTGCAACCAAAGCCAATGCGGCTAGACCACTGGGAACCAAAACGCACTGAAGTCCCCCTTCAATGGCGCACAAGCGCTCTTCTAAGGTATAGGTGGTTGGGGTACCGTGCAAACCGTAGGTGTACGCCGATTTGTCTTTCCACTCATGGCTGCGCATAGCCGCCACGTTGGGAAAGAAAACGGTTGAGGCTTTAAAAACCCCAATTTGAGGCGCTTCAAATCCCGCAGGGGCAACGTAGCTGTGGTGAATGAGCGAGGTATTGGGATCGGTCATAGATGCGTAGGGATGTCACACACTCCACTTTTGAATCAATTGCTCCGGGCGCAAGGCATCGTAACTTTCAAAGGGCTGGTGTATCCACGGGTTACTTGGTAAAAACTCAACCGAATAATCGGGGGTGAAAGTGGATAAGGCTTTGGTCCAAATCACGGCGCTGCGTAACTCAGTGATGGGCTTATAGTTATTTTTTAACTGGTGAATCACTGCATTCAGGGTGTGGCCCGAGTCCGCCAAATCATCTACCAGCAAAACCTTCCCCGCAATCTCACCCTTGGGAGTTGTAATGAAACGGGCGATATCTAAATTCCCTTGCACCGTGCCAGCGTCAGATCGGTAGGAGCTCGTTGACATGATGGCCAAGGGCTTGTCAAAGACCCTCGACAAAATATCACCAGGACGCATTCCGCCCCGGGCCAAACACAAAATCGTATCGAACTCCCAGCCCGATTGAAATACCTTGATGGCTAATTTTTCAATCAGGTTGTGGTATTCGTCATAGCTTACGTAGAGGTGTTTTCCGTCTTCAGTCAACATAAAAAACTCCAGTGAGTGAGGTGAAAAAAAACAGCGTTCGTGGTTTAGGCCGCTACGGCATAAGGGTGGTGCATCATGATGGTGTGATCACGGTCTGGGCTGGTGGACACCATGTGGATGGGCACGCCGGTGACCTCTGCAATACGTTGCAAATAATTGCGTGCGGCTTGCGGAAGTTTGGCGTAGTCCGTCACACCCACCGTGGTATCACTCCAGCCCGGCAACACTTCATAGATCGGCTTGCAGCGCTCAATATCATCAGCGCCCATAGGCAAAATATCAATTGTTTCCCCGTCCATTTCATAACCCGTGCATAACTGCAGCTCTTTCAATCCATCGAGTACGTCGAGTTTGGTAATACACAGGCCGCTCAAACCATTGACTTGAGCTGAGCGTTTTAATAACGCCGCATCAAACCAACCGCAACGGCGTGAGCGCCCTGTGGTTACGCCTTTTTCAGCACCTACGGTACTCATGTGATACCCCGGGGTTCCTGGAACTTCCCAATCCAACTCCGTTGGGAAAGGGCCGCTTCCCACACGGGTGCAATACGCTTTGGTGATTCCCAAAATATAGTGAAGCATTCCTGGTCCCACACCCGATCCCGCAGCCGCATTGCCAGCAACGCAGTTGCTAGAAGTGACAAAGGGGTAGGTGCCATGGTCGACATCGAGCAAAGTGCCTTGGGCGCCTTCAAAAAGCAAATTGGCACCGTGGTGATGGGCGTCGTTAAGCTCGCGTGAGACATCGGCCATCATCGGTTTGAGTAATTCGGCGTGGCGCATCGCTTCAGCATAAACGGGCTCAAACTGAACTTGTCCATTTTTCATGTAGGGCGCAAGCAGTGGGCCAAAATCAAATGCTGCCGAGCCTAAATACGTGGATAAAACGTGGTTATGCAAATCAAGCAGCTCTCGCAATTTGTGTGCAAAACGTTCTGGGAATTTGAGGTCTTGAACGCGTAGCGCTCGACGCGCAATTTTGTCTTCGTACGCAGGGCCGATGCCACGCCCGGTGGTTCCGATTTTGATATTGCCGCCTTTTTCTCGGGCTGCTTCACGCGCTACATCCAAAGCCGTGTGAAACGGAAGAATGAGGGGGCAGGCTTCGCTGATTCGTAATCGCGAACGCAACTCCACTCCAACTTTTTCAAGACCTTCAATTTCTTCAAATAACTTCGCAGCAGAAAGCACAACGCCATTGCCGATATAGCACTTCACACCGGGGCGCATGATGCCACTGGGAATCAAATGCAAAGCCGTTTTGACGCCATGGATCACCAAGGTATGTCCGGCGTTGTGACCGCCTTGAAAGCGAACCACGCCTTGGGCGCTCTCCGTCAACCAGTCCACTAACTTGCCCTTGCCTTCGTCTCCCCACTGGGTTCCCACAACGACGACATTGCGACCTTTGCTTGTATTCATTTCATCTACTTTATTAAAGTGCAATCACAACCCAGCGGCCGCCCTGCAGGGCGAGCTCGCGGTCACATTCAAATTCGTCTACTTCGCTTTCATGGCCTGGCAAAACACACACCACGGTTTCACCACGCTGACGCAAATCAGTGATCACTGCACGCAATTGCACGTCTTCTCCCCATGGAGCACGCACTGCGGCCCGCAGAGCCAAGACCGGTGCCACAGGAACCAGCGCCTTGATATCGAGGCTAAAACCTACTGCAGGACGCTTGCGCCCGAAGATCGATCCCACTGCGTCGTATCTTCCACCCCGCGCCAAAGCATCTGGAGCGCCAGCAGCGAAAATGGCAAAACGCACTCCGCTGTAATAGGAGTAGCCCCGCAAATCCGCTAAGTCAAAGGAAACGGCGACGCCTTGGAGATGACTGGCCAACCACTTCAAGTGGGATAGAGCCTCTTGGATCGCAGGCAAATCAGGAAGCGCCTGCTGCGCCTTTGCAAGAATCTCCACATCACCATACAAATGGGTCAGTTCCTGCAAGCCCCGTGAAATAGCAACAGGGCAATGCGTTGTCAAAGTTTTGATGGCACTTGTATCTTTAGAGGCCAGAGCGGCATGCACTTCCGCGGTCTGGGCTGGTGTCAATTGCGCTTGCTCAAGCAAGGCGTTCACAATCCGGGCATCCGCCATATCGACCGTCATCTCTTGAATCTGCGCTACCCGCAGACTGTCAAGCGCCAGCTCGAGTATTTCAAGATCGGCTTCTAAACCGGAGTGGCCATAGATTTCCGCACCCAATTGCAAGGGCTCCCGCGTGGCATGGGGCCCGCCCGGTCGGGTATGAAGAACCGGACCGCAGTAGCACAAGCGGGTTACTCCAGACCGATTCAAGAGGTGGGCATCAATACGCGCCACCTGGGGCGTACTGTCCGCACGCAAACCCATCATTCGCCCTGAAATTTGATCTACCAACTTGAAAGTTTGCAGGTCCAACGCCTCGCCCGTGCCGGTCAGCAAGGACTCCAAATGCTCCAGCATGGGGGGCATCACCAGTTCGTAGCCATAGCACCTGGCCATGTCTAACAAATGGTGACGAATTTCTTCGATGTGACGGGCCTCAGAAGGCAGCACATCGGCAATGTGATCCGGTAGGACCCAAGCAGACATGAAATAAATGGACAGCTGTTAAAACTGCGATTTTACCGGGCTAAGCACCTGATTTATGGAATCAGGTGCGCCAAATCTACAATTGAGTTGCGCTTACTTCTTTGCCCCAGCGGAGCCACTTCCGCCATTTCGAAAGACTTTAAAGAATTCCGAGGAACCAGGATCCAAGACCATCACGTCGCTTTTGTTAGCAAAACTACTTTTGTAGGCTTCCAAGCTGCGATAAAACTGGGCGAACTGGGGATCCCGGTTGAATGCCTCGGCATATATTTTTGCAGCCTCGGCATCGCCCTCGCCTTTGATTTTTTGCGCATCGCGGTAAGCGTTAGCAATCGTCACCTCGCGTTGGCGGTCCGCGTCGGCACGAATTTTTTCCCCCTCAGCGGCGCCAGTTGAGCGCAACTCATTGGCAACCCGCTTACGCTCTGCTTCCATCCTGCGATAGACCGATTCAGTGATCGCCTCCACATAATCAACACGGGTGATACGCACATCCACCACATCAACACCCCAGGGTTTCGCACCGCGTACTTTGTCAAGAACCTCCGCCTTGACGTCAGCCATCAAGTCTTCACGCTTCAAGGACAAAAGCTCTTTCACCGTGCGTTTGTTAATTTCTTCTTGAAATGCATTGCGAACCACCCGATTGAGTTGACTCGCGCCGGCGCCCTCGTTCAGGCCCACATTACGGATGTATTCGGTGGGCTCAGAAATTCTCCAGCGCACATACCAGTCAATCACCACCCGTTGCTTTTCTGCCGTCAGCATCGGTTCGGCGTCGGTGCTGTCAAGGGTCAGCAACCTTTTGTCGATGTAGGAGACGTTTTGAAAGGGCGGGGGTAATTTCCAGTTCAAGCCGGGCTCAGTAATCACTTCTTTGATTTGACCTAAAGCGTAGACCACGCCAAATTGGCGCTGATCAACCACAAACAACGTAGAACTTGCCAATGCCAAAAGCACCAACAGCGAAGAAAAAATCAATCCAATACGGTTCATGTGGTTCTCCTAGCGCACGTCACGTTCGCGGGTTCGAGCAGCATCTCGACTGCGGGGATCGGTGCTGGCAGCAGGGGCTGCGGGGGCAGCTTGTGAATTACTGGAAGGTGATGCGGCCGCTGGAGCATCAGCTGTTGCACTCATTTGCAAAATTTTCTCAAGTGGCAAATTCAACAGTGTCGAACCCTGTTTGGAATCAATCAGTACTTTGGTCACGTTGCTGTAAATTTGTTGCATCGACTCTAAGTACATTCGATCGCGCGTGACTTGTGGCGCTTTTTGGTATTCCACGTAGATAGAGCGAAATCGGTGTGCATCACCTTGTGCTTGTGCAACGATCCGGGCTTTGTAAGCGTCGGCTTCCTCTTTCAAGCGCGAGGCAGCACCCACCGCACGGGGAATCACATCGTTGGCGTAGGCTTGCGCTTCGTTCTTGGCACGTTCTCGCTCTTGACCGGCTTTGAGAACATCATCAAACGAGGACTGAACCTGATCTGGGGGACGAACGCCCCCTTGCTGCAAGTTAATTCCAACCACTTCAACGCCCACTTTGTAGCGGTCCAAAATCACCTGCATCATGGCGCGAACCCGAGGAGCAATTTGATCGCGCTCTTCGGACAAAGCGGCGTCCATTTTCATTTTTCCTAAGACCTCGCGTACCGAGGTCTCGGCGGCCTGAACCACCGCATCTGCTGGATTTTTACTTTCAAAGAGAAAGGCGCGGGCATCGCTTAAACGGTATTGCACCGCAAACTTGATATCCAAAATATTTTCATCTTCAGTCAACATGGCAGACTCTTTCAAGCCCGTGGCCTTCAAAACGTTATCGCGACCGACATCGACCGAGCGAATTTGCGTTACAAAAACCATTTCATGGCGTTGAAACGGATAAGGCAGACGCCAATTGAAGCCCGCATTGGCGATGCTTTTGTATTTGCCAAATTGGGTAATAACGGCCTGTTGACCCTCTTGCACAATGAAAAAACCCGTTCCCAGCCAAATCAAAAATACCAGACCCAATACAACGCCACCGCCGATGCCCGCAGTTTTCATATCTGGAGGCATACCGCCATTTCCAGGACCGTTGGAACCGGGACCCTTGTTGCCGCCTCCAAACAAGCCGTTGAGTTTTCGGTTGAAGTCACGCCACAACACATCGAGGTCGGGTGGACCAGACGGTTGCCCTGCCCTGCGCCCTTCTGGCGCAGGTGGTGGTTTGGGGGCATCTTGCGCAGGCGATGACTCATCTGTTTTGGGCTTTTCAGACCCGTTCTCATCGGAACGGCCCCATCGACTGTCGTTTAGATTAAACATGCCCAGCTTAAAAAATTTCATTATTTGCCTCTTACTCAACGGGGTTCCATTGTCCACAATTAAAACGCAGCCACACTGTTTTCAGGGGCATTGACTGAGTTGCCAACATCCACACTAATTTTCGCAGCTTGCATGGTTAAAAATTGACGCAGATTTTCCAATCCAACGGATTCTTTCGCACTGACAAAAATACGGGGAATCTGAACAGAGTCGATCTCAAATGTATCTTGGCGATGGATCGGCAAATGGTCGTGGTCCATGGCATCGATTTTATTAAATACAAGCAACTGGGGAATAGTATCTGCACCAATTTCCACCAGTACTTTTTGAACCTGTTCAATTTGCAGTGCAAATTCCGGGTTGGATGCATCCACCACATGAATCAACAAGTCGGCATCGACCGCCTCTTGCAAGGTGGCTTGAAAAGCATCAATGAGTCCGTGGGGAAGGTCGCGAATAAAACCCACGGTATCGGACAACGAGACCGAACGCGCGGCGCCTTCGAGGTAGAGTTGGCGAGTCGTCGTATCAAGCGTTGCAAAAAGTTGGTCTGCCGCATACGCTCGGGCTTTTACTAGCGCGTTAAACAAAGTCGATTTACCTGCGTTGGTATAGCCAATCAAGGAAATATTGAATGCGCCGCGGCGGTCCCGTTGCTTGCGTTGCGTCTGGCGCTGGCGCTTGACCTTTATGAGCTGGTCTTTGGTGCGTTTGATATTGGCAGAAATCATTCGCCGATCCAGCTCAATTTGGGTTTCACCAGGACCGCCACGGGTCCCAATACCACCACGCTGACGCTCCAAGTGGGACCAGCGGCGAACCAAACGGGTACTTAGGTATTGCAGTCTTGCCAGTTCGACCTGAAGCTTGCCTTCATGGCTTCTGGCTCTTTGGGCAAATATCTCTAATATTAAAAAAGTCCGGTCATTGACTGGCAACTCTAAGCGACGCTCTAAATTGCGTTGTTGTCCGGGACTTAGACTTTGATCGAAAAGCACCTCTTGGGCGCCATGCTGCTGCGCCAATAATTTAATTTCATCGGCTTTACCTGTGCCTACAAACAAGGCCGCATCAGGCGCTCGACGCTTGCATGTAATCGATGCCACCGGGGTTAAACCCGCCGTTTGCGCAAGCAGGCCCAACTCAGAAAGCTCTGAATCAAAATGCGGCAGGCCCAAATCAACGCCCACCAATATGGTCCGTGCTTCTGAGGAATCAGGGAAGGAAGTCAACAGCTAGTCAACAGTTAAAGAGGGAAAGCAGCCTTGACAGGCTGATAAGACCTAGGAAGCCTCAACCGGCTCGCTGTTGTCACCACTACCCGGGATACTTACCGCACGGCCTGGAACAATTGTTGAAATAGCGTGTTTGTAGACCATTTGGGTCACCGTATTACGCAGCAGCACCACGTATTGGTCGAATGACTCAATTTGGCCTTGCAGTTTGATGCCGTTAACCAAATACACAGAAACAGGGATATGTTCCCGGCGCAGTGCATTCAAAAAAGGGTCTTGAAGGAGTTGACTTTTGTTGTTCACGATATTCTCCGTGTTTGAAATGTGAGATTTAGAAGATACCACACGCTCGCATCGACCTCAGTCGGCTCATGCGCAATGGGGTTAATTTAGTCTTTGTCAGCGTAAGGGTTAGATGCGGACTTCATTTGAATTCTCAAGGGGGTGCCCACTAAATCAAATTCTTTTCGAAATCGCCCTTCTAAAAACCGTTTGTAAGCGTCGGTCACATGCTCCAAAGAGTTTCCGTGGACGATGATGATGGGAGGGTTCATCCCCCCTTGGTGGGCATAACGCAGTTTGGGGCGGTACATCCCGGTTTTTTTGGGGGTCTGGAACTGGATCGCCTCCAATAAAACACGGGTCAATACGGGCGTGGGCATTTTTCGATTTGCCGATCGGTGCGCTTGGGCAATCGAGTCCCATAAAGGGCCTAAACCCTGGCGTTTTTTGGCTGAAATCAAATGGAGCGAGGCGAATTTCAAAAATCCCAAACGGGTTTCAATGGATCGCTTTACCAACTCACGCTGGTATTCGTCGACAGCATCCCATTTATTCACCGCAACCACGACAGACCGGCCAGACTCTAAAACATAACCTGCGATGTGGGCATCTTGGTCTGTCACCCCCTGAATCGCATCAATTAGCAGCAGCACCACATTGGCAGACTCAATCGCTTGCAGTGTTTTAACCACTGAGAATTTTTCAATCGCCTCAAAGACCTTGCCTTTGCGTCGCAAACCCGCGGTATCAATCAACTCGAACTTTTGTCCACCACGCTCAAAAGGAACAGAGATCGCATCGCGCGTGGTTCCGGGTAAATCAAATGCCACCAAGCGCTCTTCGCCAAGCCAAGTGTTGATTAAGGTGGACTTGCCCACATTGGGCCGCCCAGCGACTGCCAGCTTAATCGTGCCAGGATCGGACTCGGCTTGCGTTTCTTCAATCGCGGTCAACAGGGGCGACAGCGTCAGATCTAACAAAGGACGAATCCCTTGACCGTGGGCCGCCGAAATAGGAACCACTTCACCGAGACCGAGTTCAAAAAACTCACTGAAGCGGCCGCCCTCCGTCATTCCCTCGGCCTTATTGGCCACCAAAAAACAAGATTTGCCTAATTTGCGTAAATATTTAGCAATCTCATGGTCCTGCGCCGAGACGCCATTGCGTGCATCCACCACAAATAAAACGACGTCTGCCTCTGCCACGGCTTGGCGCGTTTGCTTGGCCATTTCTTTGTAGATACCGTCGGCCGCATCGGGCTCAAAGCCGCCTGTGTCTACAACGATGAATTCATGTTTCCCGTGTTTTGCGTTGCCATAGTGGCGGTCGCGCGTGAGTCCTGCGTAATCGGCAACGATCGCATCCCGCGTTTTCGTCAGTCGATTGAACAATGTGGATTTACCCACATTGGGTCTTCCGACCAAAGCTACAACAGGTTTCATCAAGGATTTCTTATCTAACTACTCAGGTCGAAACCCAAAAATACCACCGCGCTGCGTTACAACAACCAAGGTATCACCAACCAACACAGGAGATCCCACAATAGGTGAGCCGTCCGTCGCAATACGACTCAAGAGCGAGCCGTCTTTAGCGGACAAAAGGTGGATATACCCTTCAAAGTCGCCGACGGCCACCGACTGGCCCATCCACAGTGGCGTTGACAACTCACGAAAACGCAAGCGATCCACGCTCCATAAGCGTTCGCCATCCGAGCGCCGCCAAGCCACCACCTTACCGTCACTTTCGGTACCAAAAAGGGTGTCTGCATTGCCTGAGATTCCGGTAGATCCAGAGGCCGGCTTGCTCCAAAGGGTCCGCCCCGCTTGGGCGTCAACACATGCCACCGCCGTCTGAAAGGCGCGAAGGCACACATTGTCGGCGTTACGGCTTACGCCAGTCACCAAATCCACCAAGCGCTCGACTTCATTAACACCACGACCCACCGCGACGCCTGCATCCCACCGGACAGTTCCGTTAAGAGGATTCAATGCAATCAAGCGACCACTCTGACCGGTTACCAAGGTATCCCCAACAGCCATCAATACACTGGCCTGGCCCAAAATGAGGGAGTCCCCCGGGCGTTGTTGCTGCCACAGTTTGCGTCCTGAAAGTGCGTCAAACGCATAGACCGTCCGATTAGCAGTCATGACAAACACTCTCGAACCGGCGACCAAAGGAGCGGTGAGGGTCACTGCATTGAGTTTTTGACGCCAGAGTTCTTTGCCTGCGGCCAGCACAACCACATAGTTTTCTTGAGAGACGACTGCGACATACTTGCCGTCGCTGCCCACACCTGCGCTAAGAGGAGAGGCTACATTGGCACGCCAACTTTCCACGCCAGTCTCCGCATGGATGTCTAGGACGATCCCTTTTTCTGACGCGGCAAAAATATGGTTGTCAACGGACCGGAGTTCTAACCTGGAAAAGCTCGGGCCCATTGAGGCCTTCCACACCTGTCGCACCGCAATTTGCGATGGGTTGACCTCTAACGAGGTGGGTTTGACTTTTTCACTTCCAGCGCATGCCTGCAACAGGGTTGCGGCTAAAAGACACATTGCCCACCGAGTAAACGATTGCACACTGATTTGCATTGGCATTAACGGTCTCCGTCGGCTGATTTTTTCGTACCATCTGCTGCTGATGCCTCAGGCTCGACACCTAAAGCATTCAATTTAACCCGGACCAAACGTCGGTATTCCGAACGCTCTTCCAAAGCGCTAAACGCCTGCAGGTAGGCCGCTTTGGCTTCGGTTTTTTTGCCTTCCAGCATCCATATATCCCCCTTGCGGTCATCCACAAGGGCTTTAAAGGCAGGTGTCTTTACGTCTTCTAGTACTTTGAGCGCACTCTCGAAGGCCTTAGTCTCCATATGCAGGCTGGCAAGTCGCAAGCGAGCAACTGACGCATAACCTTCATCCGATGCATTGTCAGCGGCCCATTGCAAAGCGGCTTTTGCAGTGTCTGTCTTTTGGGTATCAGCAGCCATTTTTGCCAATTGCAACGCGGCTTGATGGGTGTAAGTGGATGCCGGAAAACGTTCTTTCATGTCATTGAAAGTACGCTCCACTTTGCTGAGATCCGCGCTTTGAAGAGATTTTTCCATCTCATCAAACATCACTGCAGATTGAGCTGCCTGGTTTTTTCTCCAGTAAGCGTAGCCGTTCCAAGCAGCCAATGAACCTAAAACCGCAATCAAAATCCAGGTGATCAGATTTCCGTAGCGGCTCCAAAAATGCTTCAGTTCATCAAGTTGTTCTTGTTCTTCGAGATCGAGTTGGTGTGCCATAGCAATATTTCCGTTAAGCCTTCGATTGTAGGTGCTCAGCCCATTGCGGCAATTGACTTAAGGGCTCGAGTTGCTGGGCTTGGCTTGCGTCACGCAGGGATTTGATGGTGACACACCCCTGGGCTAGTTCATCGACTCCAAAAACCAGGACATACCGTGCGCCTGAGGCATCGGCTTTTTTAAACTGGGATTTGATGCTCGCCATGGCCCCGTCTGCACTGGCGTGCATTTGAATTGAAACCCCCAAAGCCCGTAAGGTTTGAAGGTACGCGCTCACCCGTGGCAAATCTGAAACTTCAGAAACCACTGCATACGCATCCAGCGGTGCAATCTTGAGTGCGCCTTCTTGCTCCTTCAGTAACTCCAAAACCCGCTCGACTCCCATAGCCCAACCGACAGCTGGTGCGGGCTTACCGCCGATTTGCTCAATCAAGTAATCGTAACGTCCGCCCGCGCAAATCGTGCCTTGGGATCCCAGCTGGTTTGTCACAAATTCAAACACAGTGAGGTTGTAATAGTCCATCCCACGAACAAGCCGGGGGTTGAGCACATACGGAACGTCGTTGGCGTCCAAGATCGCCATGACGGATGCAAGATGGGCTTTGGATTTTTCACCCAAAAAATCAAGCAACTTGGGTGCAGACTCGATCACAGCTTGCATCTGCGGATGTTTACTGTCTAGCAAACGCAAGGGGTTCAAGTGCAATCGGCGATGGGCTTCAGCATCAAGCACGCTGGCGTTCGATTCAAAATGTTGAATCAAAGCGGCCCGGTGCAGATTGCGCTCCTCTGGCTGACCCAAACTATTGAGTTGCAAAACAACGTCTTTGATGCCCAACTCTTTCCACAAGGCATCGGCCATCAAAATCAACTCTGCATCGACTTCAGGGCCTGAAAATCCTAAAGCTTCCGCCCCGATTTGATGAAACTGGCGGTAACGCCCCCGTTGTGGGCGCTCATGCCGAAACATGGGGCCAAAGTAATACAAGCGCTTAGGTCCGTTGTAAAGCATGGTGTGTTCAACTACCGCCCGAACCACTCCGGCTGTATTTTCAGGGCGCAGTGTCAAAGCTTCGCCGTTGAGTCGGTCATCAAAGGAATACATTTCCTTTTCAACGATATCGGTCACTTCACCCAAACCCCGGACAAATAGAGCGGTGGGCTCCACAATGGGGGTGCGGATATTTTCAAATGCGAAGCGGCGCATCAAGGCGCGGACCCGCTCCTCTAAAGCTTCCCAGCGTTCAGACTCACCCGGCAAGATGTCATTCATGCCTTTGACTGCAACGATTTTTTCAGCCTTGGTGGCCGTCATTTTTTCTGTCATTTTTCTTTAATTTGAAAGGGGTGCGCCAAAGCGTTGCTGAATGTAGTTTTCAACCACCGCTTGAAATTCAGTGGCAATGGCATCACCGCGCAGCGTCATTCTTTTTTCGCCGTCAATAAATACGGGTGCGGCTGGCGCCTCGCCGGTTCCAGGCAAACTGATTCCAATATCTGCATGCTTGCTTTCACCGGGGCCGTTCACGATACAACCCATCACAGCCACTTTGAGATTTTCAACCCCGGGGTATTGCGTTCTCCAAATCGGCATTTGGTCGCGCAGGAAATGGTCAATTTGTTGCGTCAATTCCTGAAACGTGGTGCTGGTGGTTCTGCCGCAACCAGGGCACGCTGTGACGCTAGGTACATAGGAGCGAATACCCAAAGCTTGCAGAATTTCGGCAGCCACCACCACCTCTTGGTTGCGAGACTCGCCGGGCGCAGGCGTCAGTGAGACACGGATCGTGTCGCCAATCCCCTCTTGCAGCAAGATAGCCAAAGCAGCAGTCGAGGCGACCGTTCCCTTGGTACCCATACCCGCTTCTGTCAGACCCAGGTGCAACGGGTAAGACGTTCGTTTGCCTAATTCACGGTACACGGCGACCAAATCTTGCACGCCGCTGACCTTGCATGACAGGGTAATTTGGTGGGCTTGCATTCCCATGTTCTGTGCCACTTGCGCCGAACTCACAGCAGAAGCAATCAAGGCCTCATACATCACCTTTTTCGCATCCCACGGGTCAGAACGCTGGCTGTTTTCGTCCATCATGGAGGCTAATAACTCTTGGTCTAAGCTGCCCCAGTTAACCCCGATCCGAATGGGTTTGTCCCATCGCATCGCCGCTTCGATCATCAGTCCGAATTGCCGGTCTTTTTTCTCTCCCTTACCCACATTTCCAGGGTTGATACGGTACTTAGAAAGGGATTTTGCGCAGTCTGGAAAATCTGTCAGCAACCGGTGCCCGTTGAAATGAAAGTCGCCAATCAAGGGGACGGAGACATCCATGCGATCCAACTGCTCACGAATAAAAGGAACGGCTTGCGCGGCTTCAACCGTATTGACGGTGATGCGAACCATTTCTGACCCCGCATTGGCCAATTCCTTGACTTGGATCGCCGTACCAATCACATCAACGGTATCGGTATTGGTCATGGACTGGATTCGAACAGGCGCTCCACCGCCAACCGTCACCACCCGATCGCCCCAAACCACGCGGGACTGTAGACTTTTGCGACTGGGGTCGCCGCTTAAATTCAAACTAGAAATATCTTGCATCACTGCACCTTAAATTTTGCAACGTTGTCTTGGGTCACGCCCGTCAGCGTGAAAGGCTTGTCTTTCCATTGGACATCGGTCAGGTCAGCGCGTCCCACAATGACGGAAAGCGGCAATGTGCCTGAGACGCTAGCAGACTCGCCCGCCTCCAATCTTCGTTGTAAAAGAACGATGCCCGCAGCATCCGTGACTTCGATCCATGAACTTCCTCGGACCTTGAAAACCAATTCCGAAATTGCCGCAACAACCGCGGGCGCACTGGCAACAAGGGCTGTCTCAGGCATCGGAGCTGGCACCGCGAGAGCCACTGGCGCAACAGGAACTTCTACTACGGTGACCGTAGAAGTGATTTCCGCAGACTGCGGAAAATAAGAATCCCACACTGATTCAAGGTGGGGAGAGAAATACACCAGCGCGGCGGCCGCAACCAAGAGGCCAGCAAAAATCACATGGGATGAGGCTGAAAAAAAGATGCGTAATTTAGCGCTCAGATGCGTCGGCTCGCCAAAGGTGGCTTTGATGGTGTCTTCAATATTGACAAAAACAGGCTTGGGACTGTCAGGTAAAAGATCCAAGATACGCTGTGGATCAACATGAAGGGTGCGAGCAACGCTGGAAGCCATTGCCCGCAAATAAACCGCATTGGGGATTTGATCAAGCTGGTTTTCCTCTAAAGCAGCTAGCTTTTTCACATGAATTTTTACCCGGTACGCCACGTCTTCAATCGACAATCCAGCGTCTTCTCTGGCTTGACGCAAAAGTGCGCCTGCGGTCATTGGCGCTTGCGCTGTAGTTTCGCTGGCGAGGTGTGAAATCACACCGTTGACATCATCATTCATTGGTAGTGCCTCGCTCTAAAAGCTGAACTTCCTTGGAGTTGGGGAACCTCTGGACGAGCTCCGAACGTAAAGTTTCAACGGCTCTGGCGTCACCTAACTTTCGCGCCACTTTGATTCCCAGCCACAAAGACTCCGCATTCGCTTGCTTCGTTTGATTGAGCCTAGCGACATAGCCTTGAGACTGGGTGTATTGTTCATTGTCAAACAAGAAATTCGACAAACTAAAGGCCGCAGGCGCACTGGAAGGGTCGATGGCGTAGGCTTTTAATAAGCTGCTTTCGGCTTGAGTTATTTGTTTATTTTTTGCCTGACACAGGCCCAAAATCATCCACGATTTAGCCCGTTCTTCCTCCACTGGGCTGGCAATCGCAGCGTTCAAATATCGCGAGGCTTCCACTATGCGACCTTGCTGGCACAGTAGCAATCCGAAATTGTGTTGGACTTGCAATGACGCGGGATTCAAATCAAGGGCTTTGCGAAAACTTCCTTCGGCAAGCACAGGCTCATTCAACTGCATGTAAATTAAACCGCGCAGGGCGACGGCCTCAGCAAGCGTCGGATCAGCAGCCATGGACTGTTTTACTTCATCCAAAGCGATAGTAGGCTTGCCCGCATGAAAGTACGCAGTGGCCAATTCCAATCGAATACGCGATCGCTTTCGGGGCTCGGTCTCATCCGATGGAGTAACAAGATCTGACTTTGCACTGGGTAGTGCTGAAAAAGTAGCGCATCCTGTGAGCCCCATTAACGCGAGCGCTAAAAAAGGAAAGACAAGGAACAAGCGCATCAAGGAAAACATGTCAATCCACGCCGAGCGCCACATCGACCGCAGGGATGGGCATCGCGTTGCGTTGTTTTTCCATTCGAACCATCACCTGCGTTCGGTCTTTGACATCCCCAGCCAATTGACCGCAAGCGGCATCAATATCATCACCCCGGGTTTTGCGAATCGTAGTAACCAATCCGGCGTCCGTTAAGACTTTCGCAAAGGCTGCTACGCGCTCTAGGTTAGAACGTTTCAAGCCTGACGCGGGAAAAGGATTAAAGGGAATCAGGTTTAACTTACACCAAGAAAGCCCGCCACCAGACTTACGGAGCAAGTCAAGAAGCTCGGCGGCGAGCGCAGGTGAATCGTTCACTCCTTCGAGCATGCAGTATTCAAAGGTAATGAAGTCGCGTGGCGCATTGTCCAAATAACGCACACAAGCCTGCATAAGCTCTGCGATGGGGTACTTTTTATTCAGTGGCACCAAGTTATCGCGCAAAAGGTCTTGTGGCGCGTGCAATGAAACCGCCAAAGCCACAGGACAATCCTCGCCTAATCGGTCCATCATGGGGACCACCCCTGAGGTCGAGACAGTGACCCGGCGGCGTGACAATCCATAGCCATGGTCATCCAACATCACTCGCAAAGCTTGGACCAAGGCATCGTAATTTTGCAATGGCTCGCCCATTCCCATCATCACGACATTAGAGATGATTCGCTCATCACGGGCGAGATGTTTGCGAAGAAAGTGTTCCGCAAACCAAAGTTGCGCAATGATTTCACCCGCCGTTAAATTTCTACTGAAACCCTGGTGTCCGGTAGAACAAAAGCGGCACCCAACAGCACAGCCAGCCTGCGAGGAGATACACAATGTCCCGCGGTCGGTTTCAGGGATAAAGACGGCCTCTACCGCGTCCCCTGCTCCCACGTCGAATAACCATTTGATGGTTCCGTCACGGGATTCATGTTGAGAAATCAGTTTCAATGGCGTGACTGCGGCGCAGCCAGCCATTTTCTCCCTGAGCGATTTCGCCAAATCAGTCATCGCATCAAATTGTGATGCCCCTTTTTGATGGATCCAACGGAACAGTTGGGTCGCGCGAAACCGCTTCTCGCCTAGTTGCTCACAAAAAAGGGCCAAGCCCTCGAGGTCATAGTCGAGAAGATTGGCCGTCATTTTGCAAATTAACGCGAATACACGTTCATGCCGGGGAAGAAGAAGGCGATTTCTACAGCGGCAGTTTCTGCAGCATCAGAGCCATGTACTGCATTGGCGTCAATACTATCGGCAAAATCAGCACGAATGGTTCCAGGCGCGGCCTTCTTAGGATCGGTGGCACCCATCAAATCACGATTTTTCAAAATAGCGTTTTCGCCTTCAAGGGCTTGAATCATGACAGGGCCTGAAATCATGAAATCGACCAAGTCTTTGAAAAAAGGACGGGCTTTGTGAACCCCGTAAAAAGCTTCAGCTTCGCCACGCGAAAGATGCGCCATACGCGCAGCAACCACTTTCAAACCAGAGGCTTCAAAACGAGCGTAGATCTGGCCGATGACGTTTTTTGCAACGGCGTCGGGCTTAATAATGGAAAGAGTGCGTTCGATAGTCATAGGAATATTTCAGTCTAGAAGTTGATGATTCGCCACCCTGCGCAGCAAAGCAATTGATTTTAGCATTCGCCGCTCAGCGACTGCGCCCAGGGCGACGCTGTCCGCCGGGACCTTTTCGCGGGGTTAAAGCATCTTGTTTGCGCTGACGGGTGAGGCTGTCGGCTCCGATATAGCCGACCGAGGTTTTTAATGGATCGGGCTGCGCCGATGCGGCCGATTTCGTATTTCCTGAGCGATTCGCACCACGCCCAGGTGGCGGGCGTTTCGCGTAGGTCCGGGGCTCTGCGCCTCGGTATCGCACCGGGCGCTTTATTTCTTCGGCTTGACCGTCGCGATCAACGGAGGACGCATTGCCAGCGGCCTTTACCAAGGCTTGAATATCCGCTTCATCCAACTCCATCCAAGCGCCTCGCTTTAACCCCCGAGGAAGCACCATCGCTCCGTAGCGGATACGAATCAAACGGCTAACGGCGTGGCCAACGGCCTCAAGCATCCTACGCACCTCTCGGTTTCGTCCCTCTGAAATAGTCACGCGGTACCAACAGTTACTGCCCTCACCACCGCCGGCTTCAATGGAACCAAATTGCGCCATTCCGTCATCGAGGTTCACGCCCGACAGCAGCATTTGCTTTTCTTCTTTGCTCAAAGAACCTAAAACCCGAACCGCATACTCGCGAACAAGACCAAAGCGGGGATGCATCAGGTTATTCGCCAACTCACCAGAGCTGGTAAAAAGAAGAAGTCCTTCGGTATTCAAGTCCAGACGCCCTACCGACTGCCACTTGCCTTGGTGCAATTTAGGCAAACGTCGAAAAACGGTCGGTCGATTTTGGGGGTCATCGTGGGTGACTACTTCACCCACCGGCTTGTGGTACGCAATCACTCGCGCTGGGGGTGGGTCAATGCGAAAACGAATGGGCTTGCCATTGACCTTGATATGATCGCCAAATTGAATCCGTTGGCCGATGTGGGCGGGTTCATTGTTAACAGAGATACGACCTTCTAGGATCAGTTGCTCCATTTCTAAGCGCGAACCTAAGCCCGATTGCGCCAAGACTTTATGCAGTTTGGGAGATTCCGTTTGAGGGGCCAAAACGCGTTTAGGCGGCGCTGGATCAACCAACTCTTCGTCTGCGTCGAATTGACCCGAAATGACCTCGACAAACCGACCCCCCTCTAAATCGCTGGGAGTCTCGTGAGATTCTTCCACTTCAGGCTCTGGCACGATCGGATCTATATCATTCATTGCCAAAACTTTCAGAACGGGAAATTGGGGGGTCTATGGGTAAATCCATCGTCAATTGGGCATCCTCTAGATCCTCTTGAAGAGTCTCAGGAATGGGAGCCGCAGAATCTTCCAAGCTCGGGGCGATGGCCTCCATAAAAGGATCCAATGCATCAGCGCCTTGGGACCCAGGATGGTTGATCGTCGGTAACTGGTCGAGGCTGGTCAAACCCAAATCATCTAAAAACTGTTTGGTCGTTGCAAAAAGTGCGGGGCGGCCCACGGCTTCACGGTGACCAATCACTTCGACCCAACCGCGGTCTTCTAATTGCTTGATGAGCAGCGAGTTAATAGTCACACCCCGAATGTCTTCCATATCGCCACGAGTTACCGGTTGACGATAGGCGATGATGGCCAACGTTTCCAACGTAGCACGGGTATAGCGCGGGGGCTTTTCTGGATGTAAGCGATCTAAGTATTCGCGCATTTCAGGGCGGCTCTGAAAGCGCCACCCTGAGGCCACTTGGACCAACTCAACCCCCTTGGTCGTCCACTCCAAAGCGATCTCTTGAAGTAATTCTTTGAGCGTGTCGGCACCCACCATATCGTTAAATATGGTTCGCATTTCGCGGACCGATAAAGGTTGTTGCGAGCAAATCAGCGCAGTTTCGAGGACTCGCTTTGCTTCGGACGTATTGATCATGAAGCGTTTCCGGGCGGTTTGCTCGTCCTTTGGGGATAAGCAAAGCGGTTATGTTTTGGGCAAAAGACGGTGTAAAACACCGCAACTGCCACCTAGGACCGCATATTTAAGCAGGGCTGCTCGCGGTTGGTGCATTGTAGCTGAGCCCCCAGTGATTCAGTAAGTTCATGAAATCTAAGGGTGGCGCGGCCTCGAAAGCCAAGGCAAGTCCGGTGACGGGGTGTCGGAATGCCAAGCGAAAGGCGTGCAAGGCTTGGCGAGGCATGCCATCAACAACAACCCCACCATAAACCGTATCCCCGACCAAAGGGTGGCCTACAGAGGCCATATGCACTCGGATTTGGTGGGTTCTTCCCGTGTGGAGCACACACTTCACCAAACAGCCTTCTAGGCTATTGGCCAAATAAATAAGATCGGTTTTAGCGGTTTTACCTGGCGATTTCAATATATCAACCACCGCCATACGCAAACGATTACGAGGATCGCGCCCAATCGGTTCTTCAACAGAGCGCACCGCCGCACCGCTCCATGGCCCATGTCCTACCGCCAAGTATTGACGGCTCACAGTTCGCGCTGCGATGGCTTGAACCAACGCATCCATTGCCTTTCGGGAACGGGCTACCACCATGAGACCGCTGGTGTCCTTGTCAAGCCGATGCACTATTCCGGCCCGTGGAACCTCTGAAATTTTGGGGTCGTGAGACAGCAGGCCATTGAGCAAAGTTCCGCTCCAATTGCCTGGTGCGGGGTGCACCACCAAACCTGCTGGCTTGAAAATAACAAAGATGTCCTGGTCTTCATAAACCACCTGCAAATCCATAGGCTCTGGTTTAAAGGCTTTACTTTGCGGCGTGGGTCGCATTTCTATGGCTAACGCATCACCCGCTTTGACAGTCAAGGACGGTTTAGTGACCACCTTGGCATTCAATTGCACGCATCCCGCATCGATGAGCTGCTGCAAATAGCTTCGGGAAAACTCAGGAACAGCATGCACCAAAGCACGATCGAGCCGCTCGCCATGGCGTGCTAAGTCAACCTTCGCCTCGCGCCACTCGGCCTCCACATGAAAGTCTTCACTTTCCTGCGTATCCTCTGACGGATCGAGGTCGACCGATATAATGGATGGGCTTTGGTTTATGAAAGTATTCATGATGTTGAGAGTCAAATTATCGGTCGTTTATGCCCTGCTATTTACAGTGGGCGTGAGCTTATTAACGGCCTGCTCAACCCCTGTGGTTGATAAGACAGCCGGAATGAGCCCCAGCAAAATATATGCAGAAGCGCAAGACGAGATGGCGTCAGGCCGCTTTGAAAAAGCTATTCCCCTGCTCGAAAAATTGGAAGCACGTGCTGCCGGCACACCTCTTGCCCAGCAAGCCCAAGTCGATAAGGCCTACGCCCATTACCGGGCTGCAGAACCTGCACAAGCGATTGCCACCCTCGACCGGTTTATGCGTCTTCACCCTGCCAGCCCCGCCATTGACTACGCCTTGTACATCAAAGGCCTTGTCAATTTCAACGAGAACCTCGGTATTTTTGGAAGCTACACAGGACAAGACTTAGCCGAACGTGACCAAAAGGCCGCTAAAGAATCCTTTGAATCATTCAAAGAGTTGACGACCCGTTTTCCAGACTCACGCTATACGCCCGATGCATTGCAGCGCATTACCTACATTGTTCAATCCTTGGCCAAATACGAGGTGTACGTCGCTCGCTACTACTTTAAACGGGGCGCCTACCTTGCAGCCATTAACCGTGCACAAATCGCCATCACAGACTACCGCGATGTGCCGGCCGTTGAAGACGCACTTTTCATACTCTACCAATCCTATGCTGCGCTTGGCATGGCGCAGCTGCGTGATGACACCAAACGGGTTTTAGAAACCAGTTTCCCAAAATCCACATTGATTCAAACTGACGGGAAATCAGAGTCAAAATCTTGGTTCAAGTGGAAGTAATTGGAAGTGATGGCTGCAAGGCGTTAAGCGTAAGGTGCCAGGCTTCTGCGTCAGGTAAACGCTGCATGGCTGGAAGTGCCGCCATCAATTTTCGACCGTAGCCCATCTTAAGCAAGCGTACATCGCAGACCACCAAGATTCCTCGGTCTAACTCAGACCGAATCAAACGGCCAGCCCCCTGCTTTAAGGCAATACTTGCAGTAGGCAAGTGCAAATCTTTGAACGCATTTTTACCCAATGCTTGCATCGCATGGGACCGTGATTGCATCAAAGGATCATCGGGAGGAGCAAATGGCAGTTTATCGATCACCAACAGTTGGAGTGCGTCTCCTGCAATATCGATACCCTCCCAAAAAGAGGCCGTGGCTACCAAGATGCAGCCGCATTCTCCTTGTTGCTGTTCTCTACAAAATTTATCAATCAAAGCGCGTTTTGCCGCCTCTCCTTGAACCAGAATATTCATCGCTCGCCCACTATCTGCAAAAAGCGCTCTCAGCAAGCCACCAAGCTGGTGCATGGCCTTGGTTGTCGTGGTTAGAACCAGTGTGCGGCCATTCAAGCGCGAAGCCCCCTCAAAAATCAACTGCGCAACGGCTTGGGTGTGCCCTGCTTCACTGGGTTTGGGAAAGTCTGGTGGCACGTAAACCGAGGCTTGTTTCACATAGTCAAAGGGACTTTCAACCTTGAGCACTTGCGCGTCGTCCAAACCACAAGAATTCACAAACCAACTCAGTTGGTCATCAACTCCTAAAGTAGCCGATGTGAACACCCAGGATTTTTGACTTTGAAGGTCCGGATCGGACCAAAGCACAGAACGCATGGCCTCAGCAATATTCAGAGGGGACTCTGACAAACGCAAATGGGCGCCCAACTCTACCCAGCGTGCGCAGCCCTGGGGCGTGTTTTGGGCAAAATGGAGAATGGCTTTTGAACTATTTTCAGCGCGTTGCGCCAAAGCAGTGAACTCCGGTCCCCGCTCATCCATCTGCAGCAAAATCGTGTGCGCGTTCTGCAAGGCAGTCGCACATTCATTCACGCTGGTCTGCCAATCATTGCTCAACAGGCCTTCGGGCGCAGCATCGTTCCAGCCTAAGCGAGCGCCTGTCCCGAGGGGTTTGGCCGTCTCTTCTAAAAATCGAGCTGCACGCTCGAGTTGGGCCTGTAAACCGAGCCAATCCGCGTAGCCTCGCGCCAAACTTTGGCCGACCATCAGCACATCGCGGCCCAAAGACTTTAATTGCCCGGTACTGAACTGGCGTGCTAAAAATTGGACCCCGATATCGTTGAGGTGGTGTGCTTCGTCAAAAATTACGGTCCTAACCGAAGGCAAAAGTTCTGCAACACCGGATTCACGGATATTCAAGTCGGCAAAAAATAAGTGGTGATTCACCACCACGACATCAGCCTTCATCGCGTCTTGCCTTGCCCACTGGGTATGGCAATGGTTTGCGTGTGGACACTGGCTACCCAGGCAATTTTCGCGGGTTGAAGTCACCAGCCCCAAAACGGGTGATGCGTCTTCTAAGTCATTGACCTCGGCAATATCACCGGAACGCGTTGATAAAGCCCAATCTTCCACCCGTGCGAGTTGTCTCAGCGCCATAACATCCAGGTTTTCTGCTGCTTGGCGGGCTGTCGACAAGCGTTGCATACAAAGATAACTGCTTCGACCCTTGAGTAATGCGACCCGCAAAGACAAACCCAACACTTTGAGCAAGCGCGGAATATCGCGAACAAAGAGTTGGTCTTGCAGGGCCTTGGTCGCAGTCGAAACCATCACGCGCTCACCGCTAAGCAAAGCGGGGACCAAATAAGCGTAGGTTTTACCCACCCCTGTTCCCGCCTCCACCGCCAAAATTTTCCCCTCTTCAATCGCATTGGCCACAGCTTTTGCCATCTCAACTTGGCCTGGGCGAGGAGCGAAACTCGTCATAGCATCCGACAACAAACCACGGTCAGCAAACACCGCCTCCACTTGGGTGCGCAAGGCCATCAATGCACTTTGGGGTTAACGGGTAAAGGCGGCGAAGGGACCGCTGGGGGCTGGTCCAGCCGCTTTTGTCTATCGTCGATCCGTTTTTTCGCATCAAGTATTTTTTGATCGTATGCGGCTTGGTTGCTTAAGCGCTGTTGTGGTGTCGGTGCATTGCTATCTTTTGGAGCAGATGCTCTAGCAGTAGGAATTTTTGCGGTACTGGCGTGATCCTGCACTTTCGTTGATTGAGAATTACGTTTATCCGCTTGGTTAGATTCAATGGCATTGGGATCTAATTTTCTCTCAAACTCCAGGCGTTCACTGGCTTTCTCTTCTAGCCTCACACGTTGCTGAGCCGCTCTTTCAATGCGTTCTAGTCGGGCAAGTGCAAGGTCTTTTTGTTTGAGTTCGTAAAGAACCGTTCGGCGTTCAGTGGCCACTTTACGTAAACAGATTGAAACCGCGAAGTCAGAATAACAAGCACGTTCTTTTGCATCAAAGGCTTTGGCAGCATCGGAGCGTTGCGATTCGATAGCCATGCGCTGCGCGTCTAGGCTCTCCAACACTTGGTCTGAGTCAGCCAAAGCAACGCGCAGGCCCAGTGCGATTAACAAGGCCAGTATTTTTGGAATATTCATGTCAGTCGCGTATCCACCGAACGGCGCTCAAGGGCTAGAAACTCAGCAGACTGCATTTCATTTAATCGGGACACTGTTCTTGGAAATTCATGGGCTAAAGGACCTTCGGTGTACAGCTTTTCTGGAGGTACATCGGCGGACATGATCAATTTGACACGCCGGTCATACAAGACGTCAATCAGCCACGTAAAACGCCGCGCTTCAGAGCCACGATTGACCGGCATGTAAGGAACATCGCTTAACAAAACGGTACTGAATTGACTCGCAATTTCAAGGTAATCATTTTGCGAGCGTGGTCCGCCACAAAGTGCTTTGAAATCAAACCACACGAGGCTTCCAGCGCGTCGGCGGGCTTGAATATCGCGGGATTCAATATGCAAAATAGGTTCTTCATCACGGCACATCGCTAATTTCTCAAAGGTCTGGGTCATAGATGCATCCGCGGCTGGACCGGCCGGGGTATGGTACAGGTCGACCTGCTCCAATGTACGGCTTCGGTAGTCAACGCCGTTGTCCACACTGAGCACTTCCATCGTTTGGTTTAACAAGGCAATGGCGGGTAACACGCGGTCCCTGTGCATTCCCCCAGGGTATAAATCATCAGGCTTGAAATTAGACGTGGTGACAAAACCAACGCCATTGTCAAAAAGAGCCAAAAGCAGTCGATGCAAGATCATGGCATCGGTAATGTCGGCAACATGAAACTCATCGAAACAAATGAGTTTGTATTTTTCGGAAATTCTTTTACCCAATACATCGAGTGGATTGACCGTACCTTGTAAATCATGCAATTCGCGGTGTACCTCGCGCATGAATTCATGAAAATGCAAACGCGTTTTCCGTTGGATCGGCACGGCTTCAAAAAAACAATCCATCAAAAAACTTTTCCCTCGCCCCACCCCGCCAAACATGTAAACACCCCGTGGAATCGGTGGCCGATTGACCATTTTTTTAAGTGCGTTGGACCGCTTGCCTTTGTAGGCTGCCCACTCGGTGGCGCAGCGCTCCAGGGCATCGACAGCCCCCAGTTGTGCGGGGTCGCTTTGAAAGCCTCGAAGCGCGAGTTCTTTTTGGTAATTTTGAAGGACAGATGGGTACGCTGGCATAAGGACTCTATTGTGCCTTGACAAGAAAAAAGCCCGATGTCACCAACGGGCTTTTCATAGGAAATACTAAACGTAATTAGAAGTTCAGTGTGCGCTTGTCAACCGCCAAAGCAGCCTCTTTCGTGGCTTCTGACAGCGAGGGGTGTGCATGACAAATGCGGGCGATGTCTTCGGCCGATGCCTTGAACTCCATCGCCACCACGGCTTCAGCAATCAACTCGGATACCTGAGGGCCCACCATGTGCACGCCCAAGATTTCGTCGGTCGTGGCATCAGCCAAGAACTTCACCATACCGGTGGTGTCGCCCAAAGCGCGAGCACGGCCGTTCGCGAGGAACGGAAACGTGCCAGCCTTGTACGCCACGCCATCAGCCTTAAGCTGCTGCTCTGTTCGGCCCACCCAAGCAATTTCGGGGCTGGTGTAGATAACCCAAGGAATGGTGTTGAAGTTCACATGTCCGTGTTGGCCAGCGATACGCTCAGCGACAGCCACGCCCTCTTCTTCCGCCTTGTGAGCGAGCATAGGGCCACGTACCACATCACCCACCGCCCACACGCCGGCCACGTTGGTTTTGCAATCGCCGTCCACCACAATGGCGCCGCGCTCGTCGAGCTGCAGGCCAATGGCTTCTGGGTTCAAACCCATCGTGTTGGCCACGCGGCCAATGGAGATGATGAGCTTGTCAGCATCCAACACAATGGCTTCGCCTTTGGCGTTGGTGTAGTTGACGGTGACGCCCTTTTTGCCGTTCACAATCTCGCCCACTTTCACGCCGAGTTCGATCTTCAAGCCTTGTTTGTCAAACGCCTTCTTGGCTTCCTTGGCGATTTGCTCGTCCACAGCACCGAGAAAGGTGGGCAGACCTTCGAGGATAGTCACGTCAGCACCCAGACGACGCCAAACAGAACCCATCTCCAAACCGATCACGCCTGAGCCGATCAAGGCGAGCTTCTTGGGCACGGCTCCCAAGCGCAACGCGCCATCGTTAGACAGCACGTTGACTTCATCAAACGGTGTGCCTGGCAACGCACGGGCGTTCGAGCCTGTGGCGATGATGATGTGCTTGCCGGTGATGACTTCTTCCGCCTTGCCTGCCACGTTGACTTCGTGACCGGCTTCGGTGGTTTTGACGAACGAACCGCGACCGTGGAAAAAGGTGACCTTGTTTTTTTTCAACAAGTACAAGATGCCATCGTTGTTTTGCTTCACCACGGTGTCTTTGCGGGCCAGCATCTTGGCCACATCCATCTTCACATCCTTGGCACTGATGCCATGGTCTGCGAAATGGTGGTTGGCGTGGTCAAAGTGCTCGCTGGACTGCAGCAAAGCCTTAGACGGGATACAACCCACGTTGGTGCAGGTGCCACCAGGCGCTGGGCCACCGGCCGCGTTTTTCCACTCGTCGATACAAGCGACTTGAAAACCCAGTTGTGCAGCGCGGATGGCTGCAATGTAGCCACCAGGGCCACCGCCGATGACGACGACGTCGAATTGTTTAGACATGTGAATCTTTCAATCAGATGTCAAACAATAGACGCGCTGGATCTTCCAGCGCCTCTTTCATCGCTACCAGACCCAAGACAGCTTCTCGGCCGTCAATGATGCGGTGGTCGTACGACATCGCGAAGTAGTTCATCGGGCGAACCACCACTTGGCCGTTTTCAACCATGGCGCGGTCTTTGGTCGCGTGCACGCCAAGAATCGCAGATTGTGGTGGGTTGATGATCGGTGTGGACATCATGGAGCCGAAGGTGCCACCGTTAGAGATGGAGAAAGTACCGCCGGTCATTTCTTCCAAGCCCAACTTACCGTCACGGGCTTTGACACCGTATTCAGCGATTTTTTTCTCGATGTCGGCAAAACTCATCTGGTCGGCGTTGCGCAAAATCGGCACCACCAAACCGCGAGGCGAGCCCACAGCGATGCCGATATCGAAGTAGCCGTGGTAGACGATGTCGTTGCCATCCACCGAGGCGTTTAACACAGGGAACTTTTTCAAAGCATGCACAGCCGCTTTGACGAAGAAGCTCATGAAGCCGAGTTTGACGCTATGCTCTTTTTCGAAACGCTCTTGCATGCGCTTACGCATGTCCATGACCGGGGCCATGTTGATTTCGTTGAAGGTGGTCAGAATGGCGTTGGTCGATTGCGATTGCAACAAACGCTCCGCCACTCGGGCGCGCAGACGGGTCATCGGAACGCGTTGCTCTGGGCGCTCGCCTAGATTGACTGAAGGGGCTGACACTTGGGGCAGTACCTTGGTCGGTACGCCTGTCGGAATCACAGACGCGGTGGATTGCGCGGCAGCGAGAACATCACCCTTGGTCACCCGGCCATCTTTCCCAGAACCTGCCACCGACCCAGTGGGCATGTTGTTATCGGCCATCAACTTAGCCGCCGAAGGCATCAACACACCGGCCTTACTATTGGAGCTTGGCGCGGGTGAGGCAGCCACTGCAGTCACACTTGCGGCCATTGATTTCACAGCGGGCGCAGACACGGCACCTACCGAGGCTTGCGTATCAATCCGAGCAATCAGTTGCTCCGCGGCGACTGTTGCGCCGTCAGCGACCAATATTTCAACCAGAACACCGGCCGATGGCGCTGGAACTTCGAGGACGACTTTGTCCGTCTCCACATCAATCAATATTTCGTCAGCAGCAACTGCTTCGCCCACTTTCTTTTTCCATTGCAACAGGGTGGCTTCTGCCACCGATTCAGACAACTGAGGGACTTTTACTTCTACGATAGCCATGGTGATTTCTTTCTAATAGGTGGAACGTGGTGGTGATCTAAGCGCTTATTTGCTTAGAACAAAACCCTTGAGCTTGCCAAACGCACCGTCGACGAGTGCTTTTTGTTGCTCTTGGTGTAAATGGGAATATCCCACCGCAGGCGAGGCTGAAGCCGCACGCCCCGAATAACCTAGTTTTTGACCCTCCGCCATGTTTTCGTGGATGTAGTGCTGCACAAAGAACCAAGCGCCTTGGTTTTGCGGCTCGTCTTGGGTCCACACCAGTTCCGTCGCATTCGGGTACTTTTTAACTTCCGTGCTGAACGCTTTGTGGGGGAATGGATACAACTGCTCTACCCGAACAATGGCCACATCGTCGGCCCCTTTTTCTTCGCGTTTTTTCATCAAGTCGTAATACACCTTGCCGGAGCATGCGATGAGACGCTTGACCTTGTCGGCCTTGAGGTCCTTCACTTCGGGAATCACCGTTTGGAAGCCCCCTTTGGTGAATTCACTAAGTGGTGAGGTGGCGTCTTTGTTGCGCAGCAAGGACTTCGGCGTCATGATGATCAATGGCTTGCGCAGGTTGCGAACCATTTGCCGGCGCAAGATGTGGAAAATCTGACTGGCCGTAGTGGGCTGCACGATCTGCATATTGGTATCCGCTGCCAACTGCATAAAACGCTCAAGCCGGGCTGAGCTGTGTTCTGGGCCTTGGCCTTCATAGCCATGGGGAAGCATCAAAGTTAGGCCATTCACGCGCCCCCACTTCACTTCGCCAGAGGCAATGAATTGGTCGATAACCACTTGCGCACCGTTGGCAAAGTCACCAAACTGCGCTTCCCAGATAACCAAGGTATTGGGGTCATTCGAAGCGTAGCCATACTCAAACCCCAAAACTGCTTCTTCCGACAAAATCGAGTCGATGACCACAAAAGGCGCTTGGTTATCAGCGACGTTTTGCAAGGGCACGTAGGTCCCAACATCCCATTTTTCTCGGTTTTGGTCATGGATCACGGCGTGGCGGTGCGTAAACGTTCCTCGCCCGCAGTCTTCGCCTGACAAACGTACCGGATAACCGCTAGCCACCAATGAGGCAAAGGCCATGTGCTCGCCCATCCCCCAGTCCACGGGAATCTCACCACGCCCCATTGCAGCGCGGTCGTCATAGACTTTTTTGACTAACTGGTGCGGAGTCACCGAATCTGGAATGGTCGTGAGGCGTTCGGATAAACGCTTCCACTCGCCCATCGGTATGGCTGTATCGCCGGCGTCCGTCCACTTTTTACCCAAAAACGGCGCCCAGTCCACCGTGAACTTGGTTTTGAAGTTAGTGAGGACGGGATCGGCGGAATGTTTGCCTTCGTCCAACGCCGCACGGTAGGCTTTCACCATATCGTCACCCAAAGTATCTCCCAATCCTTGGGCGCTTAGCTTTTCAGCAAACAGCTTTCGTGTTCCTGGATGGGCACTGATTTTTTTGTACATCAAGGGCTGCGTCAAGCTCGGAGTGTCTTGCTCGTTGTGGCCCAATTTACGGAAACAGATGATGTCAACCACAATATCTTTGCTGAACTGCATCCGGTATTCCAGTGCCAGTTGCGTAGCCAACACCACCGCTTCAGGATCGTCGCCGTTAACGTGCAACACGGGGGCTTCAACCATCTTCACAATGTCCGTGCAATACACGGTAGAACCCATATCACGCGGGTCTGACGTCGTGAAGCCAATTTGGTTATTGATGATGATATGGACCGTGCCCCCGGTGGTGTAGCCCCGGGTCTGGGCGAGGGCCAGCGTTTCCTGGTTCACGCCTTGGCCCGCAAAAGCTGCATCGCCGTGCACCAATACCGGAAGCACCTGCTTGCCCAAAGGGTCAGAGCGTCGATCCATCCGAGCGCGCACAGAACCTTCAACCACCGGGTTCACAATTTCCAAATGCGAAGGGTTAAAGGCCAAGGACAAATGGACCGGCCCACCGGCCGTACTCATATCTGAGCTAAAGCCTTGGTGGTATTTCACGTCGCCTGAAGCCAACTCTTCGGGAGCGGTGTGGTCAAACTCGGCGAACAAATCCTTAGGCAACTTGCCCATGATGTTGACTAAAACATTCAATCGGCCCCGATGGGCCATCCCGATCACAATTTCTTGAACGCCTTTGCTTCCCGCGGACTGGATCAGTTCATCCATCGCCGCGATAAAGCTCTCGCCGCCTTCTAAAGAAAAGCGTTTTTGGCCCACATATTTCGTATGCAAAAAGCGCTCAAGGCCTTCGGCCGCACTTAAGCGACCCAAAATATGTTTTTTCTTTTCCGCATTGAAACTGGGTTTGCTGCGAATGCTTTCGAGCTTTTGTTGCCACCAGCGCTTTTCTGTTTGGTCGGTGGCATACATGAACTCGGCACCCAAGGTGCCGCAGTAGGTTTCACGCAATGCGTTTAACAATTCACGCAAGGACATCCGATCCTTGCCAAAGAAGGTATTGCTGGTATCGAATACCGTCTCTTGGTCTGCATCGGCAAAGCCGTAAAACGCAGGGTCAAGTTCAGGAATAGACGGGCGCTCGGTTCGTTTGAGCGGATCTAAATCAGCCCAGCGTTGACCCACATTGCGGTAAGCCGCGATGAGCTGCTGAACGGATGTACGCTTGCGACCCATTTCCGCATCTGCGCTGGCCAAAACGACTTTGGTTCCGCCCGCTTTTGCCCGCTCTGCGAACGCATTGATCACCGGTTGGTGTGGAACGTCTTTGGCGTTGCTGCCATCGGTAGCAGGAACGTGTTGAAGCGCATCGAAGTATTGACGCCAGGTGTCTGGAACACTGCCTGGGTTAGCCAGGTAGTTCTCATACATCTCTTCAACATAGGGCGCGTTACCGCCAAAAAGATGGGTATTGCCTTGGTAGGCGGCGTAGACGGATTGTGTCTCACTCATTTTTCGCTGACCTCCGTTCCCCTTTGGGAAACATAAGTTGGTTGATAAACCTTCCGCGGCACGGCTTAACCGGTTAGCGGATGCGACTAGGGCGTTAAGGCCTCAGTAACACTGCGCATTTTGCCACTGAAAAGACTGATATGGTTAAACCATGGCTTTAATTTGCTGCAAGGCACTTGGGTCTTCCATGGTGGTTAAGTCACCAGGATCACGGCCTTCGCACACCGCTTGTATCGCACGACGCAAGAGTTTTCCGCTGCGTGTTTTGGGTAAAACCGTTACAAAATAAACCCGCGCTGGCCGACCGACTGCGCCAATAGACTGGTCAACAACCTTCATCACCTCGGCTTCTAACTTGGCATGGGCAGCCGCGTCCACCAAGCCTGTGGCGTCTTTCGCAATGGCAAAAGCAACCGCCACTTGGCCTTTTAAGTTATCGGCCACGCCGACCACGGCCACTTCAGAAATATTGGGGTGGCTCGAAATGCACTCTTCGATTTCACGGGTCCCCAAACGGTGACCGGCGACGTTGATCACATCATCGGTCCGACCCAGAATAAAGTAATAGCCGTCCTTGTCGCGCACCGCCCAATCAAAGGTGTTATAAACCATTTTTCCAGGGATACTGTTCCAATACGTTTTCACGAAACGTGCGTCATCGCGCCATACGGTTTGCATACATCCTGGAGGCAAAGGACCCTCAATGGTTAGAACGCCTTTTTTGTCTTCCCCTAAAAGCTCTTCGCCAGTTGCTTCGTTAAGCAACTTCACGTTGTAGCCATACATGGCAACACCGGGGCTGCCAAATTTACTCTTAGCTTTTTCAATGCCATTGGCAATCGTCAAAATAGGCCAGCCGCTTTCGGTCTGCCAGTAATTATCAATAATGGCTTTACCCAGGCCCTTGCTAATCCACTGGGCGGTTGGCTCATCCAAGGGCTCACCCGCTAAAAACAAAGAACGCAGGCTGCTCAGGTCGTACTTCGTGAGCAATTCCGGATCTTGTTTTTTCAGTACCCGTATCGCCGTTGGCGCACTAAACATCACCGTGACTTTGTACTTCTCAACCAAGCTCCACCAAATTCCCCCATCGGGTCGAATCGGAAGACCCTCATAAAGAATGGTGGCCATTCCCCCGATCAGCGGACCGTAAATGATGTAGCTGTGGCCAACCACCCAGCCAATGTCACTGGTGCAAAAGAACGTTTCTCCGGGTTTGCCGCAAAAAATATTTTTCATGCTGGCAGCCAGAGCAACGGCGTAACCACCGGTATCGCGCTGAACGCCTTTGGGCTTGCCTGTGGTTCCGCTGGTGTACAGGGTGTAGCTCGAATGGGTTGATTCGACCCACTCGCAAGGAACAACCGCATGGAGATGCTTTTCACGCAACTCGCTCCACAGGTGATCCCGCCCATCCACCCAATGCATAGCCGCGAGCTTGCGATCAACCATCAAAACCGCTCTGGGCTTGTGCGAAGAAACACGGATCGCTTCGTCTAACAATGGTTTGTACTCCACCACTTTGCCTGCGCGAGAACCTGCTTCCGCGCTCACAATCACCGTAGGAGACGCATCTTCAATACGCGTTGCCAATGAGCCCGCAGCAAAACCGCCGAACACCACCGAATGAATGGCGCCAATGCGAGCACACGCCAACATGGCAAACGATGCCTCCGCAATCATGGGCATGTAAATTAAGACGCGGTCGCCTTTCTTAACGCCGAGGTCTAACAAGGAAGCCGCCATGCGTTGCACTTCTGCATGCAGTTGCGCGAAGGTGTAAACCGTTTCCGAATTGGTTTCCGTAGACACCGCAATCAAGGCGGCTTGGTTGGGGCGGTCTTTAAGATGCCGGTCTACTGCGTTGTGGCATAGGTTGGTCGTGCCCCCCACAAACCAGCGGGCAAAAGGCGGGTTGCTGTAATCGCAAATCTGCTGGGCGGGTGATTTCCACTCAATGGAATGGGCTTGTTCAGCCCAAAACCCATCACGGTCTTCGATAGAGCGGCGATGGAAATCGGCATAAGCAGTCATAGAGTTCTCCAAGCAAGCCATGACAACCATGGCATTAAGATCAACGGGTAATTATGATGAGTCAACTTGCAAGAGGCTGACTCAATGAGCGGCCAGATGCCTTGGTAACTACACTTATTTGATGAGCCCCTGAACTTCGCGAAATGCAGGGTGTTCCGCAGAGCGCAACCACTCAAAGGCCACCATTTCCGTCGTCACCAATTCCACCCCGGCTCCAGCAAGACGGTCAAACGCCGCATCGCGATTGCGTTCGGTACGCGAACTGCATGCATCCGTTACCACCCACACCTCGAATTCATCTTCCAATAAATCAAGTGCCGTTTGCAATAAACAGACATGGGCTTCGCAGCCCGCCAAAAGAATGGTTGACCGGTGTTCTGAATCGCTGGAACTTTTTTGCAAGTGTTTGGGCAGGCTTCGCGCGTTGCCTTGGGGCGGCTTGGGCGGCGGCCTCAACATGTCGCCCAAGCCTTCTTCGACTGCGCTGAACTGCATTTTTGCAAGTTGCTTAAAAGGCATCTTGCTCAGTGCTTCGCTCAAATCATGCACCGTAGCCCCCAATTTCGACGGGCTTTGCTCCGTGACAAAAACGGGGACTTGCATCACTTGAGCCAGTCGGGCAAGACACACCGCATTGGCCAGTACCGCCTGTGCATCCAACATCGCGGGCATGAGTTGAATTTGGTAATCCACCAAAACTAACTGACTGGCATCGGCTTCTAACAACATAGTGTTCTTTCGCTGGGGTTAAGTAAGGCGAGCATAACCAATCTGCAATATTCACCCAAAAGT
>CAMDAN010000020.1 GCA_945888535.1 Bordetella parapertussis
TGGTTCACAAAAGTCGCGGAATAACTGATTGGGCTGAAATAGAGTTGGACATTGGGACGGACCTGCGCGGAATCGGTACGAACCATTCCACCCATTTGGTTCACTCCAATACTCAAAGGGCCTCGGCGTTGCAATAGAAACTGCAGGCCCGCCTTTAATCTTCCGGACCAAGAACCCAATACGCCGTTGAGCGTCGGCACCTTGGAAGAAAAAGTGTAGTTAATGCCCAAATGGTCTTGCAGTCCTGCGCCAACTGCTTCATTGGCAAAGAGGATGTTGATGCCGTGTTCGCGTAGCAGCGCGGGAGGCCCGATTCCAGACAGCTGCAAAATTTGGGGAGAGTTAATGGCCCCTGCGGCTAAAACGATCTCTCCAGAAGCAAACACCGTTGTGAGGGCGTTGTCTGGGCCGGTGCTGTATTGCACGCCAATGGCGCGTTGGTCTTTGAAAATGATTCGATGAACATGTGCGTGGCTTCGTAACTCTAAGTTTCTTCGCGCTAAGGCGGGTCGCAAAAAGGCATCGGCACTGGAACAACGCAAACCATTTCGAGTTGTGATGGGGTAGGCCCCCAAGCCCTCAGGCGCATCGCCATTGAGGTCGCTTGAAAGAGGAATCTGCAAATCACGGGCAGCATGAAGAAAGTCATGTTTGAGCGGGTGGTACTCCAGTTCGCGATTGGATACAAACAGTGCGCCGTGCCCTTGCGCAACACCATTACCTCCCACCTTTCGCTCAAAGCTCTCAAACACCGGCTTGACATCCTTCCAAGCCCAGCCCGGGTTACCCGCAGCATGCCAGTCGTCATAGTCAGTCGGGAGCCCGCGGCAGTAGACCATGGCGTTAATCGAACTCGAACCCCCTAATACTTTGCCTCGGGGCCAATAGGAGGTGCGATAGCCCAAGCCAAGCACCGGTTCAGTGGTGTACTTCCAATTCACGGCCGCGTTGTAAAACGACATCCCATAGCCAATCGGTGCTTTGATCCAAAAGCGTTGGTCGGTGCCGCCGGCCTCTAACACTAGGACACGCTTGGTCCCGCTTTCGCTTAAGCGATCAGCGAGGACGCAACCAGCAGAGCCAGCGCCTACAACAATAAAGTCAAATGAATCCAAGGGTTTGCGAGTTTGAAGTTAGAACTCGAAATGCTATCACTGGAAATATGCCCCAAAGAAGCCTCAAAAAGTTTCGGTGTGACCATCCACAGCGAGCTCTTGGCCTGAGATTCTGGCGCCTGCCGCTGAGGTGATAAACAACACCAACTGCGCAATGTCTTCGGGATCAATGAAAGTTTTGAGAGAAGTGGCCGCCGTCATCTCTTCTCGAACAGTCGCTTCACTGCGCTGGGTTTTCAGGGCCTCGGCTGCAATCACGCGGTCAATGCGTTCGCCCGAGACCGAGCCCGGACAAATGCAGTTCACCCGCACGCCCGCAGGCCCGAGCTCTTGCGCGAGTGTGCGTGTCAAACCTCGAATCGCCCACTTGGCGGCAGCATAAGGCGAGCGCCTTGGAAAACCGTACAAGCCTGCGGTAGATGACATGTTGACGATGGAACCGCTGCCTTGGGCGCGCAAGAGGGGTGCGGCAAAGTGGGCGCATAAAAATGCCGAATCTAAATTAACCGCCAGGCATTGACGCCACTGCGCCAACGTGATGTCTTGTACTTCTGCAGTCGGACCGGCGACGCCTGCATTGCAAACCACAATATCCAGCCCGCCCAAGGTGGCTGTGCCTACTTTGAAAAATTCAGCGACCTGCCCCTCGTCGCTGACATCACACACCATGCCGCTCATCGATGGATTGGCGCTGAGCGTGGCTTGGAGCGCATGGGCATCGTTGTCGCCAATAAAAACATTAGCACCGGCTTTGACAAAGGCCTGCGCCATAACGCGCCCAATGCCAGCGGCAGCGGCGGTGATAAAAACACGTTGGTTGTGGTGGCTCATAGCGGGGTGGGAAGTCTCAGAAGGTGGATGGGTCAATGGCTGTCAATGTATCTGTTATTGAAGTGCCTGCAGCCAACGCAGACGACCGTTTTTTGAAATCAGGCGACACCTGCGAAAATCAAGCCATGCAAATGCCCTCTTTCCAAAAAATTGCGATCCCCTTAGGGAGTCTCGCCCTTATCGTTCTCGCTTACCGAAACTACGGTTGGCAGGGCGTAGCGCTTGCGGTGGGTGTTTTGGTCATGTGGCTGCTGCTGCATTTCACCCGCATGCTGCAAATTTTGCAGCGGGCAGCCAAACGACCCAAGGGCTATGTAGACAGCGCCGTCATGCTCAACGCCAAACTGCGTGCGGGCGTCACGCTTTTGCACGTGGTGGCGATAACGCGTTCATTGGGCGAACTACAAAGCCCAAGCGAAGCACAGCCGGAAATTTTCATTTGGACCGATGGCTCCCAATCCGTGGTTCGCTGCGAGTTTTGGGGTGGAAAGCTCAAAAGCTGGACCTTGGAGCGCCCACAGCAGACCGAGCCCCAAGCTGCTTCGGAAAGCGCGTCTTCAACCGCCCCGTAAAATCACTCTTTTTTGCAATTCTTGCTTATCCACTTAAAGGACACCCTGCCATGACCGCAATGCCTCCCTCCATGTCTGACCGCGACGGAAAAATCTGGATGGACGGCCAGATGGTCGACTGGCGCGATGCCAAGATTCATGTACTCAGCCATACGCTGCATTACGGCTGCGGCGCGTTTGAGGGCGTACGTGCTTACAACACTGCCAAAGGAACCGCGATCTTTCGCTTGGCAGAGCACACTGAGCGCCTGTTCAACAGTGCCAAAATTTTGCGGATGAATATTCCATTTACCAAAGAGCAAGTTCAAGAGGCGCAAAGGGCGGTGGTGCGTGAAAACAAATTAGAGAGCTGCTACTTGCGGCCCTTGACATGGATCGGGGATAAGAAATTGGGCGTGTCTCCCAAGGGCAATACGATTCATTTGATGGTCGCTGCCTGGGCCTGGGGCGCGTACCTAGGCGAAGAGGGAATGAAGCGCGGTATCCGCGTGAAAATCTCAAGCTACACCCGCCACCATGTCAACATCACCATGACCCAGGCCAAGGCGGTGAGCAATTACACCAACTCTATCCTTGCCAATATGGAAGCTACCGATGACGGCTATGACGAGGCCATGCTGCTCGACGCCAATGGCTTTGTGTCCGAAGGCGCGGGAGAGAATTTGTTTGTGGTCAAAGACGGGGTGGTGTACACGCCGGACTTATCTGCTGGCGCACTCAACGGAATTACGCGCAACACCGTTATGCATATTTGCAAAGACTTAGGTCTGGAGCTGGTACAAAAACGCATGACCCGCGATGAAGTTTATATCTGTGACGAGGCGTTCTTTACCGGAACGGCCGCAGAGGTGACGCCTATTCGTGAGTTGGACCGCATCGCTTTAGGCAAAGACAACTACGTTGGTACTCGCGGCCCGATCACTGAAAAAATCCAAAGCGCGTTTTTTGACATTGTGAACGGCCGCAATCCCAAATATGCCCATTGGCTGACCTTGGTTTAAGGCTGTACTGCAAACGCAAAAGAGAATCCTTATGAGTAAATCCGTTGTCACTTTATTGGCCAAAGACCTGAACGCCCAAGGCGGGGTGTATTGCCCAAGCCCTTTGGCGCACATGAAAATCTGGGACACCCATCCCAAGGTTTACCTTGATGTGGCTCTCAGCGGCGAGGCCAAGTGCCCGTACTGCGGCACGGTCTATCAGCTCAAGGACGGCGAGCATTTCGACGGCCACCACTAACACGCTGCTCATCGCGCCCCAGTGGATTGGGGACGCGGTGATGACCGAGCCCCTGCTGCGTCGGCTTCACGCCCGTGGCGAACGCATCACTGTTGCAGCGCTGCCTTGGGTGGCGCCGGTGTACCGGTTGATGCCCCAGGTCAGCACCACCATCGAGCTGCCTTTTGCCCATGGAGGTTTGCAGTGGACGGCGCGACGCGCCTTAGCGAAAACGTTGCGTGGTCAGTTTGACCGCGCCGTGGTTTGTCCTAATTCTTTGAAGAGTGCGCTTGTGCCTTGGTGGGCTGGGATCCCTCAGCGCGTGGGTTATCTGGGCGAGGCGCGTTGGGGCTTACTCACAGAGCGTTTGCCCAACCCAAAAAAGCACGAGCGCCCGCCGATGGTCGCCTTTTACGCAGCGCTCAGCGGTGACGTTGCGGTATCGCACGACAAACCTATTTTGGTGTCCGACGTGGGCGCTGACAGCGCTGCGCTTTCAGTCTTGGGTTTGGATCGCCACGGCTACTGGGCGATGGCGCCAGGCGCAGAGTACGGCCCCGCCAAACGCTGGCCTGCGGAACACTTTGCGGCGCTTGCGCAAGCCGTTTTCCAAAAGACGGGCCAGCCTGTGGTCTTGCTTGGTTCCAGCAAAGACAGCGCGGTGTGCGAAACCATCAGCCGCCTAGCCAACGTCGGCGCTCCTAATGCTTGCCGCGACTTGTCAGGCAAAACGCGCCTAGACCAAGCCTTTAGCGTGATTGGCAATGCCCGAGCAATGGTCAGCAATGATTCGGGCTTGATGCACATCGCAGCGGCCTTCGGCGTGCCGCAGGTGGCACTCTTTGGGTCCTCCAGCCCTTTGCATACGCCGCCTTTAAGCGACGCAGCGCAAGTCATTTGGCTTAAAAACGCACCGCAGTACCTTCCCCGATTGGACTGCGCGCCCTGTTTTGCCCGCGAGTGTCCGCTCGGCCACACGCGTTGCTTGCGAGACATCACGCCAGAGATGGTGATGGAGCGATTGTTCTTGGGGGCGTACTAGCAAGGGCGAATTAACTTTTTAGTTATAAAACGACTAAACTTGCTTTTGCATAGTTTATGTACGACAATTTAGCATCCCGTACGCGAGTTCTAAGTGATTTTTGATGGTCTAGGCAGAGTTCGAATGAGCTCAGTCAAGTTAATTGAAGCGTCTAGACGACAAATTGTCCAAGATTTTAGTCTTTTGCCGACACGCTCACGCGCACTTTTTAGTGAAAAAGAAGCCATGCAGATGAAAGTCAACAGCCTCCCACGGCCCGACCCGGAGCTAATCTTTGTTGCCGCTGTTACGGCGACTCAGGCGCGGGCATTACAACGGCAAGCAGCGATAGGCACTTTGGTGCGTATCTGCAAGGGCGTCTACGCCCCAAAGGTGCCCGACGAAGAACTCGCAGCGCTGGTGCGACGGAGTTGGCAACGCGTGGCGGGGATGATTGTTCCAGGTGGCGTGGTGTCCCACGTCAGTGCTATGCGCGGAGGTGTCCTCCCCTCGGGGGAGGTCACACTTTCACACCCGACCGTGTTTAATAAGAAGGTGTCGCTGCCCGGACTTGTCGTTCGCGTGGTACGTGGACCTGGGCCGCTGCCTGGCGATCTACCGATCGGCTCAAGCGGGGTCTATTACGCGAGCCGCCCAAGGATGCTGCTGGAGAACATTGGACGACAAGGAGACTTGCGTGCGCCAAAGCAGGATGTTGAAAGTCTTTTGGTCTCGGTGTTGAATGCGTCAGGCGAAAAAGCGCTCAATGAGATTCGAGACCAATCCTCCGCCCTCGCGGATGCATTGGGTGCCAATAAGTCCCTAACCGAGTTGCGGTCCATCATCGGGGCGCTACTCGGGACATATTTGAAGGGTGAGCTCCGTACCAGGGATGGGCTCGCTGTAGCGAGGGGAATGCCCTTAGACAGCGAGCGGATGTACCGATTCGAGGCGCTGGTGACCCATCTGCGCACAGAGCCGATGCCAAGAATCGAATCGAGGGTGACAGGCCTGTCCCGCCAGTACTTTGCTTTCCTCGAGTCGTATTTTTCCAACTACGTTGAAGGGACGAGATTCGATATTGAGCAGGCCCGCGACATCGTGATGAACAACGCCATTGTCTCGAATCGTCCGAAAGATTCCCACGACATCCTTGGCGTTTTTCGCTTAGCCATGACACCTCCGTTCAGGGACAGCCCGCCTATTGCGGGGCCCGAGTTCCTTGAAGGGTTGGAATACTGGCATGCCGAGATGCTCAAGATGCGCCCCGAAGCGAATCCAGGCAAGCCGAAGCTAGAAGTCAACTACGCTGGTACCACGAGGTTTGTCGAGCCCGCGTATGTGCGCGGAACACTCACGGAAGGCTCACGCCTTGCATTGTCTGTACCAGAGGGCTTTGCCCGATCGGTGTACTACGCGTTCCTGGTGTCAGAAGTCCATCCCTTCGACGATGGCAATGGTCGCCTATCCCGGCTGGTGATGAATGCAGAGCTAACACGTAACGGGCTGTCACGCATCATCATCCCAACGCTTTATCACCCGCAGTACGTGGATTGCGCACGCGCACTGACCCGCACGAACGAGCCGGATGGATTTGTTAAGAGCTTGGCCAAGATGGCTCGGTGGAGCCATAAATTCGACTACTCGAACTTAGACAATGCAATTACGATGATGCGAACGACGAACGCGCTGGAGGAATCGCCAGCCGCATACAAGTTGTTAAATGCCGACGGCAGCCCAGAGACTTGAATGCGCCGGAAGCTTAGTTAAGCGGGTTAAATTGTTAACCAACTTGTACCAGCGCCCCCCACTGCGTGGTGTAGTTCGGCGACCTTCTCTCTTGGCGCATCTGCCAGCCTTTGTGTCCGCCTTGCGTAGAGACCTTGACCGTTCCCCGGCCATAGCGCTCGTTCAGTCCATCTAAAGCCGCCATTAAACGCGTGTCTGTTGCGGGCGTGGGTTCAAGCCAATCCGCTTGGTACTGCTCTGCGGGCGTAATGTCTCCCAACATAATTCCTGCCTTCTTGTAGGCGTAGTCTGGTCTGAACAAGCGCGATACCAACCAGTCGGCCCAGCGGCTCACCACCAAACTGTCGCTGGTGGGTTGCGGCAACGGCACGCTAAGCGAAGGGTTGTACTGAGGCAGGTCTTTTCGAAAGCGGTTGGTATGTAAAAACACATGAATCAGCGCAGCCTGCGAGCCCTGTGCTCGGAGCTTGACGCAGGCATTGGCGACGAAGGTGCTCATCGCATCTTTCAGTACCGCAAGTTCGGTGACGGTCTGCCCAAAGGAGCGGCTGCAAAGGATTTGTTTCTTGTCTGGAGCCATGTCTTGTAAATCAATACATGCAACGCCTTGTAACTCACGTTGTGTTTTTTCAACCACCACCCCAAACTCGGCGCGCAAGGTGGGCGTGTGCGCGGTGCGCAGGTCTTGAACGGTGAAGATACCGTGTTCAGCCAAGCGGGCAGAAATTCGGCGACCGATGCCCCACACTTCAGCGACGTCGATTTGGCCCAGCAACTTATCCTGTTGTGCTTTGCTTAAATCGTTGTAGTTAAAAACGCCTTGCGAGCGCGGGTGCTTCTTGGCAATGTGGTTGGCTAACTTGGCCAGCGTCTTGGTCGGGCCGATACCAACGCACACAGGAATCCCCGTCCACGCCGTCACCCGTTCGCGCATTTCGTAACTCACCGCTTTGAGCTTTTGGGTTCCGGTGAGATCAACAAAGCATTCATCGATGGAGTACACCTCGCTGCGCGGCGAGTAGGTCGACAAGATAGACATCACCCGATTAGAGAGATCAGCGTACAGAGCGTAGTTCGAACTCAACGCAAGAATGCCGTGTTCTTGCGCCAATGCTTTGCACTCAAACCAAGGCTGGCCCATGCGGATACCCAAGGCCTTCGCCTCGTTAGAGCGCGAGACCGCGCAGCCGTCGTTGTTAGAGAGAACGACCAAGGGCGTGGTTTTAAGGTCGGGACGAAAGACGCGCTCGCAACTAACGTAGAAGTTGTTGCAATCCACCAAAGCGATTTGCAAAGGCCGAGATGGCAAGGGTTGGGACGCCTTCATTCCAAAACCGTCGCAACTTTCACCGCCCCCAACATGATCGGGCGCACCAAAATTTTGTAGCTGTCGAGATCAAAGTCATGGGGCGTGTGTGCGCCAAGGGCGTGCGTGTTGGCTGATCTCGAGCACTGGGTTCCGAGGTAACACCAGTTGTTGATACGGTGTTTTTGTACCCAGTCACCGCTTGTTTCAATCAAGTCAACCGCACCCGCAAAGGGCCACACCTCGACTTGTGATTCCATGAGCGCCAAGCGTAATCGCGCGTCGTGGCTGGCGCGGTCTTCTTTGCCTACGCAAGCCCCTAAGCAGGTTTTAATTTGAAGGCCAAAGCAACCGCGCTTAGCGGTTTTTTCTAAACCTAAAACGGACAAACAAAGCCGACTCTCTTGCGCGAGTTCTTTGAGTTTGGATTGGGCTGCGTGGCGAGAGGAAAACAAACCGTAAAGCCCATGCGTCAGTCCCAAGTTCACGCTGTTGCTATCAACGATCTCTGGTACTGCGCCTTGGTTGGTGTGGTGTAAACGGATAGAGCACAGGGAACGAACGCGACGCAAGCGTTGGTTAAACAAGGGACTTTGCGCTTTGATCATCTGAGACTCCAGCAATAAAGCGCCAATCTCGCCAGCGGTTTCTACAAAGTCAATCCGCCGTGTTTGGGCCAACATACGCGCCTCCTCGGGCGCACGAAGGTGGCTAAGAACCCGGCTGCGAATGTCAATGCTTTTGCCAATGTACAGCGGCAGCGTGCCTTCGCCTTGGAAGATATACACCCCCGGTGTGCGTGGCAGCGCCTCCAGGCTTTGGGGATCAATCTTGTGGTCAGGCATGGTCAAACCGAATCAGCACAGCTTGTGAATATTGTTAGTCACCACGCCCCACACCAAAAAATCATCTTCCTCTTTAATCAGCCGGGCCGGATAAATCGGGTTTTCTGCCACCAGCTTGACCACGCCCCCACGGCGGTACAGGCGCTTGACGGTGAACTCATTGTTTAACTGCGCCACCACAATGTGGTTGTGCTTGGGGTCCATGCTGCGATCTACCAACAACGCGTCACCTTCGTAAATACCAACGCCGACCATCGAGTCGCCTTTGACGCGAAAGATATAGGTCGCGTCTTTGTTGCGGATGAGTTGCTTGTTCAGATCAATCCGCTCTTGGGTATGGTCGGCTGCGGGCGAGGGAAAGCCTGCGGGCATCAGCCAGCTGCAAACGTCCAGCCACAGCGGGCTAGAGAGGATGGGAATCAGTGCGGGCGCAGAATTTGTGGAAATTAACGGGGCTTTCATGGAATCTATAATACTGTACAAATCAACAGTACTGCAATCCACATGCCCCCACTTCACGCCTACGACACATCACAAAAGGAAAACCCATGAAAGTCACCAAAATTCTCAGCGAGGTTCGCCTTGTGATCGCAGACCTTGAAGTTCACCTAGGCGCAGAGTTGCGCAGCAGTCCGACGCTGTGCGCCGTGGTTCCGGGCGTTGATGGGGCAGACGACCAAATCGTGCCTTTGAGTACGCCCGATGGCCGGCCGATTTTTATGAAGGTGGAGAACGCGATTGGCGCGTAGCGTCAAGGACGGTAGTTTGAGCGCCTATTAGGCCGATTCAAAAACAGCGACCAAGGCCGCTAAACGTTTGAGAGCCAGAGGCGTTGGCACGACATTTTTCAGTCGGTTGTCAATCGGATCCATCGTGACTTTAATAAGCTTGAGCTCCACCAGTTTTTTTGTAGCGGTATGAAGACTTGTCAACGAGCCAATCGTTTTTAGTAAAGTAATTTCCGTGACGTGGCAAATTTTGTTGGAAAGGTATTTTTCAGATACATAGTCCAAGACGGCGGCTTGTTTATCGTTGAGATTAAATCTTCGATTAATCAATCTTGATTTATCGACTTTGGCTAAATATGTAAGCATGCGGATGATTATAGACCAATACCCTGTCTTGTTCTAGGGTTATTTCCCGCTTTGGCGTGAGAATTGCTTGGTTTCAGTGCGTAAATAGGCGAAACCCTAAATTTGCACCAAATTAAAGCAATTCACTGAGAAAATTTTCATGGAAGCACTGAATCAGGGCGCAAACGCCTTGTTTATCTTATTGGGCGCCGTCATGGTGCTTGCGATGCACGCGGGGTTTGCGTTTTTAGAGTTGGGAACAGTGCGCCGTAAAAACCAGGTTAATGCCTTGGTGAAGATCTTGGCGGACTTCTCGGTTTCGACGGTGGTCTATTTCGTGGTCGGCTACAGCGTGGCGTACGGGACACACTTCTTTGTTGGTGCCGAGCAGTTGGCTGCGCAAAGCGGTTACGCCTTGGTGAAGTTCTTTTTCTTATTGACTTTTGCAGCGGCGATTCCCGCCATCATTTCAGGCGGTATTGCTGAGCGAGCGAAATTTTGGCCGCAGTTGATTGCAACTGCCGCGATTGTGGGTGTGATTTATCCCTTTTTTGAGGGCATCGCGTGGAACCAACACTTCGGGGTGCAGGCATGGTTGAAGGCCCACACCGGCGAAGAGTTTCATGATTTTGCAGGTAGCGTCGTGGTGCACGCCGTCGGTGGTTGGATTGCTTTGGGCGCAGTGATTTTGCTCGGAGCGCGCAGTAACCGTTACCGAAAAGACGGAGCGGTGTCAGCCCACCCGCCGTCAAGCATTCCCTTTTTGGCGCTGGGCGCTTGGATTTTGACCGTAGGCTGGTTTGGCTTTAATGTGATGAGCGCACAAACCTTGGACAAAATTTCAGGCTTGGTGGCGGTGAATTCGTTGATGGCGATGGTTGGCGGAACCTTGGTTGCATTGGTCTTGGGCAAAAACGACCCCGGCTTTTTACACAACGGTCCTTTGGCGGGCTTGGTGGCGGTGTGTGCGGGCTCGGACTTGATGCACCCGATGGGCGCTTTGGTGGTGGGCGGCATTGCAGGCGCGATCTTTGTGGTGATGTTCACGCTCACACAAAACAAGTGGAAGATTGATGACGTGTTGGGCGTGTGGCCTTTGCACGGCTTGTGCGGAACCTGGGGCGGCATTGCAGCGGGAATTTTTGGATCACAGGCTTTGGGCGGTTTGGGCGGCGTTTCTCTTTCGGCGCAAATCATCGGAACCGCTTTGGGCGTGGCCTGGGCTTTGGTCAGCGGCTTTGCGGTGTATGGCTTACTTAAGGCAACCATGGGCTTGCGCATGAGCCAAGAAGAAGAGTTCGATGGTGCAGATTTAAGCACCCACAAAATCAGCGCCTCGCCCGAGCGCGAGTCCAATTGGTAAGCCGGTTGCGCGCCCTGCGTGCGGCACGATTAGCATAAAACAAACGGTTTTGATTGAAATTCGCGGGGCTTTGCGAAATAAATTGCTTGCGTTTTGCGAAAGTAGCGCATAATGATTTAGCTTTGCCTAAATTTAGGTAAAGCAGGTTTGCGGTGTTTGGTCAGTTTCGCGTCTGCTCTAAGTCTTTAATGGTTTGTTGATTGCGGTTTTGGACTCCATCGCGTTTTGAGTTATTTTGAGGAGTCCTTTCATGGGCAACAAACTTTATGTGGGCAACTTGCCCTATTCATTCCGTGACGAAGATCTGCAAGAAGCATTTGCAGCACACGGTTCCGTTTCTAGCGCTAAGGTCATGATGGAACGTGACACTGGCCGTTCCAAAGGCTTCGGCTTTGTGGAAATGGGCAGCGACGCAGAAGCACAAGCAGCTATCAATGGCATGAACGGCCAACAATTTGGTGGTCGTGGCTTGGTAGTCAACGAGGCACGTCCAATGGAGCCACGTCCCCCCCGCACTGGTGGCGGCGGTTTCGGTGGTGGAGCTGGCGGCGGCGGCGGTTACGGCGGCGGTGCTGGCCGTAGCGGTGGTGGCGGCGGCGGTTACGGCGGCGGCGCTGGCGGCGGACGCAGTGGTGGTGGCGGCGGCGGTGGCGGTTACGGCGGTGGCCGTAGCGGCGGCGGTTACTAAGCTCTCACGAGTCAGTACAGCTTGGGCTTTGTGCCCATAAGAAAAGGGTCCTTCGGGACCCTTTTTTGTTGTCTGCTTAAACCGCTTTTCTATTGGGGTGTGCGGTGTTTTCTAGGTTGACCCGCAAGCACGCGGTCAAAAAGAGGAATCGGTAAAAGGCGCAAGAGTTTCGCAACCCAGCCCATTTGCCAAGGAATGACAAGGTAAGACGCTTTTGAGCCTATCGCGCGAAAAGCCTTGTCTGCAAACGTAGCGGCAGGCATGAGAAAAGGCATCGGGTATTTGTTTTTGCGCGTTAAGGGGGTGTCGATGTAACCCGGCGACAAAGTCAAAACCCGAACACCCGTGCCGCATAACTCGCCGCGTAAAGATTCGCAGTAGCTGATCACGGCGGCTTTGCTCGCGCAGTAAGCGCCGTGACCGGGCAAACCACGAATTCCGGCCACACTGGCAATACCCACCAAAACCCCAGAGCCGCGCACCCGCATGGGTTCGATAAACGGATGAAAGCTTGCGGCGAGCCCGATGTTATTGGTTGCAAAGAGGTGGGCCATGGCATCGAGGTCGGCGCGGTGCGCGGTATCAATGCCGACGCTTATCCCTGCGTTGGCGATCACAACCGCTGGCAAACCCTGTTGTGACAGGCATTGCGCGCCAGCACTCACGATGCTGTCGATAGAAGACACATCGGCACAGTAAATGGAATATCGGGTGGTGTCGAGCTGTGCGTCTTGTGCCCATTGCGTCATCAATTCAGCACGTCGCGCCACCAACGCAAGTCGGTATCCGGCTTGGTAATAGCGCAAGGCCAAGGCCTGTCCGATGCCGCTGGATGCGCCGGTGATAAAAACAAGCGGTGGTTCGGCGTTCATTCGGGCTTTTGTTTTTTGGGGACGATGGTGCCGCGTACGCGGCCTTCAAGCTTCAGGGTTTGAGCGACATTGTCAAAGTCCATTGTGTCGCCAAAAAAGCGATCTTTACCACGTTCAATTTCGACGGGCAGGTGCGACGTCACCATTTCGGTGTCAATAAAGGCGTGAAGAAACTCCCCTTTGTATTGCATACGCGGAGTAGGGTCAGGCTGGGTAGTCAGGTCGGCATCACGCACGACCAAAGCGTTGCCTAATAACTGCACTTCGGAGCCGTCTTCGTTGCTGAGCCCGCGCAAAGCCGAGGCATTGGTAATGTGGCCTTTGGTGTCAAAGGAGCGGATGCGTATCGCATCAATTTCAGTCCACTGTGTATCTGGGTAATGCCGCGCTTGTGTTCCCTTGACAATCGAGCGAAGCCGACCCGCGGTGTCAAACGACTGAACAGAAAACCCATCCATCATGTAATCAGGCGTGTGGCTAAGCAGCCTGGGAACAGGCGCTGATTCAGAAGGTGGCGTGGTGCGCACCAACCAGTAAGAACCCAGGGCAAGGACGGCCATGAGCATGGCTGGAAGGTACAGCAGCAGCCAGTCCCAAAAACGAAACCACTGGTTTGTCACTCGAGGTACGCTCCGAGTAAATCCGCGTACCGTCCGCTGGCTACCATCAACAGATCACACACTTCACGTACAGCGCCGTGTCCACCTTGAAGGCGACTCACGAAGTGGCTATAAGCTAAAACTTCAGTGTGCGCATTGGCAGGGGCTGCAGCGAAAGCGCAGGGTCGCATCATCGGCAGATCAGGCCAGTCGTCACCCATGGCCGCAGCTTGGTCCCAGTTCAATCCTAGGTCTTTAAGTGTTTGTTCGGCTGCGGGACGTTTATCTTCAATCCCGTAATGGGCGTGGGTAATTCCAAGCGCAGCCAAGCGCGCACGCAGCGGTTGAGAGTCGCGCCCTGTAATGACAGCGGGCGTGATGCCAGCTTTTTGTAACATCTTGAGACCGTGGCCGTCCAAGGTGTTGAAACGTTTGAGCGTTTCGCCGGTGTCAGAGTACAACAAGCCACCGTCGGTCAAAACACCATCCACATCTAAAAAAAGAACTTTGACGTTCTGCGCTTGGAGCAGTAACTCAGGGGGAAAGGTGAGTGTGGCTTGCATTAGATAACCTTAGCCCGCATGAGATCGTTGCTGTTGAGAGCGCCACACAAACGGCCTTGTGCATCAACCACCAACACGCTGGTGATACGCAGGCTTTCCATGAGTACGGCCGCGTCGACTGCCAACGCTGTTGGCAAAAGCGTTGCGGGTTGTGGGTGCATCACCTCTTGGGCGGTTTTACTGCGCAGGTCAACGCCTTGCTCAACCCAGCGCCGTAAATCGCCATCGGTAAAAATGCCCACTACGCGCTGGTCCTGATCCACCACAGCAGTGGCGCCTAAACCTTTGGCGCTCATCTCGCGCATCAAAGCGGTAAAAGTCGCAGAAGGCGCCACGTGTGGGACCGCGTCCCCGGTCCGCATCACATCACTCACATGCGTCAGCAGTTTGCGCCCCAAAGCGCCACCAGGGTGGGAGCGTGCAAAGTCTTCGGCTTTGAAACCGCGGGCGTCGAGTAAAGCGACCGCCAGGGCGTCGCCCATGGCCAATTGTGCGGTGGTGCTTGCGGTGGGTGCGAGGTTCAACGGACAGGCTTCGATATCGACAGCAGTGTTGAGCCAAACGGCGGCGTGTTGCGCCATGCTTGAATCGCCGTTGGCGGTCATCGCCACCAACGGGGCGCCAAGGCGTTTAAGCACCGGCAAGATGGCACTCATTTCTTGCGATTCGCCGCTGTTGGAAATCATCAACACCAAATCCGTGGCGGTGATCATACCCAGGTCCCCATGGCTGGCTTCCGCGGGGTGAACAAAGAGTGCGGGGGTTCCTGTAGAGGCTAAGGTGGCAGCGATTTTTCGCCCGACGTGACCGCTTTTACCCATGCCCATCACGACGACGCGTCCGGTGGTGGCCAGCATCATGGATACGGCGCGGGGAAACCCTTCGTCTAGGCGGGCTTTGAGCCCCAACACAGCGGCAGCTTCAATGTCAAAGGTGGCGTGGGCTAGGGCGCTGGCCCGGTTTGCCGCTACCGCATCGGATGTTGAATCTGCCTTGGAAAGTGTGGAAGTCATCAGGTTATTTTATAGAGCCCTCGGGTCTTGATAGTATCGAGCCATGGGCGCTCTTGAAATTACTTTGCTTTACCTCTTGGCTGCGGTGTCAGGTGTTGTGCTGTGCCGTACGCTAAAACTACCACCGATGTTGGGGTATTTGGCAGTGGGTGTGGCTTTGGGGCCGCATGCCTTAGCTCTTTCTAAAGACGGCGTCGCCGTGGGTCACTTGGGTGAATATGGGGTGGTTTTCCTGATGTTTGTTATTGGGTTGGAGTTCAACTTACCCAAGCTTAATGCGATGCGCAAACATGTGTTTGGATTAGGGTTGCTGCAAGTCTCGCTCACCATGGTGGGGGCCACGGTGGCAATGGGAGCCTTGGCGATGGTGTCACCTTCGCTTTGGGGAATGGATTGGAAAACTGCGCTGGCGCTTTCAGGCGCGCTTGCCATGAGTAGCACCGCGATTGTGGTCAAGCTAATGGTCGAGCGCTTGGAGGTGGAGTCTGAACATGGCAAGCGCGTGATGGGCGTATTGCTTTTTCAAGACTTGGCGGTGGTTCCCTTGTTGGTACTGATTCCGGCTTTGGGGGCAACGGGCGAAAGTCTTTGGACTGCGCTGATGTTGGCGGCGTTCAAGGCGGTGGTGCTTGTGACGGTCTTGCTGATTGGCGGGCAGCATGTGATGCGCCGTTGGCTGACCCTGGTCGCGCGGCGAAAAAGTGAAGAGCTTTTTGTTTTGAATCTGTTGCTTGTCACTTTAGGACTGGCCTGGCTGACTGAACTTGCAGGCTTGAGCTTGGCCCTTGGGGCGTTTATTGCGGGCATGCTGATTTCAGAGACCGAATTTAAACAACAAGTGGAAACCGATATACGGCCTTTTCATGATGTGCTCTTGGGTATATTTTTTATCAGTATCGGCATGATGTTGGACTGGCGCATGATCATGGCGCAGTGGCCCTTGGTATTGTTGCTGTTGATTGGCCCGCTGCTGTTTAAGGCGGTATTGGTGGCGTCTTTGGCCCGCGTGTTAGGGGCCACAGCGGGGGTGGCGGTTCGAACCGGTTTGTATTTGGCACAAGCTGGCGAGTTTGGTTTCGTGCTGCTTACGCTCGCCCAAGAAAACGCATTGGTGCCTGCTCATTTACTTCACCCTATTTTGGCCAGCATGGTCTTGTCCATGTTGGCTACGCCCTTTATCTTGATGTACAGCAACCGCATCGTCCTTAAACTCGTTTCCAGCGAGTGGTTGATGCAGTCTCTGCAAATGACCCAGCTTGCGACCAAATCGATCAACGCCAACCACCACGTCATTATTTGTGGCTATGGCCGATGCGGTCAAAATTTAGCAAAAATGTTGGAGCGCGAAGGCATCGCCTATCTGGCCTTGGACCTAGACCCCGATCGCGTAAGACAGGCCGCTGCGGCGGGTGACTCGGTGGTGTTCGGAGACGCAACCCGATTGCCTGCTTTGATGGCAGCGGGTTTGGCCCGTGCAAGCGCGGTGGTGGTAACTTACCTCGAAGTGGCTGCGGCGTTCAAAGTGTTGGCCCACAGCCGTGCCCATGCGCCGCAAGTGCCGGTGATTGTGCGTACCCGCGACGACCACGACTTAGATCGTCTCACCCAAGCGGGTGCTGCCGAAGTCGTGCCAGAAGCGATCGAGGGGTCGCTCATGTTAGCCAGCCATGCTTTGGCCTTGGTGGGCGTGCCGATGCGTAGGGTGATCCGCGTTGCGCAAGAGCAGCGGGAGGCCCGCTACCACTTGTTGCGCGGTTATTTTCATGGTGCAGATGACACGTCTGCAGACGCGATGGAGCAAGAAAGTTTGCGCGTAGTGACTTTGACGAAGCAAAAAAATTGGCAAGGCTTGCGGATTGAAGATGCGGGACTGGATGCGCTGTCCGTTCGCCTAATGAGTCTGCGCAGAGCCAACGGCGAAGTAGCCGACGTGGACAGCACCACGTTGTTTCAATCGGGGGATACCTTGGTGTTGTCGGGCCACGGCGAGGACTTAGCCCTCGCCGAACAACACCTGGCCGCGCTTCCCGGCGCAGAGGCACAATAAGCCCCTATGCAAAACACCAGCGTCACCGATTACCTTCGCGCCCATATTCGCACTGTCCCCGATTGGCCAACGCCTGGCGTGCAGTTTCGAGATATCACTCCCTTGCTCCAAGACGCCAAAGTCTTTCGGGTTTTGATCGACGCTTTTGTTCACCGCTATATGGATGCATCTCGCCGACCTGACGTCGTCGCCGGATTGGATGCGCGGGGCTTTATTTTGGGCGCCGTGGTGGCGCATGAGCTCAATGTTGGCTTCGTTCCGATCCGTAAAAAAGGCAAGTTACCTTTTACAACCGTGGAAGAAACGTATGAGCTGGAATATGGAAGCGCGACGGTTGAGCTCCATACCGATGCGGTCAAGCCCGGCCACCAGGTCTTGCTCATCGATGACTTAATCGCCACTGGCGGCACGATGATGGCAGGGAAAAAACTTTTGGAACGGTTGGGCGCCCATGTCATGGAAGGCGCTGCGATTGTGGATTTGCCCGAGCTTGGCGGCTCCGACAAATTACGCGCCACTGGCATGCAACTTTTTACCCTGTTGGATTTTTCAGGCCACTAGATCGTACTAGGCCTTACCAGAACTCATTTGCCAATACAAAAGCTCGAAAAAATAACCCCGAGTAAATCATCGGAACTAAATTCCCCGGTAATCTCATTCAATGCGTTTTGTGCCAAGCGCAATTCTTCAGCTAACAAATCAAGCGACTGAGCGCGTAGTGCGAGGTGGGCCGCAGCTTCAAGCAAATGGTTTTCAACCAAGCGAAGCGCTTGGACATGGCGCTCGCGAGCCATAAAGATCCCGCCGTCTGGCGCTTGCCAGCCTGCAGCCTGCAGCAGCGCCGAACGCAGCTTATCAAGCCCTTCACCGGTTTTGGCAGACAAACGGATGCCTTCGCTACCCCCCGTGGCAGGTGCATCAGGTGAAACCGCATCGGCTTTGTTCCAGACGTGCAGAACCACCACTGCACTGGATAATTTTTTTAATAAGAGAGAAGCAATGTGTGCGTCTGCGGCTTGGTAGTCTGGGGACGCACTGCGAGTAAGGTCATGTAAAAAGACGATCGCATCAGCCCCTTCAATAGCTTGCCAGGCGCGTTCAATACCGATTTTTTCAACTGCGTCATCGCTTTCACGCAAGCCCGCCGTGTCCACCACATGCACTGGGACGCCTTCGATTTGAATCGTTTGTTCTACTCTGTCCCGGGTGGTTCCGGCAATGGGCGTCACGATAGCGAGTTCCGCGCCCGCTAAGGCGTTAAGCAGCGACGACTTGCCCGCGTTAGGCTGCCCCGCAATCACCACCTTCATGCCTTCGCGTAAAAGTGCGCCTTGCGTGGCTTTGTGTTGAACCGATCGCAAAGCTGCCTGCAGCCGATCGAGTTGGCCTTGGGCGTCGGCCTTTTGTAAAAAGTCGATTTCTTCTTCTGGAAAATCCAAGGTGGCTTCGACCAACATACGCAGGCGAATCAAAGCATCACGCAGCGTGTGAATTTCTATTGAAAATGCACCAGACAAAGAAGCCGTGGCGCTGCGGGCAGCAGCTTCGGTGCTGGCGTCGATCAAGTCGGCGATCGCCTCGGCTTGGGCGAGGTCAATTTTGTCGTTCAGAAAGGCGCGTTCGGTAAATTCGCCTGGGCGCGCCAAACGCAAATGGGGCAGACAAGTTTGGTTAGAAGCGTCGAGCTGTTGCGCCACCTCTAAGCACCGCGCTAGCAGCAACTGCAAAACCACCGGGCCGCCGTGGGCCTGAATTTCTAGAACATCTTCCCCCGTAAAAGAGTGTGGGGCCGGAAAGAACAGCGCCAAGCCTTGGTCAATGGCTGCGCCTTGCGCATCGGGAAAAGGCAAGTAGATTGCTTCCCGAGGTTGGAGCGAGCGCCCCAACCACGACTGCACCAATCGATCCAAGCCCCTGCCACTGAGGCGAACGATACCCACCGACCCGCGCCCGGGCGCGGTGGCGATGGCGATGATGGGATCGTCGTGGTGGCGAATGGCGCTTACTTAAAGGAAGGCAGGTTGAACTGTGGCGGCACGCCCATGCGGACGTTGATCAACCACTGTTGCGCGATGGACAAAATGTTATTGGTAATCCAGTACACCACCAAGCCCGAGGGGAAAAAGAAGAACATCACGCTAAATGCCAGTGGCATGTACCACATCATCTTGGCCTGCAACGGGTCAGGTGGAGCGGGGTTCAATGCGGTTTGCAGCAAAGTCGTGAGCGTCATGATCAGCGGCAAGATGTAGTACGGATCGGGCGCAGAGAGATCGTGAATCCATCCCATCCAAGGCGCGTTGCGCATCTCCACGCTGGATAGCAAAACCCAGTACAAGGCAATGAAAACAGGAATCTGAATCATGATGGGGAAGCATCCGCCCATGGGGTTGACTTTTTCTTCGCGGTAAATGCGCATCATCTCTTGCTGCATTTGCTGCGGGTTGTCTTTCAGCCGCTCACGCATTTCCATGATCTTCGGATTCACAGCCTTCATCTTGGCCATGCTGGCGTACGCCTTGGCATTGAGCCAGTAGAACGCGATTTTTAGCAAGAGCACCAAAGCCACAATAGACCAGCCCCAGTTTTGAATAAAGCCATGAAGACGGTCAAGTAACCAGTACAAAGGCTTAGCCAAAATAGTGAGCCAGCCGTAGTCTTTGACGAGCTCTAAACCCGGTGTCAGCGCTTCGAGCATTTTTTCTTCTTGGGGCCCGACAAATAACGTGGCGTCAATAGTTTGTGTGGCGCCCGGGGCAATCGCTGTAAGCGGGGCCACCATCGCGGCGGTGTAACAGCAGTTGGACTCAATGTCTAAGGCTTTTAAAGCAATCGTGCGTTCCACGCCGTCTGGCAAAATCCACGCACTGGCAAAGTAGTGCTGCACCATGGCTATATAGCCGTTGGCAGATTGCTTTTCGTACTCAGCACTTTTCTTTTTAATATCTTCAAATTCAATTTTTTGGTATTTCTTGGCATCGGTATACACCGCAGGCCCTGTGAAGGTGGAGTAAAAAGATGATTCGCCAGGGGGCTTATTGCCATCGCGCATAAGCTGTAAATACAACTGCGGAGCAATCGGTGAGGCAGTGGTGTTGGTCAAAGCGTGTTTAACCGCAACAGCGTAAGACCCGCGCTTAAGCGTATAGGTTTTTACGAGGGTGATGCCACCCACGTCCGCAGAGGTAAAAGTCAATTGAAACTCATCAACGCCGTCTTTAAGTTCACGGACTCCGCTCACGGTCATCGGTGTTTTGTGGGTGGGGAAGGCGCCGGGCACGGCGCCAGAGACCACGCCCGACTGCGCTAAATACACGCGGTCTTTGCTGTCATCAAGTAATACAAAGTTCTTTGACTCGTCAGCGTTATCGCCGTAGCGTACGAATTCGCTGCCTACTAAAGTACCACCTTGGGTATCAAAACGCAGCTTGAGAACGTCAGTGCTAACGGTAAAGCGCTCGCCGGTTTTAGCAGGAGCGGTGTCCGTTGGAACGGCGGCAGGGGCGGCCGCTGCAACGGGCACCGTACCCGCAGGAACGCTGGTATCGGAGGCGGGCTGAGACGGCGCAACGCTAGAGGCGTCAACCTTCACGGGCTGGCCTTGGAAAAATGTGGCCTTTTGGCCGTGAGAAATTTGCCATTGGTCCCAAAGCAAGACCATAGAGAAGCCAAAGATCACCCACAAGACGGTGCGGCGAATATCGTTCATGAAGATTTCTTTTCGGAAGATGAAGGAATGAAGCGGCTAAAAAGCCGGGGTTTTTGCGTTGGGACGGGATCAAGCCCACCATCGCACCAAGGGTGACAGCGCGCCAGTCGGGACAACACCAAATAGCTGCCTGCTGCAGCACCATGGTTTTGCAACGCCCCCAGAGCATACACAGAACAGGTGGGCTCAAACCGACAGGCCGAGCCCAACCAAGGGCTCAGTAGTAAGCGATAGCCTTTCACCAATCCAACCAAAAGCGCCCGAATCATGGCAAAGCCTGCTTGGAATGGGCAACACTGGCTTGGCTGAACAAGTCGAGCAACTCAGCTCGTACAGCCGCCTTCAATGCTAGCGAGGACGCGCTGACAAACTGCGTCCGGTCAAAGGCCGTTCGGAGTCTTACAAGATGTGCTTGCGCTGGCAGCGAATGTTGAAATTGGGGGCTCACGCTGTAGATTTGTCGTTTGATGGCGTTGCGGGTAACGGCGCGTTTAGCCCAACGTTTGGGCACCATGGCGCCCATCCACAGCCCAGAAAACGGAAAAACCGCTGGAGCAGCGGTTGTTTCTGTAGGGGCGTTAGGCATCTCAATGGCGCAACTGTGCAAAGCAAAGTGCGCGGTACGCGCCCTGATTTTTCCTGCCAACACGGCCTGAAATTGGGGTCGTGTTTGCAGCCGTTGCACGGTCAAGCCAGGGCTTTACCGTGTGAAATTAGACAGCCAGGCGCTTGCGGCCTTTGGCGCGGCGTGCGTTGATCACAGCGCGGCCGCCGCGGGTTTTCATGCGAACCAAGAAGCCGTGGGTGCGGGCGCGACGAATTTTGGAGGGTTGGTAAGTGCGTTTCATTTGGGGAAATCCTGAGGGTTCAAAAAACCCCGACTTCAATCAGGGCAGCCTCAGATTATCGCAAATTTTCTGAGTCCCGGCAAGCGCTTAGCTAGGATTTGATGTCTTGCGCTGGAACTTAGGGCGATTTTCGGACAAAAGTGCCGTTTGAAAACTGTGGCAAACTGTGGATAAGTATTCAAAAAATCGAATTAAATCCCCGTCTAAACCTAATATATCCACAGAGCCAGTGACCACTATGACCGAGGGAATTTCTAATCTGCCGTCTGACCCCCGAGGGCATGAAATCGGCCAAAGTCTGTGGCAGTCGTGCGTCGATCAGCTCGCCCAAGAGTTGCCTGAACAGCAGTTCAACACCTGGATCAAACCCTTAAGCGCCCAAGTCTCTGATGACATGTCGAAGGTTATGGTTTTCGTGGCCAACCGCTTCAAGCTCGACTGGGTGCGCGCCCAGTACAGCGTTCGGATTGCCGCGCTATTAGAAAAACTTTACGGCCAGCCTGTTCAGGTTGAATTGGCTATTTCTCCTCGAGAAATGCCTTCGCGAAGCGCGTCCTTGGAGCCTATGTCGGAGTCTCTTGGCGTGAGTTCTGAGCCGCAAGCTGCAGACCCACGGTCCGACGGTTTACAGAAAAACCGGCTCAACAGCATGCTGACCTTTGAGACCTTGGTGGAGGGTACGGCCAACCGGATGGCCCGAGCCGCCGCCATGCACGTAGCCACCATGCCAGGGCATTTGTACAACCCCTTGTTTATCTACGGCGGCGTGGGTTTAGGTAAGACGCATTTGATGCATGCGGTGGGGAATCGCTTGCTGGCTGACAAGCCCGGATCCAAAGTTCTCTACATCCACGCGGAACAGTTTGTCTCGGATGTGGTTAAAGCGTACCAGCGCAAGACTTTTGATGAATTTAAAGACAAATACCATTCCTTGGATTTGTTGTTAATTGACGATGTGCAGTTCTTTGCCAACAAAGACCGGACCCAAGAGGAGTTTTTCAACGCTTTTGAGGCCCTTTTGGCTAAAAAGTCGCACATTGTGATGACAAGCGACACCTATCCTAAGGGCTTGACCGACATCCATGAGCGCTTGGTTTCGCGTTTCGATTCCGGCTTGACTGTGGCCATTGAGCCGCCAGAACTCGAGATGCGGGTGGCCATTTTGATCAACAAAGCCCGTGCTGAAGGGGCCGATATGCCAGAAGAAGTGGCATTTTTCGTGGCTAAAAATGTGCGATCAAATGTGCGCGAACTTGAAGGTGCTTTGCGCAAATGCTTGGCTTATTCCCGGTTTAACCAAAAAGAAATTTCTATTCAGCTCGCCCGCGAAGCGCTGCGGGATCTGCTGTCGATCCAAAACCGCCAAATTTCGGTGGAAAACATCCAAAAAACAGTTGCCGACTACTACAAAATTAAAGTCGCCGACATGTATTCGAAAAAGCGCCCGGCCAGCATCGCCAGGCCGCGCCAAATCGCCATGTATTTGGCCAAAGAATTGACCCAAAAAAGCCTGCCCGAGATCGGTGAGTTGTTTGGCGGGCGGGACCACACCACAGTGCTACACGCGGTTCGAAAAATCAGCGGGGAGCGCCAACAAATGTTGGAATTGAACCAGCAGCTTCACGTGTTGGAGCAAACCCTCAAGGGCTAAAGGGAAAATAGTCTCAAACCCCTCAAATTGAGGGCATAAAACAGCGAAAATGGCGGGTAGTGCGACGAGGCCGGCACAACGCCCCACAGATAGTAAAAATATACATTGGAGATTGACATGATCGTATTGAAAGCAGCGCAAGACCAAGTCTTATCGGTTTTGCAGTCGGTCGCCGGCATTGTGGAGCGCCGACATACCCTGCCTATCTTGGCCAATGTGCTGGTGCGTAAAACCGGTGCCTCAGTTCAGTTCACCACCAGCGATCTTGAAATTCAGATCCGTACCAACGCGGAGTTGGGCGGCGATACGGGTGATTTCACCACCACCATCGGCGCGCGTAAATTGATCGACATTTTGCGCACCATGCCCTCAGACCAAACCGTCTCGCTGGAATCAAGCCAAAACAAAATCATTCTCAAAGGCGGTAAAAGCAAGTTCACATTGCAAACCATGGCCGCGGAAGATTTCCCGTTGGTACAAGAGTCCACCAGCTTTGGCCCTGTTTTTAGCGTGCCCCAAAAGACGCTTAAAAGCCTGCTCGAGCAAGTCTCGTTTGCGATGGCGGTTCACGATATTCGTTACTACCTTAACGGCATTTTGTTCGTCGCTGAAGGCAAGCAACTGAGCTTGGTGGCTACCGACGGCCACCGCTTGGCTTTTGCATCGGCAACCTTAGGCGTTGAAGTTCCAAAGCAAGAAGTCATCTTGCCGCGTAAAACGGTCATCGAGTTGCAGCGTTTGTTATCGGATGCCGAAGGCGCGATTGAGATGCAATTTGCCAGTAACCAAGCGCGCTTTACGTTTGGTGGCATGGAGTTTGTGACCAAGCTGGTCGAAGGCAAGTTCCCTGACTACAACCGCGTGATTCCTAAGAACCACAAAAACACCATCACTTTGGGCCGCGAAACCTTGCTCAAAACGCTGCAGCGCACCGCTATTTTGACCAGCGAGAAATTCAAAGGCGTTCGCTTGAACATTGATCCTGGAACTTTGCGCGTGGCTTCCAACAACGCCGAGCAAGAGGAAGCGGTCGATGAACTTGACATCGATTACGGCGGCGACAGCATCGAAATTGGTTTTAACGTCACCTATCTGATCGACGCCTTGGCCAATATGGGCCAAGACATGGTTACCTTGGAACTCTCTGACGGAAACAGCTCTGCGCTGTTGACGATTCCTGATAACGCCACGTTCAAGTACGTGGTGATGCCGATGCGTATTTGATTTTTTGCCTCCTGTATTTTTCCTGTATTTGAGACCGTACCTGCGACCACCTGAGAGAAGTTATCCATGACCGAAGAAAACCAGCACGCTCCCTTGCCCCATGACGGTGAGGAAGGCGTGCACACCGGCGAAGGTACCGCCGACAGCTCCAACTTTCAGCCCACTATTGATACGAACCAAGCCGGCGCAACCGAGGCCTATGGCGAAGGTTCAATACAAATTTTGGAAGGCTTGGAGGCGGTGCGTAAACGCCCAGGCATGTACATCGGCGATACATCGGACGGAACCGGTTTACACCACTTGGTGTTTGAAGTCGTAGACAACTCAATTGATGAATCGTTAGCAGGCCACTGCGATGATATTTTGGTCACCATCCACTCTGACAACTCGATTAGCGTGGTTGACAACGGCCGCGGCATCCCTACGGGCGTCAAGATGGATGACAAGCACGAGCCCAAGCGCAGTGCGGCTGAAATTGCGCTGACCGAGTTGCACGCAGGCGGCAAGTTCAACCAAAATAGTTATAAAGTATCGGGCGGTTTGCACGGCGTGGGCGTGAGCTGCGTGAACGCCTTGTCCAAAATGCTGCGCCTGACCATTCGCCGCGACGGCAAAGTGCACGTTATGGAGTTCAGCAAAGGTTTTGTTCAAAACCGCATTGTTGAGATGCAAGACGGCGTTGAAGTCTCGCCGATGAAGGTAACCGGGGACACCGAAAAGCGCGGAACCGAAGTTCACTTTTTACCCGACACCGACATCTTCAAAGAGAACAATGATTTCCACTACGAAATCTTGAGCAAGCGTTTGCGCGAACTCAGCTTCTTGAACAACGGAGTGCGTATTCGCCTCAAAGACGAGCGCACCGGCAAAGAAGACGACTTCTCGGGCGCTGGAGGCGTTAAAGGCTTTGTGAACTTCATCAACAAAGGCAAGACGGTGTTGAACCCCAACATCTTCCACGCCATGGGCGACCGCCAAAGCGACCAAAACACCAATATCGGTGTGGAAGTTGCGATGCAGTGGAACAGCGGCTACAACGAGCAAGTCTTGTGCTTTACTAATAACATTCCCCAGCGCGACGGCGGCACCCACTTAACGGGTTTGCGGGCAGCGATGACACGCGTCATCAATAAATACATTGACGAGTCTGAGTTGGCTAAGAAGGCCAAAGTCGAAGTCACTGGTGACGACATGCGCGAAGGCTTGACCTGCGTGCTCTCAGTCAAAGTGCCCGAACCCAAATTCAGCAGCCAGACCAAAGACAAGTTGGTGAGCTCCGAAGTGCGCGGCCCAGTAGAAGATATCGTGAGTAAATTGCTCGCGGATTATTTGCAAGAACGCCCCGTCGACGCCAAGATCATTGTGGGGAAAATCATCGAAGCCGCGCGGGCGCGAGAAGCCGCCCGCAAAGCCCGCGATATGACACGCCGCAAAGGCGTTTTAGACGGCATGGGCTTGCCAGGAAAATTGGCTGATTGCCAAGAAAAAGACCCGGCGATGTGTGAAATCTACATCGTCGAGGGCGACTCCGCCGGCGGCTCGGCCAAGCAAGGCCGCGACCGCAAATTCCAAGCGATTCTTCCTCTGCGCGGAAAAATTCTGAACGTAGAAAAAGCACGCTACGAAAAACTGCTCACCAGCAACGAAATTTTGACGCTGATTACGGCGCTCGGAACTGGTATTGGCAAAGCCGGCGGCACCACAGGCAACGATGACTTTAACGTCGCCAAGCTGCGTTACCACCGCATCATCATCATGACCGACGCCGACGTGGACGGCGCTCACATTCGCACCCTGCTTCTGACATTCTTTTACCGCCAAATGCCAGAGTTGGTTGAGCGCGGCCACATCTACATCGCGCAGCCGCCACTCTACAAAGTTAAAGCCGGTAAAGAGGAGTTGTATTTGAAAGACGCTGCTGCATTGGACAGCTTTTTGATGCGCATCGCCTTGGTCAACGCATCGGTATTTACCGGCGGCCCCAATGGCGTGACGCTGCAAGGCGATACCTTGGGCGAGCTTGCCCGCAAGCACCAAGTCGCTCAAGGCGTGATTGCACGCTTGCAAAACTTTATGGACGCCGAGGCCTTGCGTTCGGTGGCTGACGGCGTTGCGTTGAATTTAGATACGGTGGCTGAGGCGGAAGTTTCAGCCGCCGCCTTGCAAGCCAAATTACCAGACGCCGAAGTGGCTGGTGAATTTGATGTTCGCACCGACAAACCCATTTTGCGTATCAGCCGCCGCCACCACGGCAACGTTAAGAGCAGCGTTTTGACGCAAGACTTTGTTCATGGCGCAGACTATGCCGCACTTGCGGAGGCCGCCAACACCTTCAAAGAATTGCTAGGCGAAGGCGCTCGCGTGATGCGCGGCGAAGGCGAACGCGCTAAGGAAGAAAAAGTCACAGATTTTCGCGAAGCCATGGCGTGGTTAATCGGTCAGGCCGAGAACGCTACCGCGCGTCAGCGTTACAAAGGCTTGGGTGAGATGAACCCTTCACAGCTTTGGGAAACCACCATGGACCCCACCGTTCGCCGTTTGCTCAAAGTGCAAATTGACGACGCCATCGAAGCCGATCGCGTGTTCACCATGCTCATGGGCGACGAAGTCGAACCGCGCCGCGAGTTCATCGAGGCCAATGCCCTGCGGGCGGGGAATATTGATATCTAAATATTTTTTCGCCCGAAAAGAGGCTTGGTACCAAGCTCAAGTCTTTTTATCTTTACGACTGTCGGTGTTTTTTTTATTCGTCTGGCGAAATTCGATCACCGTTAGTACCAAGCCTAAAACGAGAAGGCCGAAAACCAAGATGGCAGGAATTAGGATGTCATTGGGATTCATTTGAAGCTCCCATTAAGGCGCACAGCTTGAAGTAGATGCCGAATGTAAAAATAGCTGGAATCCAAATGGCGGTGAAGATCGCCTGTAAGGCATCTTTTTGAATAAACCAAAGGTAGGCAGATATGACAAAAGATAGCATGACTGCCAAAATAATAAAAAAATCTGAACGCTTGAACATTTGTTTTCTCCTGGGTTAATTAACTTTTGCTGTAATCCAAAAAACCATGACCAATTGCACTTAGCAAACAGCCTGATATTGCAACTGATCCAACGATTCTTATTCCAGATGAAAGACCAAAAGCAACTTGGTCAAAATTAAAAATCTGGACCAAACCTAAGCCTAGACCTACGCAGCCTAAAACGGTCAATGTATTTCCAATAACAACAAAGACACTGAAAATTTTATGTTTGTTTTTTACCATTGTTTTTCAATAAAAAGTTTTTGCAGTGAAGCCAAAATGATCGGTGTAAGGCGGTACTCTCAATAAAGTTACCCCAGCATTTTCCGACTTCAATTCACGCACGACGGTGGAGGCATGCCTTACATGCACTTTTGATTTTGAAGCAAGCCAACCTGATACCGCTTCGGCTAACGTGATAAATCAAAGAGTTGTCATTCATGAATAATTTGTCAAGATCTGACAGTTTAGTCAAAGATACACTGTAATTTTAGTGCGCGCTTTTAACAAACTAATAAACCCTGCAAAAGAAGGCGAATTCAAGAACAAAGCGCAACATTCTTTGAAGTTAAAAAAGAGTATTTCTGCGTAATAAGCGTGACATTCGGAGGGCTTGTGACCACATCTTTTTTCATCCGCTAGACTCTGCATAAAAAATGAGGGTCAACTTTAAGACGCCTTACAAACTGTTCAACTCACGCAGGTAGCTTAATAGCGAAATTCAAATGCATAAAATCGTAATTGTGGGTGGCGGTGCTGGAGGACTTGAGCTTGCAACCCGTCTTGGTAAGGCTTATCGCCGAGACAAAAATATCAGCGTCACTCTGGTTGATAAAAACCGGACTCATATTTGGAAACCTAAGCTCCATGAAATTGCATCTGGCAGCATGGATTTTGGTGACCATGAAGTTGATTACATGGCCCACGCCCACTGGAATCACTTTACTTTTCGAATCGGAGAGCTTAAAGGCTTAGACCGAGATAACAAGACCATTGATCTATCGCCCTACTTAGACATTGACAACACCCCTGTAACGCCTATACAAAAAGTTAGCTATGACACCTTAGTCATCTGCATAGGAAGTCTGAGCAACGATTTTGGAACTACAGGCGTTAAAGAGTTCGCTCTAAAGTTGGAAAATCAAACGGATGCCAAACTGTTTCATTCCAAAATAGTTAATGCATGCATTCGTGCGCACCACCAATCTGATCGGATTGAACAAAGCCAACTTCACGTTGTCATAATCGGAGCAGGTGCCACTGGCGTAGAACTTGCCGCTGAGTTGCATAGAACGACTCGCGAAGTTGTTGCGTTTGGCTTAGACGGCATCGATGCCGACAAGGATTTGAAAATTAGTTTGATTGAAGCGGCCGACAGAATTTTGCCGGCTTTAAATCCGCGACTTTCGAACGCGACAGAGCAACTGCTATCGAAATTGGGTGTTGAAGTACTGACTAAATCTAAAGTGATGGAGGTCATGCCAAAAGGCATACGGCTTTCGGATGGCCAAGTCATTGAATCTGAGCTTGTTGTTTGGGCGGCTGGTGTGAAGGCGCCTGATTATTTGAGCAAGATTGGCGGTTTAGAAACTAATAAATTGAATCAAATTGTCGTCCATCGTTCTCTGCAAACTACTTTAGATCCTGATATTTTTGCTTTGGGCGATTGTGCTGCATGTCCTTGCACAGATGAAGAGGGAGGGCGAGCTGGTATTGTCCCCCCAAGGGCGCAAGCGGCGCATCAGCAGGCAAACCA
>CAMDAN010000021.1 GCA_945888535.1 Bordetella parapertussis
TGTGATCAGCGAAGCCTTCGATTATGACACACTTTTATCGCGCTTTAGAAAAAATATGATTTTTTCTTGTCATTTCTCTTAAGCACTCCCCTTAACGTTAAACCTTAGCTTAATTTTCAGGGAAGCCTGCCAGTATAGGCCGGTTTTATCCCACCTCGCAACATTCTTTGAGAAAATTGTTTAGACCGTTGGCAAGCTTCACTGTTAACCTCAGGGATTAACCACAACAATCCCCATGACACCTGAAGAATGGATCGCCTTACTGGCGCTGGCTGGAGCTTCTAGCTTTACACCCGGGCCCAACACGACTTTGTCCACTGCACTGGCTGCCAACCGCGGGTTGGCGCACGCAATGCCTTTTATTTTTGCGGTTCCTGTGGGGTGGGGTTTGCTTTTAGGAATTTGCGCCAGCGGGTTGGGTGGCCTCATCGTTGCGCTTCCCTTGGTGCGTTGGCTAATTCAAGGGCTTGGGTTTGCTTACTTGCTTTGGTTGGCGTTGCAACTACTCAAAACCAGAAGCTTGCTAAGTACCGATGCCGCGCCTTTGCGCGTCGGATTTTTTCGCGGAGTCATGTTGCAATTTTTAAATATCAAAGCCTGGATGCTAGCGTTGTCGGTCATCGCGGGGTGGCTTGCAGGCCATGCGGACCACTCGGAGCGCCTCACCTTAGTCCTGCCCGTAATGATGGCCTTTGGATTTTTCAGTAACCTAACTTACGCAGTCATCGGCTCTCTTTTACGCGATTGGCTTAGCGGCCCCGATGGCAGCATGCTGAGGCTTCAGCGGTTTAACCAATTCATGGCGCTTGCGCTTGTCATGACTGCCATTTGGATGGCAAAGCTAAGCATATGAAGCTCAAATTAATGTCTCTCAAACTGTCTCAAGAAACACTCGGCTTATGGCTCGGCCTCCTTGGTGTTTTAATTTTCGCAGTGACGCTTCCCATGACACGCATGGCAATTGGTCCCGCAGATGCTCCACAACTGAGCCCTTGGTTTGTCACGTTTGGTCGCGCGGTACTTGCGGGCTTGCTCTCCATCGGTGTCCTTTTAGCGACCCGATCTCCTTGGCCTAATGCTTCTCAGCGCCGACCTTTGTTTTTCGCCATGATTGGTAATGCATTGGGCTTTCCGCTGCTCCTTGGCTTTGCGCTGCGTACCGTAACAGCAAGTCATGCGGCGGTCATCATCGCTTTGCTGCCATTGGCAACCGCCACCGTCGCTGCTTGGGTATTACACCAACGGGCTCGGCTGGGTTTCTGGATTTGCGCAGTGATTGGCGCACTGCTGGTTGCGACTTTTTCTTTGCTGAGAGCCAAACAAATGGGGCACGGTTTTAGTTTGGCTTTTGCAGATATTTTGCTGGTGGGGGCGGTGCTTGCTGCGGCCATGGGATACATCTTTGGCGCACAAGTGACACCTGCTTTAGGGGCTGAGCGGGTCATTTGCTGGATATGTGTCATGGCATTACCCATCACGCTGCCTGGCGCGTGGATGACGTGGCCTGAGCAGGCGGTCGCAACAAGCGCTTGGTGGGGTCTGCTTTACGTTGGGGTGTTTTCGATGTGGGCCGGGTTTTTTGCTTGGTATCGGGGATTGGTACTCGGGGGCGCACTCAAGGTCAGCCAAATTCAACTTTTGCAACCCTTTATTTCCATCATGGCTGCGGCGCTGATACTGGGTGAAACCATCGATCAAGTGACACTCGGATTTGCGTTGGGCGTGGTGGCAACCGTTTTTATTGGAAAACGATTTTCATCTCCACCACAGGTCGCCGCCCAAGGTACCCGAGATAACCAAGACAAATCAAAACATGAGCTTTGACTCCACTGTTGCCTTAGCGCTTTTTGCATTCGTCAGTTCGATTACGCCCGGCCCCAATAACCTGATGATTTTGGCCTCCGGTTTGAACTTCGGGTTTCTGCGCTCCATTCCCCATTGGCTCGGCATTACCGTGGGATTTGGCGTCATGCTTTTGTGCGTGGGCTCAGGGCTTCACTCCCTGTTTACGCAGTACCCGTGGGCCTACCAAATGGTGCGGGTTTTGGGTGCGAGCTATTTACTTTGGATGGCTTGGCAATTGGCCCACAGCAGTCCGCCTGATGCTGATACCTCCACTTCCAGCAAACCCATGGGATTTTTGGGAGCCGCTGCCTTTCAATGGGTTAACCCCAAAGCGTGGGTGATGGCGATTACTTCCGCGGCCACTTTTTTACCAACCCAAACGGAACCTAACCATATTTTGGTCTTGGCTTTGGTTTTCAGTCTGGTGAACTTACCGTGTATCGCGATTTGGGCTAGCTTTGGTAGCGGCTTACGCAAAGTTTTACAAAGCCCTAAAAAATTGCGTATTTTTAATGGGGTGATGGCTGCGGGCTTGGTCGCATCGCTTTACCCGATGCTGAGCAACTAAAAAGTTTTCATACTGTCGCACTAAGGACATTGCGTACGTCCTGCTTGGGCTTAAATCGAACTCATGGGAAATCTCTATTTGGTTCGGCACGGACAAGCATCCTTTGGTGCGGCCGACTACGACAATTTAAGCAGCTTGGGCGTACAACAAAGCGTTCGCTTAGGCGAGTACTTCGCCCAAAAAGGCATTCAATTTGATGCCGTCCTTACCGGCAGTTTGCGCAGACATGCCCAAACATGGGCTGGAATCGCCAAAGGTGCGGCCCTTGAACACGACCCTTTGGTATGGCCTGGCCTCAATGAATACGACAGCGAGGCGGTGATACAAGCCATCCACCCGCAACCGCTGCAAAAACCAGATACCCCCGAGGTTTACCGCCACCACTTTCGGCTCTTGCGTGATGGCCTGCGGCAATGGATGAATGGTGTCGTCAGCCCCAAAGGGATGCCAACCTACACAGAATTTGTACATGGCGTCAGCAGTGCGCTTGACCATGTGCGCCAAACCTGCTCCGGTAATGTTTTGATGGTGAGCAGTGGGGGGCCTATTTCCACCGCAGTAGGTCATTTGTTAGGCACGACGCCTGAAACCACGATCGAGCTCAATCTGAGAATTCGCAACAGTTCCGTGACAGAGTTTGATTTCAATCCGAAGCGGCACACGCTTGTCACTTACAACACCTTGCCGCATTTGGATGATCCGCAGTACGCCTCGTGGATCACTTATGCATAAGCCAAAACTCTAAACCACCACCGTATTGCGCGGCAGTTGATGAATTTGCGCTAACAACATGGCTAGCGCACGCCCCGCGGCATCAATCACTTTTTCACCTTTCTCTTTTGTAGCAGCCGCCGCATTGCCTACCGCACCTGCGACGTTGTAATCTTGCATTTGCCACGCCAACTTGGCAGACTTGCCATTGCCCAAAATAGAAAACTGCTGAGCGCGGGTTTCTGATGCGGAAGCGAAGTTTTTGGCATGTTTCATCTCCACATGCTGCGGGCTTAATGCGAGCATCATGGATGTTTCTATGTCACCTGCATGGATGCCAAAACGGTGTTCGTGCTCGCTAAAGAGGGCGTTGACATCTTCACCTTGCGGCCCCACCAAAGGCAGGCCATACCAATTCACACTGAAGACCATCAAACCCAGGCGCGAACGCAGGTCCCTGGCAACGATATCCATAAAATTAGCTTGCCCACCGTGGGAATTAAAAAGCACCAGTTTTTTTATGCCACTGGCAGCCACACTGTCCCCCACATCGGTCCACAAACGCAGCACTGTTTCCGCTTTGAGCGTCAAGGTGCCAGGAAAACGGTCATGTTCCGGACTGAACCCCACCGCTTGGGTTGGCAAAAATAAAGCCGGGACGTCTGCACTCAAGTAAGCTAAAGCGGCGGCGATGACGCCATCCACGATGGCGCTGTCCACTTTCAATGGCAGATGCGGCCCGTGCTGCTCGGTTGCGGCCACTGGAAAAACGGCGATGGTTTCTTGAATCGCGCCATTGGCTTGAAGCCCTTGGAAATAAGCGGTACTGCAATCAGCCCAAAAGCGCGGAGTCGGTGTTGCGGTGGTCGGCATAGTGACTTTCAAGAAAGGGGTTCTGAAACATGGCGTTGCTGGCGCTTGCTGTGGTTCGCCCCGATTTTGCCTAAAGGCGCGTCCTGGCGGTGCAAATACCCTTTCAAACAGTTTGGCATCGCGCGAGCCCCGCTTGCTAAGTAATCGGCCAACAAGGCTTCACGCACCAAGGAATCCTGCATGCCGCGCTCCTGCACCAAGAAGTCGAACAGGTGATCAACCAATACTTCGGGCGTCAATCCACTGGTCGCGCCACACTGTTGCCAAAGGTAAATAGCAAAGCAAGAAAATGCCGAAAAAGCGGAGGGCGCTTGCAAGAGGAGTTTTATGCCTCGCCCAAAGCGTCCTGAATTGGCCACCAAGTCCCAGTAGCGTGCAAGTCGCGTAAACGCCTGAACTTCCGCGTTTGTCAGCGCATCGGTATGCAACACCGCGTAAGGCGGCTCGGTATGAAAAACCATCTGGGGCCGCGCCTTGATTGCTAACGGCGTGCCGCGCAAACGTTTTAAAACGCCCAATTGAATTTCGTGCGGGCCCCAAGACCACAAGGTATCAAAACCTTTGGCAAAACTTTCCCAACTTTCACCTGGTAAACCAAAGATTAAATCGGCATGCAGATGGGCATGGGTTTTTTGGGTGAGCCATTGCACATTAGCTTGCGTTTTAGCGTTGTCTTGTTTGCGTGAAATCGCCAGTTGCACCTCAGGGTTAAGGCTTTGAATTCCCACTTCGAACTGCAAAACCCCTTCGGGGAACTGCGTAATGCACTCCTTTAAGCGCTCTGGCAATTGGTCTGGCACCAATTCAAAATGAACAAATAGAGGCTCCAAAGGCTTTGACGCCAAGCGCTCCAAAAAGAACTCCAAAATCCTTACGGAGGCGTCTATTTTGAGATTGAACGTTCGATCCACAAATTTAAAGGTGCGAGCGCCTCGAAGATAAAGCGCGTCGAGTTCAGCTATGAAGGCCTCCAAGTCAAATGCCCAGGCGGTTTTATCTAAGGCACTTAAACAAAACTCACACTTAAACGGACATCCGCGGGAAGCCTCGACATACAAAACGCGCTGCGCCAAGTCGTTGTCGCTGTAATGGGCATACGGAAAAGCCAGTTCGTCGAGCGGCGGTTGAACGCCGGCGATAACCTTCATCAAAGGCTTGGGGCCATGCACCAAGGCCCGGCACAATTGAGGGAAGCTGACATCACCCCAACCCGTAATCACAAAATCGGCTGTTGCCACCAAGGGTTGGTCTTCGAGTTCATGGCCCACCTCTGGGCCGCCCAAAACAATCTTCACATCGGGCCGTTGCGCTTTAAGGAGGGCGATCACTTGGCCCGTTTGCTGAACGTTCCAGATGTAGACCCCAAAGCCAATAATCTGAACGGCAGCGGATGGAACCGGGCTGCATTGGGCCAACAGCGCATCCACAATGTCTTCTGGCGAGCGCTGGATGGTGAATTCTTGCAACACGGTGTGTTGGTACAAATCTTCACCGCCATAGCGCTGCATGTTGGCCAGAAGATAGCGAAGGCCTAAAGAGGCATGAATGAATTTGGCATTGAGTGTGGCCAGAATAATCCGAGGGTGCATGGCCGTATTATCAAAGCATGCGCCCTTAAGAAACCGCGCTGCCACAATAAGCCATTTAAAAGCCTCTTATGCATCCGCCTTTGTTTTTTAATCGCGTGAACTTCATCGCACTAGCGGCGGGGCTGGGGCTTTTGTTTTCGCAGCCAGCTACAGCCACACAAAGCAAGATTATTTTGCAAACCAACGCCCAGCCCAGCGCGGTGGTTGCAACCGAACAAGTTCGCGCAGAGTTGGTCGCTTATGCGCCCCAAGGGATTGGAAAAGACAAACCTTTGACTTTAGGGCTGGTGTTGCAACACCAACCCCATTGGCACACTTACTGGAAGAATCCTGGTGACTCCGGTTTAGTCACTGAATTGAATTGGTCGCTGCCCAACGGAATGGTTGCAGGGGAGCCGCAGTGGCCCACCCCAACACGCATTCGCATTGGCCGCCTGGCGAATTTTGGATATGAAAATACGGTGCTGCTTCCTGTTCCAGTCAACGTAGCATCTGGGTTTGCAGTAAGCGCAGGTGCAAGCGATGTCACCATTCGCCTGAAGGCCTCTTGGTTGGTCTGCCGACAAGAGTGTATTCCCCAAGAAGGCGAATTTGCGCTCAATCTTTCGACTCAAAACCCCATAAATACACACTCGGGTCTATTTAAAGCCACGCTTGAAAAGCTGGCTGTTCCTTTAAAAGGTAAAGCGCTCGCGCGTCTTGATGGAAACGCTTTGGTTCTTCAAATCGATGGTTTGCCAGCGGCATGGAATGGGAAAGCCTTGAATGCGTACCCTGAAGATGCCGCCGTATTTGAAACTGTGGCTACGCCAAGCAGCGCCGATACGATCTCGTCCCGTCTTGCAGCGGGAACCCAAACCTGGGCCAATGGAACTTGGTCAGCGCTGTTGCCTTTGTCTCCCCAGCGCGTTGCGTCACCAACGCATTTGCTTTTTGTCTTGAACGCTGGCTCGCAAAGTATTCGCACCGACATCCAAGTCAATGGCGAATGGCCAGTGGCTGCAGTTCCTGCAACGGTCAGCCCGGCTTTGCAAGCCGCGCTTTTAGCCAACACTGCGGCGGCAAACCCCGTCGCATCATCAAGTGGCTCCGCTTGGCTTTGGGCTCTTGGCGCTGCCTTCATTGGCGGGTTGATTCTGAATTTAATGCCTTGCGTTTTCCCGATCTTGGCGATCAAAGTTTTAGGTTTTTCTAGGCAACACCACCAAAAATCTGGTTCGCCGTATGGTTTGGGCATGGCCTACGGCACAGGCGTGGTGCTGTCGATGGCTGCGCTGGGCGGCTTGATGTTGGCTCTGCGTGCCGGTGGCGAGCAATTGGGCTGGGGCTTTCAACTGCAGTCTCCTGCCTTTGTCACCGGTTTGGCGGTTCTTTTTACGTTGATCGCATTGAATCTTTTGGGGCTCTTGGAGGTCGGCAATCTGCTTCCGAGTTCCGCAGCCGGCCTGCAACTTCGCCACCCCGCAGCCGATGCCTTTTTTTCAGGCGTCTTGGCCGTGGTTGTGGCCTCGCCATGTACCGCTCCCTTTATGGGCGCTTCTTTGGGATTGGCGATGTCCTTACCTACCTGGCAAGCCATGGGGATTTTCATCGCGTTGGGGGTCGGCTTGGCCTTGCCCTTTGCGGTGCTAAGCAGCGTCCCGAGTCTTCTCAATCGCCTACCAAAACCGGGGGCTTGGATGGACCAACTGCGCCACTTTATGGCTTTTCCTATGGCAGCCACTGTATTGTGGCTAGTCTGGGTTTTGGGTCATTTGAATGGGGTCGATGCCGGCGCTTCTCTGGTTGCGCTTTTGCTATGTTTAACCTTGATGTGTTGGTCGCTTGGTTTAAGCGAAAAAAGCCGATGGGTGTTTGCGGGTATTGCGGTGCTTTTGAGTACGCTAGCGCTTCGCACTTTCGGACCGGTGGTCTTGCAATCCTCTGAATCCAAGCTTGACTCCTCTGCAACTGCGCCTTCCGTTTCTACTTGGAAGCCTTGGAGTGTCAAAGAAGTAGATCATGCCTTAGCCTCGGGCCGCCCGGTTTTCGTGGACTTCACGGCCGCTTGGTGTATTACCTGCCAATTCAATAAACAAACCACCCTCTCCAACGCGGCCGTTTTGTCTGCCTTTTCTGCAAAGGGCGTGATTTTACTCCGAGCGGATTGGACCCGACGCGACCCGGCTATCACCAAAGCGTTGACGGAATTAGGGCGCAGCGGCGTTCCTGTGTATGCGCTTTACGCCCCCAAACAACCAGTCAAGGTGTTGTCGGAAATACTCAGCGAAGAAGACCTTCTGGCAGCCGTTTCCCGTTTGTAAGTCCTTCGGGCTTGCATGCTGCGACAATCTTGGCATGACTTCAACACTGCCCGCCACACCTCTTGCGCCCAGCGAATCCGCATTGGATGCTACGTTTTCTCCTTTGCACAACGCAACTTTTTTGCAGGCGTGTTTACGCCATGCAACGCCCTACACCCCTTTGTGGCTGATGCGCCAAGCCGGCCGATACCTTCCTGAGTACCGCGCTTCTCGCGCCAAGGCTGGCAGCTTCATGGGTCTTGCCACCAACCCCGATTACGCCACCGAGGTGACGCTGCAGCCCCTCGAACGTTTCCCCTTGGATGCCGCGATCTTGTTTAGCGATATTTTGACGGTGCCAGACGCCATGGGCCTGGGCCTGAGCTTCGCCCAAGGGGAAGGCCCTCGCTTAGCCAACCCCGTGCGCGATGAGGCGGCCGTGGCCCAGCTTAAAGTTCCCGATATGGAAAAATTGCGATATGTGTTTGACGCAGTAAGCAGCATTCGCAAAGCCCTCACCCAAGCCGATGGCAAAGGCCGCGTGCCATTGATTGGCTTCTCAGGCAGCCCGTGGACACTGGCTTGCTACATGGTTGAAGGTGCAGGGTCGGACGATTACCGCTTGGTCAAGACCATGTTGTACGCCCGTCCCGACCTGATGCACCGCATTCTGGCTGTCAATGCCGATTCGGTTGCGGCCTACTTGAATGCGCAAATCGATGCCGGCGCACAAGCGGTTATGGTGTTTGACAGTTGGGGCGGCGTGTTGGCCGATGGCGCATTTCAATCTTTCAGCTTGGCCTATACGGCGCGGGTTTTGGCACAACTCAAACGCCATGGCCCCCAAGGCCAAGTGATTCCCCGGATTGTGTTCACCAAGGGCGGCGGATTGTGGTTAAAAGACATGGAAACCCTTGACTGCGATGTTTTGGGCCTGGACTGGACGGTCAATCTCAGCACAGCACGCGCTGCAGTCGGTGGCGAAACCAATGGCCCTGGCAAAGCACTCCAAGGCAATATTGACCCCAACGTTCTTTTTGCCCCGCCCGTCCACATTGCGACCGAAGTGGCCCGTGTGCTTGACAGCTTTGGCGCCCCGCACCAAGGGCCAGGAACCGGCCCTACCCACATTTTCAACCTAGGCCACGGAATTAACCAACACACGCCGCCTGAACATGTTTCCGCCTTAGTGGAGGCCGTTCATTGGCATTCGCGTCAAATGCGGCTCTAAATTGGTGAAAACGTTAAAAACACGCTCTTTAAACCCCCAGCAGATTTGTTGCACTGCAACCGCATTTTTTTGCACTTGTGCACAAAAAAATACGCATCCCCTTACCAACGGGTGAAATCTTCGAAAAAAGCATGTTGCAAACCTTCTTCGAAGCTAAGTACTTGATTTATATAGATGTAATGTTTTGTACATTTTCTGGGCAACCTATCGAAAGCCCTTATTTTCCGTGCTTTTTAAGCCGTCGACTTGAGATATTAACAAAGTTATCCACAGAAAACCTTGAAAACCACTTAAACCCATACAAATCAAAGACTTAGGGGTATTTTGTATAGTTCACATCACAACACAGGCCCAATCGCATCAAAACAGATTTAGCTAGAAGATTTGCCGATAAATTGACAAATTTCCATAAAGTAATAAAAACTGTCTTACGGTTTTATATCTCCTGGGAATGCAAGTCGCATTTTTTTATCTGGAGCGCACCATAATGGATAGTTATTCACACAACTAAAGTATTTTTTGATTCCCCTGCAAAAACGACTTATACAGAGTGCATCCCAATAGAAACGGTATAAGTCTATGATTTATATAGATTTTTTGATATGCCTAATTATTAAGCAAATTCTCACTTCCTCGTATTGACCGCATCTACACTGACACCTTGTAACTCTATCAACAAAGTTATCCACAAGAGGCCTTGCCCGTTTCCCCATGTCTGAATGGCTTCATGTTTTAGTCCCTACGCCTGCCCATGCCGGGCTTGGCCCGGTGTTGACGTACCGAAGTGCGGCGGCTTTGCCAGCCGGTACTTTGGTTCGCGTGCCTTTGGGCAAGCGGGAGACCTTGGGAGTGGTCTGGCAGAGTGATGCCTCCGAAGCCACCGGTGAGATGCAACCCGATAAAGTTCGGGATATCGCTGGCGTTATAGATACGATCGCGCCACTTAACAACCAATGGCAGCAATTAATCCGATTTTCAGCGCAATACTACCAGCGCGCTTTGGGCGAAGTTGCCTTGGCGGCACTGCCGCCGCAGTTGCGCGAACTCTCCCCCGAGCAAATGCAGCGTCGCCGCCAACGCAACCTGCGGGCAGAGGAGAAAAAAACCAAGTCGCCGTTCGACGATAAAAATACGTCAATAACCCCTTTACAGGTTCTCAGTCCAGAACAAGCCAAGGTGCTCAGTGACATTGAAAGCCAAGCCGGACCCTTTTTGCTTTTTGGGGCCACCGGAAGCGGCAAAACCGAGGTGTATCTTCAATGCGTCCAAACGCTTTTGGAACGTGACCCGCTTGCGCAGGCCATGGTGATGGTTCCAGAAATCAACCTGACACCCCAACTGGAGAGTCGCTTTCAGGAGCGTTTTGCCACGCTTTACGGAGAACAGGCCGTCGTTAGCCTGCATAGCGGCATGACCAACCCGCAGCGCTTAAACGCTTGGCTTGCGGCCCACGAAGGCCGGGCGCGTATTGTGCTGGGAACGCGCATGGCCATCTTTGCTTCGATGCCACACTTGCAATTGATTTTGGTCGACGAAGAGCACGACCCCAGCTACAAAAGCGGCGAAGGTGCGCGTTACTCCGCCCGAGACCTGGCGCTTTACCGCGGCAAGCTCGAAGATGCCAAGGTGATCCTAGGTTCCGCCACGCCTTCGCTTGAAAGCTGGTACCAAAGCCGCTCCAGCGCTGAGGGCGGACGCTATGTGCGCTTGCACATGCCTAGCCGCATTGGCGGTAACGCGCAGGCGCTGCCCTTGATTCGCCGCGTCGATATGAACCACCAGCCGCGCAAGGCCGTGTTTTCTATTCCCTTGTTAGAGGCCATCAAAGAGCGGGTCTTGCGTGGCGAACAATGCATGGTGTTCTTGAACCGCAGAGGGTATGCCCCCGTTTTGCATTGCGCTGACTGCGGCTGGAAAAGTGAGTGTCCGCACTGCAGCTCGTTTCGCGTGTTTCACAAAATTGACCGCAGCTTGCGCTGCCACCACTGTGGTTTTACAGAACGCGTACCGCGGGCCTGCCCCACGTGTGGCAACCTTGATATCTCGCCCATCGGCCAAGGCACCGAACAAATTGAAGAGCACTTAGCCGCGCTGCTTGGCGACATTCGCCGCCCGGGTACTGAAAGCCCGCAATTCCCCGAGGGCGAGCCCGTGCGGGTGGCGCGGATTGATGCCGACACCACGCGCCTCAAAGGCACCTTACAAACCCAACTCGCAGCCGTTCATGCGGGTGATGTCGATGTTCTGGTGGGCACCCAGATGATTGCCAAAGGACACGACTTTAGGCGCATCACTTTGGTCGCAGCGGTCAACCCCGATGGCGCGCTTTTTTCGAGCGACTTTCGTGCGCCCGAGCGGCTCTTTAGCTTGTTAATGCAAGCCGCTGGGCGCGCTGGGCGTGACGCGATGCTGGGCCACAACAGCGAAGTCTGGATTCAAACTTTTCAGCCCGCGCACCCCTTGTACGCCGCGCTCAAACAATACGATTACCCAACGTTTGCGCAAAGCCAATTGAACGATCGGGCCCAAGCGGGGTTGCCGCCGTTTAGTTTTCAAGCCTTGGTTCGCGCTGACGCCCGCAGCCAAGAAACGGCGCAGGCTTTTTTAAATGCGGCCAGCGCCAATGCTCAAACGGATATGGTGGCGTGGCCGGGCTGGGAAGATGCTTTGCAGGACATCACGCTCTACCCTGCGGTGCCGATGAGTATTCAACGGGTTGCTAACGTAGAACGCGCCCAAATGCTGGTGGAAAGCCCCTCGCGCAGCACCTTGCAGCGGTTTTTAAACGGGTGGCAAAGCGTTTTACACGCAACCCGCAAACAAGACGAAGGCAAAGGCTTAATTCGTTGGGCTATTGATGTCGATCCGCTGGCGATTTAAGCCAGCCACTCTATCAACGCCCGGTCATCCAGACCACCGCTGTTGCAAACGTAAAGAACGCAGCCGCAGTTGATACCAAAATAATGCGGGCAATGCGGCCGTTGTTGGCCCCAAAACGCTCGGCCAACATCGACACATTGCTCGCGCTAGGTAAGGCAGACACCAACACCAACACCGTTAAAGCATAACCATCGATAGGCACGCCCCACGCAATCGCAGCCGATCCGACAGCAAACACCACCAAAGGGTGAACGAACAACTTAATGGCCGCCACCGGCAATACGCTTGACCAAGGAACCGCCGGAGCATGGCCACTGGCCGACAACATATTGGAGCGCGCTAACACTGCGCCAATCGTGAACAGTGCTACCGGCGAGGCGGAATCCGCGAGCAAGCCCACGGTCGTTGCCACCGGGGCGTAGAGCTGCCACTGAAATGCCGATACCAAAGCGCCCGACAAAATCGCCCACGGCATCGGATTGGCCGCGACGCCTTTGAGGGCGTTTTTGGCGGCCTGGGCCGGGCTCACTTGGGTTGCGCCGCCCCCATCTCCAGCGCCCTTCGCAGCGTCGTTTTCTTTGTGGCCAAGACGAGAAAGAGCAATACATAAAGACGTGGTAATCACCATGTCCACCAAAATGGTCACGATCGCTGGGCCTGCGGCGGGTGCGCCGAGCAGGGCGACCAACAAAGGAACACCCATAAATCCCGTGTTGGGAAACGCGCCCACCAGAGCGCCAAACGCAGCGTCATTCCAACCGATGCGCCCGCGCAAAGTAACAACCAACACCAAAGCCACCATCACCAAGGCGCAAAACAAATACATCAATGCCACATTCGGGTCGAGCAACTGCGCAATCGGCGTAGTCGCACCAAAGCGGTACAACATACACGGCAAGGCAAAGAACAATACAAAGCTGTTTAAACCAGGAATCGCCGCAAGCGGCAGCAAGCCCCGACGCGCCGCTAAATAGCCACACAGCACCAAAGCAAAAAAGGGGAAGGTCACAGAAAGAATAGGCAGCATGGGGTGCATTGTCTCGCGAAAACCAAACCCCCTCAGCCGTTAAGATGCAGACCACACCTAGGCTTCTTCGCCGTTTTTTTGGTTTTTCTTTTCTGCATGTCTGCCTCCCCCTCTAACGCGATGAACCTTGCCCAACAAGAGGCGGTCAACTACTTGCATGGTCCCTGTTTGGTTCTTGCGGGCGCAGGCTCTGGCAAAACCCGCGTTATCACCCATAAGATTGGCCGCCTGATCCAAATGGGCATACCCCCGCAGCGCATCGCCGCTATCACCTTCACCAACAAAGCCGCCGCCGAAATGCGCGAACGCGCTAAAGGGTTGATAGGGAAAGCGGCTAAAGATGTGCTGATTTGTACCTTCCACGCGTTGGGCGTTCGGATGCTTCGCGCCAATGGCGCAGCCTTGGGACTCAAACCCCAGTTCAGCATTTTGGACGCCGACGATGTCACCAGTATTTTGAAAGACGCCGGCGGAACGACGGACGCAGCTACCGCCCGCGCTTGGCAGTGGACGATCAGCGCCTGGAAAAGTGCTGGCTTGAACGGCGAGCAGGCCCTCGCATTGGCCAGCAACGACAGTGAGCGTATTGCGGCTGCGGTGATGGGGCGTTACGAGGAGCGCTTAACGGCGTACCAAAGCGTAGACTTTGATGACCTCATCAGCCTGCCTTTGAAACTACTGCGCGAGCACGCTGATGTTCGCGCCAAATGGCAAGCGCAGATGGGCCACGTCTTGGTCGATGAATACCAAGACACCAACGCCACCCAATACGAGATGCTGAAACTTTTGGTAGGCGGCGAGCCCGACGGTACCCGTGCAGCCCATCTCGACGGCGATGCCCGCTTTACCGCTGTGGGCGATGACGATCAGTCGATTTACGGCTGGCGCGGCGCCACGCTCGATAACCTCAAAAAATTGCCTCTGGATTTTCCGAGCCTCAAGGTCGTCAAGCTCGAACAAAATTACCGTTCTACCTCTGCGATCTTGCGGGCCGCCAATAACGTGATCGGCCCCAACCCGAAGTTGTATCCGAAAAATTTGTGGAGCGACTTAGGCGAAGGTGAGCCTGTGCGCGTGGTCGATGCAGACAACGAAGAGCACGAGGCCGAGCGCGTTGTCGCCCGCATCCAAAGTCTGCGGGTTGAAGGAACTCTGGCGCAGGCGGGCGCACAGTTCAAAGAGCTGCGTGATTTTGCCGTGCTGTACCGCGCCAACCACCAAGCCAAGCCCTTTGAAAAAGCGCTTCGCAAAGCCAATATTCCCTACAAAGTTTCGGGCGGTCAAAGTTTTTTTGACCGCGCTGAAATTCGCGATCTCTGCGCGTGGTTTCGCCTGTGGGCTAACAACGATGACGATCCCGCTTTTTTGCGGGCAGTCACGACGCCTAAGCGCGGTATCGGCCACCAAACCCTTGGCAGCTTGGGCGTGTTCGCTAGCCGCTACAAGCTCAGTCTCTTTGAGGCACTTTTTTCTTCGTCCTTGGGTTCGGTTTTACAAGCCCGCGCATTGGGCAGCTTGCATGAGTTTGGCCGCTATATCAACGACCTGCAATTTCGCGCTCGCCACACCGAAGGCGCTGACAACGCCCGGGGATTTTTAACCGATTGGCTCAAAGACATTGGCTACGAAAAACATTTGTTTGACGGCGAAGAGAACGAAAAAATTGCCGCCGCCAAGTGGGCTAACGTCATGGAGTTTTGCGATTGGATGGCCCAGCGCTGTGGCGGCCATTTTACGGATGCGGCTGGGGTGTCTGACAGCCTTGAAATCAAAAACCTGCTTGAAGTCTCGCAAACCATCGCACTGCTTTCAACCATCAGCGAACGCGAGCAAGACCAAAACGTTGTCACGCTCTCTACCTTGCATGCCTCCAAAGGCTTGGAGTGGCCCCACGTGATGTTGGTTGGCGTGACCGAGGGCATGTTGCCCTTCAAGATTAACGACGGCGCTGACTCTTTGGGCGGGACCAGCCGCGCGGACGAAAGTGCCAATGAAGACATGGCCGAACGTTTGCAAGAAGAACGGCGCTTGATGTATGTGGGTATCACCCGCGCCCAGCGCAGCTTGGCCGTGAGTTGGACCAAGCGCCGCAAAAAAGGCCGCGAACTGGTGTCCGCCTCGCCCAGCCGCTTTATTACCGAAATGGGCCTAGACCAAGCCACCACCAAAGAAGACCCGCGCGAAAAACTCCGGGCCTTACGGGCTGAGTTTGCTGCGCGGGCTGAAGCGGCAGCGCTCGCAAAACCCTAGTGGTTTTTGCTGGCTTAGCGTCTCAAAAAATCCAACAAACCCGCAGTCGAGCCATCCAAACCACTGGTGTCGCCCGACTGAAGTCGTGGGGCGAGGTCTTTGGCTAAGACCTTACCGAGTTCAACGCCCCATTGATCAAAGCTGTTGATGCCCCAAAGTGATCCGCTGACAAAGACGCGGTGTTCTTGCAAGGCGATCATTGCGCCTAGGCTGGCTGGTGTTAAATCATCGAGCAACAAGAAGGTGCTGGGGCGGTTGCCGGGAAAGTCTTGGTGACCATCGGCATCAGCGTGTCCGACCATCAAGGCTTGGGCTTGGGCCAAGGCATTGGCTAAAAGCAAGGGGTGGTGGGCCTCCAAGGTGTGGCGCGGTTTTTTAACCGCCACAAACTCCACGGGGACCACGTCGGTTCCTTGGTGCAACATTTGAAAGTAGGCGTGTTGCCCGTTGGTACCGGCCTCACCCCACAAAACGGGCGATGTGCCAAAGGGCAAAGGCGCTCCCGCAGAGTCAACGCGCTTGCCGTTGCTCTCCATCTCTAGCTGTTGCAAATAAGCGGGTAATCGGCGCAAAGCGCTGTGGTACGGCGCAACAGAGCGGCTGGTAAAGCCATGGAAGTTGCGGTACCAAACGTCCAAGAGCCCCAAGCGCACGGGCAAATTGGACTCGATGGGGCTGCTTTGAAAGTGTTCGTCCATGGCATGTGCGCCTGCCAAAAACTCGCGAAAACCTTGGGCTCCAATCGCAATCGCCAAAGGCAAACCGATCGCAGACCACACGGAATACCTCCCGCCAACCCAGTCCCAAAAACCAAACGTGGTCTCAATACCAAAAGCCTTGGCAGCGGCAACGTTAGTTGTGAGCGCGGCAAAGTGGCGGACCGTATCGGTTTGCCCTTGCTCAACTAACCACCGCTTTGCCGATTGAGCGTTGGTCATGGTTTCTATCGTTGTGAAGGTTTTGCTGGCGATTAAAAACAATGTTTTTTTCGCGTCTAACTTCGACAAAGTCGCAGCGAGTTCATGGCCATCGACATTGCTAACAAAGTGCAGCCGTTTTCCCGTCGTCGCAAACGCATCCAGCGCCAACACCGCCATTTGCGGCCCGAGGTCAGAGCCGCCGATTCCGATGTTGACAACGTCTGTGATGTCAACATCTGCGCGAACACGCTCGGCGAAGGTGAGCATGGCGTCAAGCGTCGCGTGAACCTTAGCAAGCTCGGTGGCTTCATGGGCGCTGGCGGTTGGAGCATTGGCAGGTTTTCGCAACAGCACGTGACACACTTCTCGGGCTTCGGTGGTGTTGATTTTTTCACCGGAAAACATAGCGTCGCGATGCAAGCAGACACCGGCCTCGCGGGCCAATTGAAACAGCAGGGTTTGGGTGGCAGCGTCAATGAAGTTTTTGGACAGGTCCGCAAAGATGCCCGGCGCAGGCTGGCTGAAAGTCTCAAAACGTTTGGGGTCTGCGGCAAACGCAGCGCGTAAATCGAATGATTTCCCGGTGGCGTTGTAGGCGTTTTTAAGCAAGGCCCACGCGGGCGTTCGGTCACAGCGGGTTCGGGTCATACGCGCTTTCTCAGGCGGCAAGGAGCAGGTGTTCGAGCTTGACGGCGTCCACACAAAACGCACGAATCCCTTCGGCCAATTTTTCGGTCGCCATCGCATCGTCGTTCAAGGCGTAACGGAAACTGCTTTGATTAAAGTGCACTGGCGCAATGTCCATTCGCTGGGCGGCGGTTGCGCTTAATTGCGCTTGCAGCGGCGTGTCTGACGCATCCAATTGGGCCAACAAATCGGGGCTGATGGTGAGCAAGTCACAACCGGCGAGCGCGGTGATTTGACCTACGTTGCGAAAGCTCGCGCCCATCACCTCGGTGGTGATGCCATGTTTTTTGTAGTAGTTGTAAATTTGAACCACCGACTTGACGCCGGGGTCGTTCACACCGGTGTGTTCGGCTTCCACCCAAGCCGCGCCGGCTGTCTTTTTATACCAATCGTAGATACGGCCCACAAAAGGCGAGATCAGCTGCACCTTGGCTTGGCCGCAGGCGACGGCTTGGTTAAACGAAAACAGCAGGGTCAGGTTGGTATGAATCCCTTTGCGTTCGAGTTGCTCGGCAGCTTGGATGCCTTCCCATGTGGCTGCGACCTTGATCAAGACACGTTCTTTGGCAATGCCTTGGGCCTGGTACATAGCCACCAAACGTTGGCCACGGGCCACGGTGGCTTCGGTATCAAAACTTAAACGGGCATCCACCTCGGTAGACACGCGTCCCGGAATGATGGACAAAATCTCGCAGCCAAAGCGAACCAAGAGGTGGTCCATGGTTTCATCCAAGGGCTTGCTGCGGTGCTCTGCGACGGTCGCACTTAAGAGCGGGGCGTACTCGGCCTTTTGAACCGCCTTCAAAATCAGCGAAGGATTGGTGGTGGCGTCTTGCGGCTTGAATGCGTCGAGCTGTTTGAAGTCTCCTGTGTCAGCGACCACGGTCGTGCATTGTTTGAGCGCGTTGAGTTGGTTCATAAAAAAATGAGAGGGAACAGGTTTTAAATATCCAAGACTTGAATTATCAATGAAACAAAGTTACATTACAACGTCAGATTTTATGTAACTTATAAACAACGCACGCACGACTATGGGCTTTGATCTTGTTTTATTTGGTGGGACGGGCGATTTAGCTTGGCGAAAATTGATGCCTGCATTGTTCCAGGCCTTTCGCCACGGCACGCTTCCCGAAGGTGGGCGCATTATTGGCGTGGGCCGCGATGACCTGTCCCACGAACAATACCGTGCGCTGATCCAAGCCCGGTTTGACAAAGTGGAGCTAGCCAAACGCCCCAGCGCCGAGGAGTTTGCACGGTTTGCAGCGATTTTGGAATTCGTTCGCATGGATTTATCCAAGCCCGCAGACTATGCCAAGCTCGCTGCGAGCTTGCAAACGCGCAACGCCAAAACGGTGGTGATGTATGTGGCCACCGCGCCATCGCTATTTACTACGGTGTGCGAACAACTCGCAGCCGCCGGACTGAACACGCCCCATACCCGGGTGGTTCTCGAAAAACCGTTGGGCCACGACCTCGCATCTAACCGCGCCATCAACCAAACCGTTCGCCGCTTTTTTGAAGAAAAACAGGTTTTCCGGATTGACCATTACTTGGGTAAGCCCGCCGTTCAAAACCTTTTTGCACTCCGGTTTGGCAATGCCTTGTTTGAGCCCTTGTGGCGGCGTGAACACATTGCCAACATTCAAATCACCATCGCCGAAGACTTAGGCGTTGAAAGCCGTGGCGCGTTTTATGAAACCACTGGTGCGCTGCGCGATATGGTTCAAAACCACGCGTTGCAGCTGCTTTGCGCCATCGGGATGGAGCCGCCCATCAATGCCCACGCCGATGCGATTCGCGATGAAAAACTCAAGGTGTTGCGCTCCCTTAAGCCCTGGACCGCCGCAAGCTTAGCCAGCGACGTAGTACGCGGCCAATACGCCAGCGGCACCAGTGGCGGCGTACCCGTTCCGGCCTACCGCGATGAGCCCGGCGTGAACCCACACAGCCATACGGAAACGTTTGTCGCTTTGCGCTCCGAGATTGCCAACTGGCGTTGGGCTGGCGTGCCGTTTTACATTCGCACAGGAAAGCGCTTAGCGGGACGCGACGCCCGCATTGTGATTAATTTTCGCCCGACGCCCCACGCGATCTTTAACGCTTCTGGCGCGATGGGCAACCAGTTGGTAATCAACTTGCAACCCAAAGATGGCTTGGAGTTGCATCTCTTGGCACAAGGCCAAGACAACCGAAAAACCCGCTCTAGCGCTGCGCAAGCGTTGGCCCCCGTGCAGCTGGACTTGGACTTTGACAAACGCTTTGGCTCTGAACGCGTGGGTGCGTATGAGCGCTTGCTGCTGGATGTGATCGATGGACGGCTGAATTTATTTGTCCGCAGTGATGAGCAAGAAGAGGCTTGGCGCTGGGTCGAGCCCTTGATCAAACATTGGGCCGCCGACGCCCAGGGCCCGCGGCCCTACACAGCTGGAACCTGGGGGCCGAGCGCATCAAGTGCGATGATTGCCCGCGATGGTTTTTGTTGGGATGAAGAGTCGTAATTTACGGATGAATTAAAGGGAACGCCATGTTGGACCGTATCAAAGCCTGTTTGCCCTCGCTGGCACCCGCCGAACAACGGGTGGGGAAACTGTGTTTAGCTGACCCCCGCGCATTTGCCAAATTGCCGGTGAGTGAGTTGGCCGATCGCTCCCATGTGAGCAAACCTACGGTGGTTCGCTTTTGTCGCAGCGTGGGCTACGACGGCTTGTCCGATTTCAAGTTAAAACTAGCGGGGACCGTCAACGAAGGCGTTCCGTTTATTCACCGCAGCGTTGACGCAGATGACAAGATTGGTGACGTGATGGTCAAGGTGATTGACAACACGGTTGCCGCATTTTTGAAATACCGCAACGACGCCAGCACCTTGGCGATTGAAAAAGCTGTCGTGGCTTTGGTACAGGCTTACCAGGCGGGGCGGCAGATTCAATTTTTTGGCGTGGGCAACTCCGGCATCGTGGCCCAAGATGCGCAACATAAATTTTTCAGACTCGGCGTTAGTACGACGGCCTACAGTGACGGCCATATGCAGGTCATGAGCGCGTCTGTATTGAAAGCGGGTGATTGCGTGGTGGTCGTTAGCAACTCCGGCAGAACCCGCGACCTGATGGACGCGTGTGACATCGCCCGCAAGAACGGCGCGATCACGATCGTGATTACCGCCAGCGGCTCGCCTTTGGCCAGCGCCGGACATATTCACTTGAGCGCTGATCACCCCGAGGGCTATGACAAATACAGCCCCATGGTTTCACGCTTACTGCACCTGATGATTATTGACATTTTGGCAACGGCAGTCGCGTTGCGTATTGGCAGTGCGACCTTGCAGCCCATGCTCAGTGAGATGCGCCAAAATTTAAGAAGTAAGCGCTACACCTAAACGCAGGCGATAGGCTTACCTCAATCAACCGCCCAACTCCATCGCTTTGCGCTGGCGGTCGACAAAGTCTTGGTAGGTGTCAATGCCACGCAGCTGCAAAATGGTATTGCGCACCGCGGCTTCAACGAGCACCGCAATGTTGCGTCCCGCTACCACTTGAATCACGACTTTGCGAACCGGAATTCCCGCGACGTCTTGGGTCAAGGGATCAAATGGAATACGGTCGTAATCGCGCTCCAAGGTTTCTTTGCGCACCAAATGCACTATCAATTTCAGTCGCATTTTTCGGCGTACTGCGGTTTCGCCAAAAATCGCACGGATGTCTAACAAGCCAATGCCGCGGACCTCTAACAAGTTTTGCAAGAGCTCGGGGCAACGGCCTTCAATCGTGGTTTGGTTGATACGGAACAAATCCACCGCGTCATCGGCAACCAAACCATTGCCGCGGGAAATCAATTCCAAGCCCAGCTCACTTTTTCCCAGCCCCGATTCGCCTGTAATCAAAACACCTAAGCCCAAAATATCCATAAACACGCCGTGCATCGAGACACGATCGGCAAAGTGTTTTGACAGGTAAGCGCGAAGAACATCGATCACAAACGCCGAGGAATCTTTGGTCGAGAACATCGGGATTTGTGCGTTTTCGCACATGGCCAACATGGCTGGGGGAGCCACTTGGCCATCGGCCAAAACGACTACTGGCGGCTCCAGGTCGACGATGCGAGAGATACGCCGTGCGCAATCTTCGGGGGTCGCGTTGGTGATGTAGGCAATTTCCCGCTCACCCAAAATTTGAACGCGGTAGGGGTGGATGTAGTTGAGGTAGCCCACCAAATCGGCACCGGATCGCGCAGCGCGAACCGCGACTTCGTCGAACCGCCGCTCAGAGGCACCTAGCCCAGCAACCCACTCCCAATGCAGGTAATTGCGAAAGGCCTCAAATAAAACGTCAGCACTGACCGCGGTAGGTTTCACGTTTTGGGTCCTTTGAAACGCTCAGTGGGGTGAGGCTATTGATGCACGCGGGCAGACAGCCAGCCGGTTAACAAGCCATGCAGCTCTGTCGCGTCGGTGCTCGCGGTCAGTCGCTGGCGTAACTCCACATCACTGAGAAGCTCAGCAATTTCAGACAGTATTTCCAAATGCTTTTGGGTTGCTGCCTCAGGCACCAATAAAAAAATTAGCAGTGTGACGGGCAGATCATCGGGTGCGTCAAATCCAATAGGGGCCAACAGCTGAAAGACCGCAGCCATGGGGGACTTCAAACCTTTGATACGCCCATGGGGAATCGCAACGCCGTGGCCTAAACCCGTGGAGCCCAATCGCTCTCTAGAAAAAAGACTGTCGGTAATGAGGGCGCGACTGAGGCCGTGCAAGTTCTCAAACAACAAGCCCGCTTCTTCAAAAGCACGTTTTTTACTGGTCACATCCACCTGGGCCAGGACTTGTTCAGGGGGCAATAGTGACGCAAGGCGATTCATAAGTGAGCGGATTATGCACAAAAAAACCGCCCCGATGAGGGCGGTTTACAGTGATTTAGCGCCTATAGGCTTGTTCTACGACCTACATCAGTCGCTTTGGTGCCTCATGGTGGTGGTTTTTAATGCGGTCTTTGTGGCGAACCACTTGGCGATCGAGCTTGTCGACGAGATCATCCACTGCGGCATACAGATCTTCGTGGGTGCTTTCGGCAAACATGTCGTTGCCTTTGACATGGATGTTGCATTCTGCGCGTTGACGGCCATCTTTTTCTTTTTGTTTTTCTACTGAGAGCAAAACTTTGATATCCACAAGCTGGTCAAAGTGCCTCGTTATTCGATCCAGCTTGCCGGTAACGTAAGAACGGAGTGCAGGGGTAACTTCCAAGTGATGGCCGCTGATCGTTAAATTCATAAATCGCCTCCAGTTGCATTCAAGGTGGGTATTGCCCGCGCCCAAGGCGCTTGGCGCACTTTTGGAAATCGGCAAACAGTTGCTGCTTCCGATTTCACTATGCGCTTGTTTTTTGGTAATTGCAACGCCTTTCGATATTGCAGCGCAACAAGACCGCAGCTGGTGAGATAATTCAGGCATTCGCATTTTTGGAGAGCATTTCTTGGACAACTACCCCAGTCGGTAGCTTTCGGATGGTTGAGGTCTTAGAACCCATCGTTCGGAAGCTGCTTTATCGCCCCGCCCACCCGAAGCTTTGGTTTCAAACCTACATTCATCGCCCATGCTCAACATTTTCACCTTGGCCAACGGCCGCCTCTTCCAAGAAGAGATTGAGTCCCTGGAAGAACTCTCCAAATTTCAACCCATCTGGGTTGACCTGGAATCTCCCACCATCGAAGAAAAACGCTGGATTAAGCAATACTACGGCCTGTCGATCCCTGAAGACGCGATGGACGAAGATATTGAGGAGTCTGCGCGTTTTTACGAAGAGGATAACGGCGAACTGCATATTCGCAGCGACTTCTTAATCGCCGATGAAGACGAGCCGCGTACCGTTCGCTGCGCGTTTATTCTGAACCAATTCAACACCGATTTGCGCAGCAAAGGCATTCTGTTTTCAATCCATGACGAATCCGTCCCCGTGTTTCGTCTCTTGCGTTTGCGAGCACGGCGCGCTCCCGGTTTGATTGAAGACGATAAAGACGTTTTACTCAAGCTCTTTGATGCTGACGCCGAATACTCAGCCGATACGCTTGAGGGTATTTATGACGAGCTAGAAAAAGCCGGTAAAAAAGTCTTGTCTGGTGATGTCAGTGATGCCTTGGCCGGTGAAGTCCTTGGCGCGATCGCACACCAAGAAGACTTGAACGGCCGAATTCGACGCAACGTGATGGATACGCGCCGCGCAGTGAGCTTCATGATGCGCTCCAAAATGCTCAATAGCGAACAGTTTGAAGAGGCTCGCCAGATTTTGCGAGACATTGAATCGCTGGACTCACACACTGCATTTTTGTTTGACAAAATTAACTTCTTGATGGATGCGACGGTGGGTTTCATCAACATCAATCAGAACAAGATCATCAAGATTTTCTCTGTAGCTAGCGTCGCTTTGCTGCCGCCTACTTTGATAGCCAGTTTGTACGGAATGAATTTTCAGTACATGCCCGAACTGTCACAAACTTGGGGCTACCCTTACGCGCTGGTATTGATGGCTGCCAGCGCGGTCGTGCCGATGTGGTACTTCCGCCGCCGAGGTTGGCTCAAATAACTCCAATCGCTTGGCAGTTACTTGGAGTCTCGCAGTTCGCGCCGCAGAATTTTCCCGACTGGCGTCTTAGGTAGGTCGGCGCGAAACTCAATGACCTTGGGTTGCTTGTAACCCGTGAGGTTTTCTTTGCAATGGGCACGCAACGAGGCTTCGCTCAAGTTGGGGTCTTTTTTCACGATCACGAGTTTGACCGCCTCGCCCGTTTGTTCATCGGCCATACCAATGCAAGCGCATTCCAAGACGCCCGCCAATTGGGCTACGACATCTTCAATTTCAGTGGGGTACACATTAAAGCCACTGACCAAAATCATGTCCTTTTTACGGTCGACAATTTTGAAATAGCCGCGATCGTCTACGGTCCCGATATCACCAGACTTGAAGAACCCATCGGCGGTCATTACTTTGGCGGTTTCGTCAGGGCGCTGCCAATACCCAGCCATCACCTGCGGGCCCTTGATAGCAATCTCACCCGACTGCCCAGGCGGCGTTTCGTTGCCATCATCATCTAGCAACTTCATGTAGGTGCTTGGCAGCGGAATGCCGATGGTGCCGGTATAGGCTGTATCGGTCACCACGTTGCAACTGGCCGAGGGCGAGGTTTCGCTCAGGCCGTATCCCTCACAAATAGGACATCCTGTTTTATCCACCCATAGTTTCGCGACGCTGCTTTGGACTGCGGTACCACCGCCCACTGACACCTTGAGATAACTCCAGTCCACCGTATTGAAATCAGGGTGGTTCGCTAGGCCGTTAAAGAGTGTGTTGACCGCGGGAAAGCTGTGAATACGGTGCTTTGCCAACTCTTTAAGGACGGCGGGGATGTCACGCGGATTGGGGATCAATATTAGTTTTCCACCGGTGCGCATGCTTAGCATCATGCCTACCGTAAACGCAAAAATATGGTACAGCGGTAATGCGCAAACTCCCGTGGGTTGTTCGTTCGCAGGCACCTTCGCCATCACGGGTTGGTTCCAAGCTTCAGACTGCAAGACGTTGGCAATCAAGTTGCGATGCAACAAGACGGCACCTTTGGAAACTCCGGTGGTGCCGCCGGTGTATTGCAACACCGCTACTTCCTCGGCATGGATCGTTGGCTTAGAGAATGCCGCAGCAGAGCCAATCGCAATGGCCGAATTAAACCGTACAGCATGAGGCAGGTTAAACGGAGGAACCATCTTCTTCACGTGGCGCACCACGTAATTCACCAAACCGCCTTTGAGCCAACCGAGTTGATCGCCCATGGCGCACAGCACCACATGCTTTACCGACGTAGCTTCCAAGCATTTCTCTAGCGTGTTGGAAAAATTTTCAATAATGACAATGGCCTTGGCGCCCGAGTCTTTTAACTGGTGCTCCAACTCGCGCGGGGTGTACAAGGGGTTGACATTCACCACCACAAAACCAGCGCGCAAGATTCCAGCAACGGCCACCGGGTATTGCGGCACGTTAGGCATCATGATCGCAACCCGGTCTCCTTTTGCCAGGCCCAAGCTTTGCAAATACGCCGCAAAAGCTTGGCTTAATCGGTCGGTCTGGGCAAAGCTGATGTCCTTACCCATGAAGCTGTAGGCGACTTTGTTAGCGTGTTTTTGAAAGCTTTCTTCCATCAACGCAACCAAGGACGGGTAAATAGACGCGTCGATATCCGCTGGCACGCCTGCGGGGTAGCTAGAGAGCCAAATGCGATCGGAACTTTGCATCGTTGTTTCCCTTTAAGAGCCTGCTGGGGCGACTTTATTCAATGGCCTTGACCATGTCTTCGACAACTTTTTTGGCATCGCCAAACACCATCATGGTTTTATCCATATAGAAAAGCTCGTTGTCTAATCCTGCATAACCCGCAGCCATCGAACGCTTATTGACAATGATGGTTTTGGCCTTGTAGGCCTCCAAAATTGGCATGCCGTAGATTGCGCTGCCCTTGATGTGCGCCGCAGGGTTCACGACGTCATTGGCGCCCAAAATAATGGCCACATCGGCTTGTCCAAATTCGCCGTTGATGTCTTCCATCTCAAACACCTGGTCATAAGGCACTTCGGCTTCGGCTAACAACACATTCATATGTCCCGGCATGCGCCCAGCTACGGGGTGAATCGCGTATTTCACGGTTATGCCTTTAGCAGTGAGCTTGGCCGCGAGTTCTTTAACCGCGTGTTGCGCCCGAGCCACCGCTAAGCCATAGCCCGGAACGATCACCACGGTTTCGGCGTTACCCAACACAAAAGCGGCGTCATCGGCACTGCCGCTTTTAACCGGGCGCTGTTCCGCGCTGGCTACAGACGCGGTACTGGCTTCGCCGCCAAAGCCGCCCAAGATCACATTAAAGAAAGAGCGGTTCATGGCTTTGCACATGATGTAGCTCAAAATCGCGCCCGACGATCCCACCAAGCTGCCTGCAATGATCAACATGCTGTTGTTCAAACTAAAACCAATACCTGCTGCGGCCCAGCCGGAGTAGCTGTTGAGCATGGACACCACCACCGGCATATCAGCGCCGCCAATCGGAATAATGATCAACACACCCATGACAAAAGCCAGGACCAGCATGGCAAAGAAAGCATTCCAGTCGCCCTGCGCCGTGAAAGTCAGGCCCAAGCCCACGGTCGCCAAGCCCAACACCAAATTCAATTTGTGTTGCCCGGCAAACTGCACCGGGGCACCTTGGAACAGGCGAAACTTGTATTTGCCCGAGAGTTTTCCAAACGCAATCACCGAGCCGCTAAAGGTGATCGCACCAATGGCTGCGCCCAAGAACAATTCCAACCGGTTACCGGTAGGAATCGGTGCGCCTCTTTCTAATCCGTGAAGCAAGGCGTGGGGTTCTGCAACAGCAGCCACAGCAATGAAAACTGCCGCCAAACCGATCATGCTGTGCATAAAGGCGACCAACTCAGGCATCTTGGTCATCTCAACGCGCTTAGCCATCAATGTGCCAGCGGTACCGCCCACCAGCAAAGCACCCAACACCCAGGCCATCCCAGACACACCGTCTTGGCCCATGTGGGAGGCGAGTTTGACAATCAAGGCGGCGGTCGTGACCACCGCAACCGCCATACCAATCATGCCAAAGACGTTGCCGCGAATCGAGGTGGTGGGGTGCGATAGCCCTTTGAGGGCTTGGATGAAACAAACGCTTGCAAATAAATACAGCAGGGTAACGAGGTTCAGGCTCATTGCGCACCCTCCTCATGCGTCACTTTTTTCTCTTTCTTTTTGAACATTTCAAGCATGCGCCGGGTCACCATAAAGCCACCAAAGACATTCACCGCCGCCAAGGCCACCGCCAACACCCCCATGGTTTTACCCAAAGACGTTTCAGTGAGCGCAGCCGCCAGCATCGCACCGACCATAACGATGGCTGAAATGGCATTGGTCACCGCCATCAGCGGGGTGTGCAGCGCAGGGGTGACGGTCCAAACCACGTGGTAGCCGACGTAAATGGCCAACACAAAAATAATGAGATTCAGAATAGTGGGGGAGACAACTTCCATGGTTTTTCCTAATGCTTTGGTTTTATGTTCTTGGTCTATGTTGGTTTTTATGTTTTGCGCTTGACTTCGCCGGCTTGCGTCATCAAACAAGCAGCAACGATATCGTCTTCAAGATCCACCTTAAACGCACCCTCTTTGGTCAACACCAACTTCAAAAAGTCCAACACATTGCGGGCGTAAAGCGCCGACGCATCGGCCGCGACCAAAGCCGGTAAATTGGTCTCGCCAACCAAAGTAACACCGTGTTTGACGACGGTTTTACCCGCCTCGGTCAAAACGCAATTGCCGCTGATGCCATCTGCTGCTTTGCCAGCTGCAATGTCAATAACTACCGAGCCTGGCTTCATGCTTTGAACCATCTCTTGTGTTACCAAGACCGGCGCTGCGCGGCCGGGAATCAAAGCCGTAGAAATCACCACATCGGCCTGCGCGACCCGCTTAGCCACTTCGATTTTTTGGCGGTCTAGCCAACTCTGGGGCATGGGGCGAGCGTAGCCGCCCACGCCGACAGCCGCCTCTTTTTCTTCGTCTGTTTCGTACGGGACGTCAATGAATTTCCCACCCAAAGACTCCACCTGCTCTTTCACGCTAGGTCGAACATCAGACGCTTCAATGACCGCACCCAAGCGCTTGGCGGTTGCAATGGCTTGCAAGCCAGCCACGCCCACGCCCAAAATCACCACCCGCGCGGCCTTCACTGTGCCTGCGGCCGTCATCAGCATAGGGAAAAACCGCTGGTAGGTATCAGCGGCAATCATCACCGCTTTGTATCCTGCAATATTGGCTTGGCTTGACAGCACATCCATGCTTTGCGCTCGCGTCGTGCGTGGGGCTGCTTCGAGAGCGAAACTGGTTAATCCCGCCGCAGCCAAGCGCTGCAAGCCTGGCGCATCAAACGGGTTAAGCATGCCCACCAGCGCCGAGCCGGTTTTCATGTGCGCGAGCTGTTCTGGCGAAGGCGCCGCAACCTTGAGTACCAAAGCACACGCCAGCGCCGAGCTCGCGTCCACGATCTGGGCCCCGGCGAGCGCAAACGCCTCGTCAGTAACGCTAGCAGCCATGCCAGCGCCTGACTCGATGGCTACGGTGTGCCCTTGGGCGATGAGTTTTTTAACAGTATCGGGGGTAACGGCAACGCGGGTCTCGCCCTTCGTCGTTTCGGCGGGAACGCCAATATGCATGAATTGCTCCTCAGGCAAGTGAATTAGGTACTCTCTTCAAGCTTACATGAATTTAACAAACCATTCGGTAGTGATAACCCCTGATAGAGCGGGTTAAATCAACTCGATACGACTTACGGTGAGCTGGTTTTTGGCAATTCAAGCGTTACCAATGCAGCGCCTTTGGCGTCGACTCCAAGCGTGGCGCTTCGCCGTTGGACCGATTGCAGCACCCACGCGTCTGCCACCTTGGCACCCACCGCATAGGTTTTGGGAGCAGCGCCATCCACTGACACCAGAGCGAAGCCAGGCTTGTCATCCGAGCTGCCTGCAACCACGCCCAGCAAGCGCAGACGCGATGCTTGGCT
>CAMDAN010000022.1 GCA_945888535.1 Bordetella parapertussis
TATCTCAAATCGCCCGTATCATTAGCACTCTTACTAGACGAGTGCTAACAGTCCCGTCGTTTAAGTTAATTGCGTCGACCCGGTGGGTCGGTGCTGTGTACCCTGTTTCAAACCCAAGGAGATTCCACATGAAACTGCGCCCTCTGGCAGACCGCGTTATTGTTAAACGCGTTGAAAGCGAAACCAAAACCGCATCAGGTATTTTTATTCCTGACAACGCAGCTGAAAAGCCTGATCAAGGCGAAGTCCTTGCAGTTGGACCTGGCAAGCGCAACGACAAAGGCGAAATCGCCGCGTTGACAGTCAAAGTGGGTGACCGCGTTCTGTTTGGCAAATACAGCGGTCAGACCGTCAAGGTCGATGGCGACGAATTGTTGGTCATGAAAGAAGATGATCTCTTCGCAGTGGTCGAAACCAAATAATTAAACATCTGGAGTAATACACATGGCAGCAAAAGACGTAATTTTCGGCGGCGAAGCCCGCGCACGCATGGTTGAAGGCGTGAATATTTTGGCCAACGCGGTCAAAGTAACTTTAGGCCCTAAAGGTCGTAATGTGGTGTTGGAGCGTTCTTTCGGTGCACCTACCGTGACCAAAGACGGCGTATCCGTCGCCAAAGAAATCGAACTCAAAGACAAGTTGCAAAACATGGGCGCGCAGATGGTCAAGGAAGTTGCTTCCAAGACCTCTGACAACGCTGGTGACGGCACCACAACTGCTACCGTGTTGGCGCAAGCTATCGTGCACGAAGGCATGAAATATGTTGCAGCTGGCATGAACCCCATGGACTTGAAGCGTGGCATCGACAAAGCAGTGACTGCATTGATCGAGCAATTGAAAAAGCTCTCAAAGCCAACAACGACAACCAAAGAAATTGCCCAGGTCGGTTCCATCTCGGCTAACAGCGATCACAGCATTGGCGAAATCATTGCTAAAGCCATGGACAAAGTTGGTAAAGAAGGTGTGATCACTGTAGAAGACGGAAAGTCTCTAGAGAATGAACTCGACATCGTCGAAGGCATGCAGTTTGATCGCGGTTACTTGTCACCTTACTTTATTAACAATCCTGAAAAGCAAGCCGCTTTGCTGGACAACCCATTCGTGTTGTTGTTCGACAAGAAGATCAGCAACATTCGTGATTTGTTGCCAACCTTGGAGCAAGTTGCTAAAGCTGGCCGTCCATTGTTGATCATCGCGGAAGATGTTGAAGGCGAAGCCTTGGCAACGTTGGTGGTCAACACCATCCGTGGCATTTTGAAAGTGGTTGCAGTCAAGGCTCCAGGCTTTGGCGATCGTCGCAAAGCCATGTTGGAAGACATCGCGATTTTGACTGGCGGAAAAGTCATTGCCGAAGAAATCGGCTTGACCTTGGAGAAAGTCACTTTGGCAGACCTCGGCTCTGCTAAGCGCGTCGAAGTGGGCAAAGAAAACACCATCATCATCGACGGTGCAGGTGCTGCATCTGACATCGAGGCACGCGTCAAGCAAGTCCGCGTTCAGATCGAAGAAGCAACGTCTGATTACGACCGTGAAAAGCTGCAAGAGCGCGTAGCCAAGTTGGCTGGCGGTGTTGCGGTGATCAAAGTGGGCGCTGCCACCGAAGTCGAAATGAAAGAAAAGAAAGCCCGTGTGGAAGACGCATTGCACGCAACCCGCGCTGCCGTGGAAGAAGGCATTGTGGCTGGTGGTGGAGTCGCGTTGCTTCGTGCCAAGCAAGCAGCTGGAAAAATCGTTGGTGACAACGCTGACCAAGATGCCGGCATTAAATTGGTTTTGAAAGCCATTGAAGCGCCATTGCGCGAAATCGTTTACAACGCAGGCGGCGAAGCTTCCGTGGTTGTCAACGCCGTCTTGGCTGGCAAAGGCAACTACGGCTTTAATGCTGCCAACGACACTTACGGTGACATGATTGAAATGGGTATCTTGGACCCCACCAAAGTGACACGAACAGCATTGCAAAATGCAGCGTCAGTGGCTAGCTTGATGTTGACTACCGAGTGCATGGTTGCGGAAGCCCCGAAAGATGAAGGCGGCGCAGGCATGGGCGGCATGGGTGGTGGCGATATGGGCGGCATGGGCGGCATGGGTGGTATGGGAATGTAATTTCCCTGCTGGTTTAGAAACCCTGAGGTTTCTCCCCACAAACAGAACCTCTGTAAGTGAAAGCTTGCAGGGGTTTTGTCCTTTTTGGATCAGCGAGCTAGGGACTTCAACGCCAATTTAATACCGTCACTGACGGCGATATCAGCGGGCAGCGCTTTGAGGGCCGATGCAGCCTCCTTGTCGTTGTAGCCCAGGGCTAAAAGTGCTTGCAAGATATCTGACTGGGCATGGTTGGCAGCGCCAAGAGGCGCGCCTAAATCTGCACCCAGCTTTCCTTTGAGCTCCAGTAACAATCTTTCAGCTGTTTTCTTGCCAATCCCAGGAACCTTGGTTAATCGACCCGCATCCTGAAGGGTAATAGCTTGTGATAAATCACCAACATCCATCCCAGACAATATGGATAGTGCTGTGCGCGGCCCAACTCCAGAAATCTTAATCAGTTCACGAAAAGCAGCGCGCTCAGTGGGGGTTCCAAAGCCATACAAAATCTGGGCATCCTCCCTGACCACAAAGTGGATTAACAAAGTGACTTTTTGACCGTTGGCCGGTAGGTTGTAAAAAGTCCCCATGGGAACTTGAACCTCGTAACCTACACCGCCGCAATCAATCAGAATTTGTGGCGGATTTTTGTTGCAAAGAAGTCCTGTGAGTTGACCGATCATGGGTGTGCTTTCGTTTTTTATCTATCATGGGCAATACGTTGCAATCTTGCACTTTCAATATATTGCGCAAACCGGAATTATCAGCTTGATTTTCAGACACTTATTTTCACCGCTCAACAATACACGTTTATCCAACTTGTGTGGCCCGACCGACCAACACTTGCGAGCGATTGAGGAGGCGCTTGGGGTGCGCATTGCCCACCGCCATGAGCAGTTCAAAGTGGACGGACCCAAATTAAAAGCCCAGCGTGCGATGGACTTGTTGCAAGCCCTTTATGAAATAGCAGCCCGGTCTGTCCCTGAGGCAACCGTTCAACTGATGCTTTCTGGCGATGGCACTGTAGAAGCAAGCGATGGCCCCTCGCTCGCAACGCGACGTGCAGACCTCAAACCCAGAAGTATCAACCAGGCCCTGTACCTCGACAATATCGCAAGCCATGACATCACCCTTGGGATTGGTCCTGCGGGCACAGGAAAGACCTATTTGGCGGTCGCCGCGGCCGTGGATGCATTACAACGCAGCGCTGTGCAGCGTATTGTGCTTACGCGGCCTGCAGTGGAAGCTGGTGAGCGCCTAGGGTTTTTGCCTGGCGACCTGAATCAAAAGGTAGATCCCTATTTGCGACCGCTGTACGACGCCTTGTACGACTTGATGGGTTTTGAGCAGGTTCAGAAAGCGTTTGAACGGCAGGCGCTTGAAATCGCCCCGCTGGCATTTATGCGGGGACGCACCCTCAACAATGCGTTTGTGATTTTGGATGAAGCGCAAAACACAACGCCAGAGCAGATGAAAATGTTTTTAACCCGAATAGGCTTTGGGACACGGGCCGTGATCACCGGCGATGTCAGTCAAATTGATTTGCCTAAAACGCAACTCAGTGGATTGATTGATGCCGAGCGCACCCTAAGGCGCGTTGATGGAATTGCAATCACGCGACTCACGAGTCAAGACATTGTTCGCCACCCTTTGGTTGCCCGAATTGTGGATGCCTATGACATGTCGCGGGCGCAAGAAGCAGAGCTAGCGGAAAATCGCTTGGGCACAACCAAGATCCCAGAGTCTGAGCCTAACCAATTGCGCAGTGGTTTGCCTAAAGTCCGTGCCCCTCGGACAAAATTAGTTCGATAAGCCATGCTTCCTCAACTTGTATTGTCTTTGCAGTTTGCAAGCCCAGAAAATTCCGCATTACACCGAAGCGCACTGCCGCGTCATAGGGTGGCGAAATGGGTTCGCCATGCATTAGCGGTCGATGGGGAAATCACGGTTCGCATCGTCAATCTTGACGAGGGACGTAGCTTGAACCGTGAGTTTCGGCACAAAGACTACGCAACCAACGTCCTGACATTCGATTATGCAAAAGAGCCCTCTGTATTGGCTGATTTGGTTTTATGCGCACCTGTTGTTGAACGTGAAGCCCTAGAACAAGGCAAGACCTTAAGCGCGCATTACGCGCATTTGGTGGTTCATGGTGTGTTGCATGCCCAAGGGTGGGACCATGAAACTTCAAAGAAGGACGCGGATGCGATGGAATCACGCGAAATTGCCATATTGGCAAAACTTGGATTCGCCAATCCCTATGTTTAAATCTTAGGTAATTCGCATGGGAATTGTCACGGGGCCGTCGTTTACCAATTCGACTTGCATGTCCGCAGCAAAAACGCCCGTTTGGACCTGGGGATGAACACCCTGGGCTTGCTGAACAAAATAGTCATAGAGTTTTCGCCCTTGAATCGGTTCTGCGGCGTTTTTAAAACTCGGACGATTGCCACCGCTGGTGTCCGCGGCTAAAGTAAATTGGCTCACGATCAGCAAGCCTGCGGGAGCACCTAAATTTTGGAGGTCTTGGAGACTGAGATTCATCTTGCTCTGGGCATCGCTAAAAATTCGCAACTTCAAAAGTTTTTGCAATAGTTTGTCGGCCTTGACTTCAGTGTCCCCATGCTCGGCACAAAACAAGATCAATAAACCGGTTCCAATCTGAGCAACCGTGTCGCCATCGATGCGAACGCTAGCGCGAAGAACCCGTTGAACCAGTGCCTGCACTTAAGCCAAGGTAACGCGCATGAACTTGCGCTTACCTACCTGCATTACATAGGTTCCCGCACCAAGCTTCAAACCCTTGTCAGTTATAACGCGACTGTCAACGCGCACGCCGCCTCCGTCAATCAAACGATTTCCTTCGCCGCTCGAGGCAACCAGTCCCGTCTGTTTAAGGATGGCTGCAATCCCTAAGCCGCTCCCGCCTGCGTCCAAGGGTAGTGAAATTTCCTCAATGGTTTCTGGAATCCCGCCTTTGCTGCGGTTGATAAAGTCTTGCTCAGCCGCATCGGCGGCAGCAGCGGAGTGAAATCGCGCGGTAATTTCTTTAGCCAGTGCTACCTTGGCTTCTTTGGGGTTACGCCCGGCGTTGACTTCTGCTTTAAGTGTCGCAATAAACGACTCTGACTTAAAGCTCAACAAGGTATACCAACGCCACATCAACGCATCGGAAATACTCAATACCTTGGCAAACATGGTGTTGGGCGCTTCGGAAATGCCGATGTAGTTGTTTTTACTCTTAGACATTTTTTCAACGCCGTCCAAGCCTTCTAAAAGCGGCATGGTCAAAATACATTGCGGCTCTTGGCCATACTCAGCTTGCAGTTGACGGCCCACCAGGAGGTTGAATTTTTGATCGGTTCCGCCAAGCTCGAGGTCGCTATGAAGGGCCACACTGTCATAACCTTGCATCAAAGGGTATAAAAATTCGTGAACGCTGATGGATTGGCCCGCTTTAAAGCGGTCATGGAAGTCATTGCGTTCCATCATGCGCGCTACGGTGTAGCGCGAAGCCAGAGCGATCATTCCGCGTGCGCCTAAGGGATCACTCCATTCGCTGTTGTAGCGAATTTCGGTTTTGGTTGGGTCAAGGACCAAGGAGGCTTGTTTGTAATAAGTTTCAGCGTTGACTTTGATTTGCTCTGCTGTGAGGGGTGGACGCGTGGTGTTTCGCCCTGAGGGGTCGCCGATCATGCTTGTAAAGTCACCAATCAAAAAAATGACGGTATGGCCTAAATCTTGGAGTTGGCGCATTTTATTGAGAACCACCGTATGGCCCACATGGATGTCCGGCGCGGTGGGGTCCAGGCCGAGTTTGATGCGTAAAGGTTTACCAGTCGCTTCGGATCGCACCAGCTTTTTAACCCACTCGTCTTGCGGGATGAGCTCGTCACAACCCCGCAAAGACACGGCTAAAGCCTCTTTGACGGCATCAGAGACAGAAGATAAGGGGTCAGAGGCTTGATTCATAACGGGTTTTTCTAAGATCCAAAGGGTAAGCCCTATATACTTCAGCCCCTCTCATGCGAAAATTGTGGGCTGTGCGACTGATTTTAGTCCCGGCCCAGTCGCAGCCCGGAGCCCCTCACATTTAATGTGACGCCCGATCTTACGGAGCCCTATTTTGGTAGATGGATTGTTAACTGTTGTGCGAAGTGCAATGGGCTATGTAGCCCGTGTTGCCAAGAACCACCCTCGGCGGATCGCCGCAGGAATGGCGTCGCTATTGCTCGCGGGAACAGGCCTGTCCTATGCTGTCGCAACATTGGCCCCTGATGCAAACAAGTTACCCAAACGTACCGTCGTTGAAACGGTTGATACTTTAGCGCTTGCGCCGCAATCCGATGCGTTAGCCCAGCAAGCTTTCAGGTTGTATCGAACCGATCAAACCCGCAGTGCAGACACCGTAGATGCACTGTTAAAACGTTTAGGAATTTCGGACCCCAATGCCGCAGCCTTTTTGCGAAAAGATCCTTTAGCACAGCAGCATTTACTGGGTCGCGTGGGAAGAAATGTCAGTGCAGAGGCTGATGCCAACAGTGCGTTGGTCAGCTTGACTGTTCGCTGGAGCCCTGAAGACGACGGTAAATTCAAGCGCCTAAGCATCCAACAAACCCCAGCAGGCTTGCGATCAAAGCTCGAAACCTTACCACTGAGCGCAAGCACCCGTTTGGCCAGCGGGACCATTCAGTCTTCTTTGTTCGCAGCAACCGATGAGGCGCAAATTCCAGATGCAATTGCCGTTCAAGTTGCAGAAATTTTTTCCGGTGATATCGACTTTCACCGAGCTTTACGAAAAGGCGACCGTTTTTCAGTGGTGTACGAAACACTGGAAGGCGATGGAGAACCCTTGCGGGCAGGCCGAGTCATCAGCGCCGAATTCTTCAATGCAGGGAAAACCTACCAAGCCGTTTGGTTTCAAGAGGCTTTAGGCCAAAGCACATCTTCAGCTACACACTCTTTGACCAAAGGGGGCTATTACACGCTCGCGGGAGAGAGTCTGCGCCGTGCATTTCTGGCTTCTCCCATGGCCTTTTCCCGGGTTACCAGTGGCTTCAAGATGCGTTTCCATCCGATTTTGCAGACATGGCGTGCCCATTTGGGCGTGGATTACGGTGCGGCAACCGGAACTCCTGTTCGAACGGTGGGAGATGGAGTCGTGGATTTTGCGGGGGTCCAAAATGGTTTTGGTAACGTGGTCATAGTGAAACACAGCGGCAGCCACACCACGGTGTACGCGCATTTAAGCCGTATCAACGTCAAGAGAGGTCAAAACGTAAGCCAAGGACAAAACGTGGGCTTGGTAGGGTCCACAGGATGGGCCACTGGCCCCCATTTGCATTTCGAGTTCAGGGTCAATGGCGCGCACAAAGACCCGTTAACCCTCGCTCGCCAAAGCGCCCCCGTGCCGGTGAGCGCCTCTGTAAAGCCGCAGTTTGACAAAGTAGCACAGTTGGCGCGCTCTCAGCTTAACGCAGCAGCGCTATTGCAAATCGGCAACGTCCAGTAAACCGCACAAGGCCTCGTTGTTCATGTCCGAATGGTTTATTGGACTCATGTCGGGGACCTCGTTAGACGGTGTCGATGGCGTTTTGGTGCGAAGTACAGACGGACATATTCCAATCGAAGTCATAGGCCATGCCAGCCGCGCAATTGCGCCCGCCTTGAGGGAGGAATTTTTAAGCCTCAATTCGGAAGGGCCCAACGAAATTCACCGTGGTGCTTTAGCCGCCAATGCCCTGGTCCGTATTTATGCGGATGTCGTATCCGAGTTGCTAGCAACCCACCACTTGCCCGCTAATGCGGTTCGCGCTATCGGTGCCCATGGCCAAACGGTGCGGCACCGCCCGCAAGCATTTGATTCCATCGGTTACACCATCCAACTCAACCAGCCCGCGTTGTTGGCTGAGTGGTGCGGGATTGACGTGGTGGCCGATTTTCGCAGCCGAGACCTAGCCGCAGGCGGTCAAGGCGCTCCTCTGGTCCCGCCCTTTCACCGCGCATTTTTTGGCCATCCAACCCAAGCGCGGGCCATTCTTAATATCGGTGGAATCTCCAATATCACACTGGTGCCTGCTTCCAATAGCGTACAAGCCCAAGGGCCTCTGTTGGGTTTTGACTGCGGGCCGGGAAATGCATTGATGGACACGTGGTGCCATTTGCATACCGGCGCAACGTTCGATGACCGGGGTCAATGGGGTGCCCAAGGCGCTGTAAGTCAGGCGCTACTGGCTCGGCTGCAAGATGACGCGTTTTTTAAGAAGTCTCCACCCAAAAGTACCGGACGAGACCTTTTCAATGGGGATTGGTTGAATGCCCGGTTACAAGGCTTTGAGAACTTGCCTGCGAAAGACGTTCAAGCGACCTTGATGGATTTAACGGCCTGGGCTTGTGTTGAAGGGATGCGCTCAACGCCGTTGGTCTGTGAAACCTTGGTGGTGTGTGGCGGCGGTGCGTTTAATTTGGCTTTGATGGAACGCTTGCAGGCAATGGCGCAGGACGTCCATGTTTGCAATTCTCAAGCACTAGGTATTGAACTGCATCTTGTTGAAGCCTGTGCGTTTGCCTGGTTGGCACAACAAACGATTCAGCGCAAACCTGCGAGTGTTCCTAGTGTCACAGGCGCAAAGGGCGCTCGTATTTTGGGCGCTATTTACCTCGCCTGATAGTAGCGAGGGCTATGGGCTATGGGCTAAGGGCTAAGGTCTAGGTCGAGAAAGACGATCCGCAACCACAGGTCGTCGTGGCATTGGGATTTTTGATCACGAACTGCGCGCCTTGCAAATCTTCTTTGTAATCAATTTCTGCGCCCACCAAGTATTGGTAGCTCATGGCGTCAATCAATAAGGACACGCCATTTTTGGTCATGGTCGTGTCGTCCTCATTGGTGATTTCGTCAAAAGTAAAGCCGTACTGGAATCCTGAGCATCCACCGCCCTGAACGAAAACCCGAAGTTTCAAGTCCGTGTTGCCTTCTTCGGCAATCAGGTCGGCTACTTTGGCCGCCGCGCTATCGGTGAACAAAATGGGGGCCGGCATTTCAGTGGGGATGGATTCAGCTACTGCGCTCATGGTGTAGTTCCGACAAAATAGATGTGTAAATCAGGATAGTACAGCAATTTGCTCGGATATTCATTTATGCGGGATTTGACTCTACTGCCAGTATGGGTTTTCCCTCTTCGCCGATCAAAGGTGTGAGGCGACCATTGACCAGGGCTCCTTGGTGAAGTTCTAAAGACCCATACTGAACGTCACCTTCAATCCGCGCACTCGGTTGAACTTCTAACATCAGCCGAGCCATGACGTTGCCTTGAATACGGCCGTTCACAATGATGTGGTCCGCGCTCACAGAGCCGACGACAACAGCGAACTCAGAAATCACCAGAATGCTGGGATTGGAGTTATTGGGATGGATATTTCCAATAATTTCACACTCGACCCGCAAGCCGTCGGAATAAAAGATGTCGCCGCTGACGCGCGCCCCTTCGGCAATCAGGCTTCTCAGCGGGGGTTGTTTTTTCTTGTTGAACATGTTGATCCTCGCAAATTACGTAAAAAGCAGGCCCTCTCACGGGTCATAACTTTGCCACTTGTGTTGCCCTGACTACCGCGCCCTCCATCACCCTCGCCGTAAGTCCCTTTACCGTCACTTGAATTGGCACCTCAAACTCACCTTCAAAACGGCCATATTGCGCCATTTTAATTTGTACACCTGCGCTGGGTACGCTACCCGTCCATGGTTTGCCATTGAGCGTTCCATTCAGCGTGATCTCAATGCGCCCCGTAAATTCTGGCGCATTTTTGCGCGATTGAATGACAAGCACTTGCCAGCGGATTTTGCCAGTATCTTTGACCTCGGCCTGCAAGCCTCTAATCGCCAAGCCGTCGTTGGCAGCAACTGGGATCAACTTCTCGAAAAATCCCAAGTCATCGCGAAGTCTTTGGTTGTCTGTTTCCAGTAATTTAACCTGCGCAGCCATCAGACCCGTTGTCGCTTTTTCTGTGGCGACCAAAACCCCTGCCGTATTGGCTATCGACTGCGCTTGGTCGCGTTGCTCAATAGCGGCGTCTAAGTCGGCTTGTAAGCTGACCACCTTGGCGCGCGTTTTTATCAGTTCTTCAGAATGGCCCTTTTCTAAGCCTGCAATATCGCGCCCAAACTCAAAGGCCCACAAACCAATGGCTGCGCAAAATCCGAAAACAACTGCGATAAAGACCCAGCGAAAAGGCCAAGGCAGGGCGCTGCGCACCGACATGCGTGGTGCGCTGATGGTGAGTCGGCGGCGTAACAATCGAAAGCGCATAAAGAACCCTTAAAGGACAAAAGGCCACCCAAGCGATGCTCGGGCGGCCTTTTTTGCAATCCGGTGAAGGATTAACGCTTGGAGAACTGCTTGCGACGGCGCGCGCCGTGGAAGCCGACCTTCTTACGTTCAACTTCGCGCGCATCACGCGTGACGAAGCCGGCTTGGCTCAGCATGGGCTTGAGCGTTGCATCGTAATCGATTAAAGCGCGTGTGATTCCGTGGCGGGTTGCGCCCGCTTGACCGGATTCACCACCGCCAGCCACATTGACCATGATGTCGAAAGTTTCGGCATGGTTGGTCAAAAGCAGAGGCTGCTTGCAAATCATGATGGAAGTAGCACGACCAAAGAAATTTTCAATGGCTTTGCCGTTCACGACGATTTGGCCGGAGCCTTTTTTCAAGAAAACGCGGGCCACGCTGGATTTGCGACGACCGGTTCCATTGTTCCAATCACCAATCATTTTGCAGCTCCTGCGATTTCCAGCACTTTAGGCTGTTGGGCGGTATGGGGATGCTCAGCACCACCATAAACCTTGAGTTTTTTGATCATCGCGTAGCCCAGAGGGCCTTTTGGAAGCATGCCCTTGACGGCTTTTTCCAAAGCACGGCCAGGGAACTTGGCTTGCATATCGCGAAAGTTGATGGCGGAAATGCCACCGGGGTAGCCTGAGTGGCTGTAATACACTTTGTCGATGGATTTGGCACCCGTGACGCGCAGGCGAGCTGCGTTAATAACGACAATAAAGTCGCCTGTATCTACGTGAGGCGTGTAAATGGCCTTGTGTTTGCCGCGCAAACGGAGAGCAACTTCGCTGGCTACTCGTCCGAGGACCTTATCGGTCGCGTCAACCACAAACCACTCGTGCACGACCTCAGCGGGTTTTGCGCTGAAAGTTGACATGAGTTTTCTCTTTAAAAAGAAGGGTTTGTTGGGCTCTTTTCCACGGTCGGCACTCCACTAGCGGGAGTCTCTTAGGTGGGGAACAAGCTTCGCCGCGGAGCCACTAATGCGCTGCGAAGCCTTCTATTATACAAACTTAAGGCAAATCACCTAATTGGCCCTCGCGCGGGTTACCATCACCGCCTATGTTTAGTTATCGACACGCTTTTCACGCTGGCAACCACGCCGACGTTCTCAAACACACCGTCTTACTGGCTGTGCTCAAGCACATGGCGCAAAAAGACACGGCTTTTACGGTTTTTGACACCCATGCTGGGGCTGGCTTGTACCGGCTCGACGGGGATTATGCGCAAACCAGTGCGGAAGCATCGCAAGGGTTTCTGAAATTGATTGCCGCCAAGCCAGAGCAGCCTTTCGCCCCTGCTATTCAAGACTATATTGACCTGGTTGCCAGCTTTAATGCGGGTGGGCAGTGGAAAGTGTACCCAGGCTCGCCCTTTATCATTCAACAGCAATTACGCGGGCGTGACAAACTCAAACTCTTTGAGCTTCACCCCACCGACACCAAAACCTTGACGGCCAATATTGCCCAGTTGGAAGCCGGTCGGCAGGTCGCCATTGAGCGCGAAGATGGTTTTGAAGGGGTTAAGAAATTCTTGCCACCTCCCTCTCGGCGCGCTTTGTTGTTGTGTGATCCCAGTTACGAAGTCAAGCACGACTATGCGCGCGTGAGCGCGATGGTGGCAGATGCGTTGCTGCGTTTTGCCACAGGAACCTACGTCGTGTGGTACCCGATTATTCCGCGCCCTGAAGCGCATGATCTGCCAAGAAAACTCAAAACCTTGGCTAATAAGGCGGGCAAAAGTTGGCTAGAAGCCACCTTGACCGTTAAATCTAGCAAACTGCAGCAGAGCGATGAAGGTGAGACCATCCGCCCCGGCCTACCGGCCAGCGGGATGTTCCTCATTAATCCGCCTTTTACGCTCAAGGCCGTTTTAAAAGATGCGCTGCCGCAGTTGGTCGCTATTCTCAAACAAGACCAACACGCCACCTACACCTTAGAGTCAGGCGGCTAGGCCCAGTCGCTCGCACAGCGCCAAGGTCGGCTCGCTGTGGTTCAAGGTGTAGAAGTGAAAAGACGGCGCACCGCCGGCGCGTAGTTGATCGCATAAATCGGTCACCACGTCCAAGCCAAACGCTTTGATGGACTCGACATCATCGCCAAAGCTTTGTAAACGCAAGCGAATCCATCGGGGAATTTCAGCACCGCAGGCGTCCGAAAATCGAATCAATTGGGCGGCATTGGTGATGGGCAAAATACCTGGGACAACCGGGATATGCAAGCCCAATGCGTCCAAGTCCTCTACAAATCGAAAGTAGGCATCCGAGTTGTAAAAATACTGGGTGATTGCGGAGTTGGCCCCTGCGCGTACCTTGGCAGCAAAGGCTTGGAGATCGGCGGTTTGCGAAAGGGCTTGGGGATGAACTTCGGGGTAGGCTGCAACGTCAATGTGAAAGTCAGCCCCAGTCTCTGCCCGAATAAAAGCGACCAAATCTGAGGCATATAAAAAATCACCCGCGTGGTAGCCCTCAGGCAAATCTCCTCGCAAAGCCACCAAACGTTGAACGCCCATGGCTTTGAGGGTGGCGAGTTGCGTTCGAACCGTTTCGCGGGTGGCGTTGATACAAGTGAAATGCGACGCGGTGGGTGCGCCTTCTGCCAGCATCTCCCCCACCGTGCTAAATGTGCCTTCCTGCGTGGATCCAGCCGCACCAAAAGTGACTGAACAAAAAGCAGGTTTAAGAATAGAGAGTTGCTGACGCACTAGGCGCAGCTTATCCACCCCTTGCGCCGTCTTGGGAGGAAAGAATTCCAGACCCACTGGAATTCGAGGAGAAGAAAACATGGTGTTCTCAATCGGAAATAACTGTTTAGGCCGGTTTATGGGCGCAAATAAAGAACTCGTGGTTGCCGTCGCCCCCGGCAATGGGGGAGTCAAACCACGCGGTGACCGTCAGGCCTAAATCGGCGCATGCGTCTCGAAGACGCTGCTCTACCAACAGGTACATGGATGCGTCTTTGACAATTCCGCCTTTTCCCACTTGCCCCGGTTGTAATTCAAACTGGGGTTTAACCAGCGTGAGCAATGTGCCCCCAGGTTTAAGCAAAGGGACCACGGCAGGGAGCACCAACGTCTGGGAAATGAAAGACAAATCGCCCACCACCAAATCAAACGCAGGGACAAATTCAGACGCAGCCGCTAAGGCGGCCTCATCTGAATTAGGCAAAGTCGAATCATCTTCAGCATCAAACATACCGTCCGAACCAACGCTGTCTTCGTACGCAGCAATCAGATCGGCAGCCTCCAAGGCACGGGCATTGACTTTTTCCACGCACAGCACGCGCGGATCGGTTCGCAATTGGGGATGAAGTTGGGCGCTGCCCACATCGACCCCCACCACCGATACCGCACCGTGCTGCAACAAGCAGTCGGTAAAACCGCCAGTGGACTGGCCTACATCCAAGCAAGCCATCCCCTTTACATTCAAGCCCACGTGTGCAAGCGCCGCTTCTAGCTTTAAGCCGCCGCGTGAAACGTAGCGGGCTTCAGCATTGTTAAGCAGGCGAACAGACGCGCCCTCAGGGACGTCGTCGCCATTTTTAACGATACGCTTCCACGTATCGCCTTGCAGCCACTCCACGCCATCGGCAATCAGCCGTTGGGCTTGGGAGCGGGTACTCGCGAGTTGGATGTGAACTAGGAGTTGGTCAATGCGCATGCAGGCGCATCAATACCGGTAGGTATCCGCTTTGTAAGGGCCAGCCTTGTTGACGCCAATGTAAGCCGCTTGTTCGGTGGTGAGTTCGGTCAGCATCGCGCCGACTTTCTTCAGGTGCAAACGGGCTACTTTTTCATCCAAATGCTTTGGCAATACATAGACCTGACCATTTTTGTATTCTTTAGGCTTGGTGAACAACTCGATCTGAGCGATCGTTTGGTTGGCAAAGCTCGAAGACATCACAAAACTGGGGTGACCTGTGCCGCAGCCTAAATTAACCAAGCGTCCCTTGGCCAACAAAATAATGCGCTTGCCAGGTTTTTTGCCTTGGCTTGGGAAAATAACATGGTCGACTTGGGGCTTAATTTCTTCCCATTTGCATTTTTCTAGGGACTCAACGTCGATCTCATTGTCAAAGTGACCGATGTTGCAAACAATGGCTTGGTCTTTCATGGCTGCCATGTGCTTGTAGGTGATGACGTTTTTGTTGCCAGTGGCCGAGACAAAAATGTCAGCCTTGTCCGCTGCGTATTCCATGGTCACCACTTTGTAGCCTTCCATGGCTGCTTGTAGCGCGTTGATCGGATCGACTTCGGTAACCCACACTTGTGCGGACAAAGCGCGCAATGCTTGGGCAGAACCCTTGCCCACGTCGCCGTAACCGGCGACCAAGGCGACTTTTCCTGCAATCATCACGTCGGTCGCGCGCTTGATCGCGTCAACCAAAGATTCACGGCAGCCATACAAGTTATCAAACTTGGATTTGGTTACCGAATCATTGACGTTGATCGCGCGGAAAGCGAGTTCGCCTTTGGCAGACATTTCGTTCAAACGCAAAACGCCCGTGGTGGTTTCTTCGGTCACACCGACGATATTTTTCAAACGGCGGCTGTACCAAGTGGGATCGATTTTGAGTTTGGCTTTGATACTTTTGAACAGGCAAATCTCTTCTTCACTTTTCGGCTTAGCCAAGACTTTGATGTCTTTCTCAGCTTTGGTGCCCAAATGGATGAGCAACGTAGCGTCACCGCCGTCGTCCAAAATCATATTGGGGCCTTCGGCAGCCGTGCCTTTGCGTCCAGAGAATTCAAAAATACGGTGGGTGTAATCCCAGTAATCGGTCAAGTTCTCGCCCTTGTAGGCAAACACAGGCGTACCAGCAGCGACCAGTGCTGCAGCGGCGTGGTCTTGGGTCGAGAAAATATTGCATGAAGCCCAGCGGACTTCAGCGCCCAAAGCTTGCAGTGTTTCCACCAATACACCGGTTTGAATGGTCATATGCAAAGAGCCGGTAATACGCGCGCCCTTGAGGGGCTGGGCTTTGGCAAACTCTTCGCGAATAGCCATCAAGCCGGGCATTTCCGTTTGGGCAATGTTGAGTTCTTTGCGGCCCCAAGCGGCTAGGCTCAGGTCTGCAATTTCGTAGTCTTGGTTTTTAATCGGTTTCAATACAGCGTTCATGGCTCACTCCAAAAATAAAAAAATAGATTTGAACAACCGCAGATCTGCAGCAGAGAAACTTCTTAAGGGGGAAGCCTCACCTCACAGAGCCGTGGGTGAGCGCAGTTGGTGCGGTAAAAAGGCGATTGCCTAGGTACGCGGTCCGAGCCTCATTCACACTGTGTGAACTGCAACGCTCCTCGGATACTGCGAATTATACGTAAAACGCAGCGCCGCTTAGAATCAAAGACCCCTTTTTACGTGATACCTCCCTGGAATTGACCTGTGTCTTTTGAACAAGAAACCCGCCGCCGCCGCACTTTTGCGATTATTTCCCACCCGGACGCGGGCAAAACAACGCTGACGGAGAAGCTGTTGCTGTTCTCGGGCGCGATTCAAATTGCGGGCTCGGTGAAAGCGCGAAAAGCCACGCGTCACGCGACCAGCGACTGGATGGAGATTGAAAAACAGCGGGGTATTTCTGTGGCATCGAGCGTGATGCAAATGGTGTACCGAGACCACGTCATCAACTTGCTTGATACCCCAGGCCACAAAGACTTTTCAGAAGATACGTACCGCGTGCTCACCGCCGTCGATGCTGCGTTGATGGTGATTGATGCTGCCAATGGTGTGGAATCACAAACTCGCCGCTTGATCGAAGTTTGCCGACAGCGCGACACTCCCATCATCACCTTTGTCAACAAAATGGATCGCGAGGTGCGTGAGCCTTTGGATATTTTGGATGAGATCGAGCGCGAACTCGGAATGCCTTGCGTGCCCATGACTTGGCCGGTCGGCCAAGGCAAAGCTTTTGGCGGCATCATCAATTTGCGCACGCAAGCCATGACGGTGTTCGAGAGCGGGAGCGAGCGCCGGCCGCAAGATTTTGATGCTGTGCGATTGAATGATGCCGATGTCTTGGCCAAGCGTTTTGGCCACGAGTGGACCAGCGCATTAGAAAGTATGGAGTTGGCCACAGGCGCTTCGCCCGCATGGGACCACGCAGCCTTTTTAGCGGGCAAGCAAACGCCGGTATTTTTTGGTTCTGGTGTGAATAATTTTGGAGTGATGGAAGTCCTTGACGCCTTGGTCGATTTGGCGCCCAGCCCGCAGTCACGAACCAGCACCACCTTGGTCAACCGCCAGCCGGTGGTGAAAGAGGTACAGCCCGAAGACCAAGCCTTTAGTGGCGTGGTTTTTAAGGTCCAGGCCAATATGGATGCCAACCACCGTGACCGCATTGCCTTTGTGCGCATGGCCTCGGGCAAATACACGCCAGGGATGAAACTCAAAGTGATGCGCACGGCCAAAGAGCTGCGCCCCACCAGCGTGGTGACTTTCATGAGCCAGCGCCGCGAGGCCGTGGAAGAAGCCTATGCCGGTGATATCGTGGGCTTTACCACCCACGGGGGCGTTCAATTGGGCGACACGATCACCGACGGAACCGTGAACCTGCAATACACAGGTTTGCCATTTTTTGCGCCTGAACTTTTTATGACGGTGGTGCTTAAAAATCCGCTGCGCACCAAACAACTTCAACAAGGTTTGGCGCAGTTAGGCGAAGAAGGTGCGATCCAAGTGTTCAAGCCCGAGATGGGTGGCAATATGCTCTTGGGCGCCATCGGCCAGTTGCAATTCGAAGTGGTGCAACACCGTTTGAAGGGCGAGTACGACGCCGATATTCGTCTTGAAGGAAGCCAGTACACCGGAGCGCGTTGGATTACGGCAGACACGCCAGCAGAACTGCGCGATTTTGTACACGCCTATCCCCAACGCATGGCGCGCGATGCGGCCGATACCTTGGCCTATTTGTGCACCTCGCCGTATGACGTTCGCTTGGCTCAGGAGCGGTTTCCTAAAATCCACTTCCACCCGCTGCGCGAACATGCCGGTTTGTCCTTAGGCAGCGCGGGCTAAGACCGATTTAAGCGCCACACCGGTGTGCGTTTTAAGGCGCACCACGTTTTCTGGCGTGGCTGCTGCAACGACCGTTCCGCCACCGGTCCCGCCATCGGGCCCAAGGTCAATCACCCAATCGGCTTCGCTAATCACATCCAAATCGTGCTCAATCACCACGACGCTGTGACCACCTTGCACCAGGCGGTGTAAGACGCCAATGAGTTTTTCCACATCCGCCATATGCAGGCCGACCGTCGGTTCGTCGAGCACATACAGCGTATGCGGAACTTTTTGACCTCGGCGCGTAATGTCGTCGCGCACCTTGCTCAACTCGGTTACCAGTTTGATGCGCTGGGCTTCACCGCCGCTTAAGGTGGGCGAAGGTTGTCCAAGGGTGAGGTAACCCAGTCCCACGTCTTTCAGCAGTTTGAGCGGATGGGCAATCACGGGCATGGCGGCAAAGAATTCCACCGCCTCGTCCACTTCCATTTGCAGCACATCACCAATGCTTTTTCCCCGCCAAGTCACTGCCAACGTTTCCGGGTTAAAGCGTGCGCCTTTGCAGGTTTCGCACAGCACTTTCACATCGGGTAAAAAGCTCATTCCGATGGTGCGAATGCCTTGGCCTTCGCAACCCGGGCAGCGCCCTTCGCCGGTGTTAAAGCTAAACCGGTTGGCTGCGTAGCCTCGGGCTTTGGCCTCCAAGGTATCGGCAAAAAGTTTGCGAATGGTGTCCCAAAAACCGATGTAGGTCGCTGGGCAACTGCGGGGCGTTTTTCCAATCGGGGTTTGATCGACTTCCAAAACCCGATCGATGCCCTCAAAGCCGGTGACCTTTTCACAGCCAATCAAAGCAGGATGTTGGCCGGCGTCTTGCGCTTCGCGCCCGGCTTTGGTGGAACGCTGTTGTACCAAGGCTTGCACGTTAGCAAGCAAGACATCGCGTGCCAGCGTCGATTTGCCCGATCCGCTGACCCCAGTCACAGCGACTAAGCGCTTGAGCGGAACCGCCGCGGTCACAGATTGCAAGTTGTGCAGAGTCGCTTTGTGAACGGTCAACCATTGCAGCGCTTCTGCATCGGCCGCGAGTTTTTCAACCCCGCGACGCGCTTGCAGAGGATGGCGCATGGCGTGCAAAAGGTAACGCCCGGTTTGGGAATCTGGCGCATTTTGAATGTCTTCTACGCTGCCTTCTGCGACCAAGTGGCCGCCGCGCTTGCCGGCGCTCGGCCCGATGTCGATGATGTGGTCCGCGTGGCGAATCGTGTCTTCATCGTGCTCAACGACTACCAACGTATTGCCTTTGTCGCTCAAACTTTTGAGTGCGCCCAGCAAAATCTGATTGTCCCGCGCGTGCAGTCCAATGGTCGGCTCGTCTAGCACGTAACACACGCCTTGCAAATTGCTTCCCAATTGGGCCGCCAAGCGAATCCGTTGGGCCTCGCCGCCACTCAAAGTCGGAGCGCCTCGGTCCAGGGTTAAGTAGCCCAATCCAACCTCTTCTAAAAACGCAAGTCGACTTTTAATTTCAGGAATCAGGTCGCGCGCAATGTCCGCTTCACGTTGGCTGAGGCCGCCTTGGGCTTGCAGCGTTTCGATCCAGACTCGCACATGACTAACGCTGAGCGCAGCGATATCGGTGATGCTCACGCCATTAAAACGAACCGCGCGGGCGGTAGCGTTTAAACGCGTACCGTGGCAACTCGGACAGGCAGCATCCACCAAGTCATCTACATCGGCTTCTGCAAACGTGTGCTCGCGTCCGCCGTTGTCTTCCCGAACCGAATCATCAAATACTTTGCGTTGTTCTTTGTTTAAGGCCACACCCGTGCCTACGCAGTCAGGACACCAACCGTGTTTGCTGTTGTAACTAAACAAGCGCGGATCCAGCTCAGCGTAAGACGTGGAACACACCGGACAGGCCCGCTTGGTAGAAAACACATCACAACGGCCTATCCCCAGCGTGCTAGTGCCTGCTGTCATCGCTTCACGCAGTCCGTCCATGGCGCTCATCACTTGCACCACGCCTTTGCCGTGGGTCAGGGCAGTGGCCAGGGCTTGGCGCAGCGCGGTTTCCTGCGCGGGGTTGACATCCAGGCTGGCAACGGGAAGTTCGATGTGGTGTTCTTTAAAGCGGTCAATCCGTGCAAAGCCCTGCGTTGGGACAAACGCGCCGTCAATGCGCAAATGGGTGTAACCGCGCGGACGGGCCCAGTCGGCGAGCTCGGTGTAGACGCCTTTGCGTCCGATAACCAAGGGCGCGAGCAGGCCAATATGCTGGCCCTTGAAGTTTTTAAGCAATTGGGCAGCAATGCTGTCAGCCGATTGGGGCGCGACGGCTGCACCATCTTTGGTGCAGTGTTGGGTTCCGAGTTTGACGTAGAGCAAACGCAAAAAATGCCAAACTTCCGTGGTGGTTCCCACAGTCGATTTGCGCCCACCACGTGAGAGCCGCTGTTCGATCGCAACCGTCGGCGGAATGCCATACACAGCGTCCACTTCCGGTCGACCTGCGGGCTGCACGATAGACCGCGCATAGGCGTTGAGACTTTCCAGGTAGCGACGCTGTCCCTCGTTAAACAAGATGTCAAACGCCAAGGTGGATTTACCCGAGCCGCTAACGCCGGTCACGACGCTGAACTTACCGCGCGGAATGTTAACGCTCAAGGATTTGAGATTGTGTTCTTTCGCATTAACAATACGGATGGAATTGGAATTGCTGTCGGAAGTTATTGGCGGAGCCAAGGCAGGGGATGGGGTTGCGCCGGGCTCCTCATACGCAAGCGCCAAATCGGCGCCCAGCGCAACCCCATCCCCCGCCTTGGCAGCGAGCGTGTAATTTTCCGCGTTAGAAAATTCTTGAACTTCATGAACTACGCCCATCGCAGCTGCGTAATCACGCAGGGCTTTTCCGGTATGGCTAGTGGGATGCAGCAGGACGGTTTCGGGCGTTCCGATGGTCACAACTTCTCCGCCCGCGTCTCCGCCTTCGGGTCCTAAATCAATCAGCCAATCGCTGGAGCGAATCACATCCAGATTGTGTTCAATGACCACCAAGGAATTGCCCGCGTCAATCAACTTGCGTAGGGCCCGCATGAGTTTGGCAATATCGTCAAAGTGCAGGCCGGTGGTCGGCTCGTCCAGCATAAACAAAGAGCCACGGCGCGCTAAGTTTTGGCGGCTTGCGCTGCTGCTTTTGGCGGCTTCCGCTAAGAAGCCTGCGAGTTTGAGGCGCTGGGCTTCTCCCCCAGACAAAGTAGGAACGGGTTGCCCTAGCTTTACGTATTCCAAGCCGACATCCACGATGGGTTGGAGTGCTCGAATGACATCGCGGTCGTTGGCAAACCATTGCGCCGCTTCGCTCACTGTGAGGTTCAACACGTCGGCCACATTCAGGTGAATCGTTGGCTCTGAGAAATTGGAATCTGACCCCGAATGTGACTCCGAATGGGGGGCTTGTGATAGGCGGCGCTCGATGGTGACTTCCAAAATTTCGGGGCGGTAGCGCTTGCCGTCGCAGTCGGGGCAGCGCAGATAGACGTCGCTTAAAAACTGCATTTCAATGTGTTCAAAGCCTGAGCCGCCGCACGCGGGGCAACGTCCATCGCCGCTGTTGAAACTGAATTTTGAGGCGGTGTAACTGCGCTCACGCGATAACGGGGCCTGCGCAAATAGTTCGCGAATCGAGTCCCAAGCGCCGACAAAGCTGGCTGGGTTAGAGCGGGCGGTTTTACCGATGGGCGACTGGTCAACAAACACCACTTCACTGAGTAGTTCTGCGCCTAGCAATCGGCTGTGGGCGCCAGGGGTTTCGGTAGATTTGCCAAAGTGGCGCAACAAAGCCGGGGCCAAAACGTCTTGTACCAAAGTCGATTTACCAGACCCGCTCACGCCGGTGATACACACCAAGCGTTGCAACGGAATTTCAATCGAGACGTTTTTTAAGTTGTGTTGCGTCGCCCCTTCTAAAACGAGCCGCGGCGTGTTGTCGCCCACCATGCGTTTAAAGCCCATGCCGACTTGCTTGCGCCCGCCCAGGTAAGCGCCAGTGAGGGTGTCGGCGCTTTTCAATGCTTCGGTGCTACCGTCAAAAACAATCTGCCCGCCTTTTTCTCCGGGGCCAGGGCCCATGTCGATCATCCGGTCGGCTGCCAACATGACCGCCGGGTCGTGTTCGACCACCACCAAGGTGTTGCCCGCATCGCGCAGGCGTTGCATGGCCACAATAATGCGGTGCATATCGCGGGGGTGTAAGCCAATACTAGGCTCGTCTAAAACAAACAGGGTGTTGACCAAGGATGTGCCCAAGGCCGTTGTCAGGTTGATACGTTGGACTTCGCCACCGCTGAGCGTTCGGCTTTGGCGGTCAAGCGTGAGGTAGCCAATACCCACATCGCACAGGTACTTTAAGCGTGTGGTGATTTCTTCTAGTAAGAGTTTGAGTGTTTTTTGATCGGCCTCAGAAGCATGGATATCCACCGTGCTCAGACGGGTAAAAAACAGATGCAAGCGCGAAAGCGGCATGAGCATCAAATCATGCAAACACAAGCCTGGTAACGCTTCGAGTTGGGCGCGGCTCCATTGCACGCCCTGGGGCATAAAGCGTTTTTCTGCGGGCAACACCGCTTTGGCATCTGCTAGGTTTCCAATGCGCCACAGCAAACTCTCGGTCTTTAAGCGCGCACCGCCGCAGGTGCTGCACGGCGTGTAACTGCGGTACTTTGACAGCAGCACCCGAATGTGCATTTTGTAGGCTTTGGTTTCTAAGTATTCAAAGAACCGGTCTACCCCAAACCAGTGCTGGTTCCATTTCCCATTCCACTGGGGCGATCCTTTGAGAACCCAGTGCTGATGCTCCGGCGTGAGTTTGTACCAAGGCGTATCGCGTGGAATACCCGCAGCTTCCGCGTGGCGCATTAAATCGTCTTGGCATTCTTGCCATGCCGGCGTTTGCATGGGCTTGATCGCCCCTGCGCGCAAGGTGAGCTTGTCGTTAGGAATCACCAAGCCGTAATCCACGCCCACGACGCGGCCAAAACCACGGCAGGCTTCACAGGCCCCCACCGCCGAGTTAAACGAGAACATGGAGGCGATCGGGTCGGTGTAGCGCAAATCGCTGGCTGGACAATGCAAGCCCGTAGAAAAACGCCAATGGGAAGAATTGGACTCTGACCCCGGTTCCGACCCCGGCTCGTCGTAGTACACATTCAGTCGGCCGCTGCCGCGTTTAAGAGCGAGTTCGATGGCGTCTAAGGCCCGCGCTTTTTCGGTGCCTTCCATGCGAAAACGATCGGCCACGACATCAAGCACTTTGCGCTCGCCGACCATGCGCTCTGCATGAACTCGCGTAAAGCCGCTGGCGCTAAGCCACTGCGTGAGTTCCTCGGCGCTGGTGTCGGCGGGCAGTTCGACCGGAAAGGTAACGATCAATCGCGGGTTCTGGGCTTCAACGGCGCGGCTGACGAGGGTGCTGTAAATCGACTCGGGCGTATCGTGTTGTACGGGTTGGGCCGTGACTTTGTCAAACAAGTGGCCGGCGCGGGAGAACAACAGTTTCAAATGGTCGTTGAGCTCCGTCATGGTGCCCACGGTGGAGCGGCTCGATCGCACGGGGTTGGTTTGGTCAATCGCAATCGCAGGGGGAACGCCTTCCACCTTGTCAACCGCAGGCTTGTCCATGCGGTCTAAAAATTGGCGTGCATAAGCCGAGAAAGTTTCCACATAGCGCCGCTGGCCTTCGGCATACAGCGTGTCAAACACCAAGCTGGATTTCCCAGAGCCGCTGGGCCCGGTGACCACGGTCAGTTCACCCGTACGGATGTCGAGATCAATATTTTTGAGATTGTGCTGTCGCGCACCGCGAATGCGGATGGTGCCTTGGGACATAGGGTGCTTGCTTTTCTAGAAGGGAGAAGCATTCTAGGCAGTCAAGGGGTCTTCTTAGAATAACCCTGAACATTTACTGGCTGTGCCTGCCCTAGACATCGGCCCCTGATTACCAGTGAAGGCATCGCCGCGCACCATGTCGATGACACGGACTTGTAACAAGGCGTTATGACTACCCGGCGCGGGGCAGCCAGCGGTGCTGTGCGGCCAGGTGCTCGACGTCTGCCCAGCTTTTGCATTGTGCAGTCACCCTGGGCCAAATGTGCTGCAACAACTCGCACTCGGCCAGCGTATCGGCCGCCGCCTGGTGGCGCACTGCGCAATGGATGCCGAAATGGGTCATCCAATCGTCCAGCGCACGGGCGCGGACCTTTTCATAGGTCACAGCACACAGGTGGTCCACATCCACCCATGGGTTGGGCAGGTCCTGGCCCAGGTGCTGGCGCGCAAACCGATTGATCATGCGCTGGTCAAACGCAGCGTGGAACGCCATCAGGGGCGCGCTGCCAACATAGTCGGCGAAACACTGCATGGCGAGGTTTGGCTCCAGCCCATCGCGCTGGCTTTGCGCCCCAATACCATGCAACAGGATGTTGTCCTTGTTCGATACCTCATCCTGTCGAATGACCACCTCAAAGCTGTCGCTCAACTCTACAGACAAGGTTCCCGCTTGCCAGTCCACCTGCATGGCAATAGCAGCAATCGCCAGCAGCCGGTCTTTACTCATATCGAGGCCGCTGGTTTCTACGTCCAGCATGACCCACCGCGTCGGGTCAACCGCACGTGGACCCGCTATGGCGTTTTTCAGCCGTTTAAGCCAGGACATCGTTATCGCTCATAGTCCAACTCCAGCCGCTGCTGAATGCGGTGCGCAACCTTGATCGACTCACGCAAAATACGGCGGTCAATGTCGTTCAGTGTGGCGACCAATATCTCATTGGGCGAAACGAGTGCCGCCTCGCTTTCTAGTTGAAGCCGCAAACGCAGCATCTGCAAAAACTCGAAACCACTGACCCAGGACCCGTACTCGGTTTCCGCCAGCTTCAGCAGCGGGCCGGCTGCGTTTAGCCGCATGCGGGTGTTGGTCTCCTGGATACCGTAGGCCAGGCTATAGATTCGGGCTGCATCCACAAAGATGGCAGTGCCCCGCAGCTTCAGGTCCAGCATGCCCTGTTCGTCGCAGTCGATGGCGCCGCGCCAGTTCAGCGGGACGCTGCGGGTCAGCGCGTTGAGCGCCAGTTGTTTGAGAAAGCGGGGGGTGTTGCACGCTTGCTGAGCCACATCAGCGCGCAGTGCGTGCGCCAATGAAAGGTCGCCAGACAAAGGCCTGAAGTCAAAGTAAATCGACGCGTTGAGCAAGTCTTGGGGCGAGCCTTGGGCAATCCAGTGGCGAAAGCGTTCACGCCACTCGTCCAGAGTCAGGCAACACGCGGCCTCACCGGCCATGATGCCGCCTTTGCACAAAGGGTAGCCACAGGCATCCAATGCCAGGTTGACGGATTGAGCAAAGGCTCGAATCGTCGCTCGCTGCTCGTCCGACGTGTCGTTGTTAAGAATCAGTGCGTTGTCCTGGTCGGTGGCGATAGTTTGTTCGTCGCGGCCCTCGGATCCCAGGCACAGCCAGCACATGCGCTGCAGGTCCAAGCCAAATGCATCTGCCTGGATTTTTAAAAGCCGTTCGGTCAAAACATCGTTGAGGTGGCTGATCATGGCCGTGAGCTGTCGTGCTTGCACACCTTGACCCAGCAGGCTGCGGGTTAAACGCCGTATGCCCAGCGCGGCAGTCTTGAGCGCATCCAGGTTCAGGGCAGAGCGCAGCTCGGTGCTGACACTCTTGAGGCTTTGCCGCTGCATGGCAAACAGATCGCGCTCCGAGACCATGCCGACCGCCACCCCTTCTCGGGTCACGGGAACATGGCGTATACCGTGCCGTGACATCAGTAAGGCAGCGTCTTGTGCGGTGTGTTCAGTGGTCAGCGTCAGAACGGGTTTCACCATCACGCGGGACATTGGCGCATCCAGGGGAACCTGTACCAGGGTGATTTTGCCCAGGATGTCGTAGCGCGTCAGTATTCCAATGGGCTGGCCTAAGGTGTCCACCGCCAGCATGGAGCCAATGCGTGACTGGTGCATCTTCTCCAGCGCCGTCTTGAGAGTGGTATCGGCGGTGCAGGTGATGGGTTGCTTGGTGATCAGCACGCCCAATGGTGTTTCAAGCGTCTGTTCGGTCATTGCGTGTGTGGCATAGGCCTCTTGCACGGCCTTGCGCGACAGGGTCAGAAACTTGGCCGCGCGTTGTGTGAGGTATTCGGCAAAAACCACACTGTGTTGAGCCAGCGCATGCACTTCAGAAACAGGGAGCGCCAGCAAGAAAGTATCCTCGCAGGCGCGGTAAGACGCCGTGACGGCACGCCCAGCAAACGCTGCACTCACCGGAAACAAGTCACCTGCATCGTATTCAAATGCGCCCATTTGGTCGGCCAGTCCACGGGTACCGGTCACTGCCCCTTTGCGAATGAAGTACAAGGTTTTTACGGGGCCATCGGCGGGCCCGATCACAGCCTCATCGGGGGCAAAGTAGAGCTGTTTGCAATGCGCCAGAAAGTAGTCAATCTCAGGCGCTTGCATCTGTGCAAACGGTGGGAACGACAGAAGCTCTTGGCGGAAATTGCTCAACAAACTAGGCGATGGCGTCAACGCCGGGACAGCCTTTGGGAGCGCAGAGAGTGGATTTTCCATCTCGCCAGTCTAGCCATTTGCATGACCATTTCCCCGTGCGCCACGCTCGGCGGGCGCAAAATCAAGGAGCGGTGTTTCCCCGAATAAAAGGCAAAAAGCGCACTATTTTTCACGATATAAGAAAAAGCACTAGGGTTACTACGGTCTTGTAAGACTAGGTTCAGTTTGATGTCAGTATGGGGTCAGACGTGCTGGGCATAGTCCGCTCATTGTGAATCCTAGACGAGAAAATATTCTGTTGCCATGCTTCTAACCGTTGTAATTCTGAAGAGTTTGATTGAGCTGTCGCTGATGTTCATCGTCGGGCGTTTTGTGTTGGGCCTTTTGGCCGGTGCAAAGCGCCAGACGAACGTCTTCTGGCAACTGCTGGACGTGGCGGCCAAGCCCAGTTTGTGGATCACCCGCAAGTTAAGCCCCAAGTTGATTCTTGATCAGCATATTCCGCTGGCTGCCGCAAGCTGGTTGTTGGTGGCCTGGGTGCTCTTGGTCAAACTCAAGATCGACCTGTGTATGCAGTCAGGAGCCTTGGCATGTTGATAGACCCAAAGAATAGCGCCCCCACTACCAGTGGAGACCGTATGGATCGTTTCGTCATGGTGTGGCGGGCCAAGGCGCTGCTGTTCCTTGGTATGCGTGGAGCGGCAAAGGGCGTGTTTCTGGAAATGGCAAAGCGTTGGCCGGACGATGTGCTGGCCCTCAACAGCCTGGCCTATGACGCCATCCAAAGCCGGCATCCGGCCATCGCGCTGGACTACTACGCCCGCGTGCTGAAGCTGCAGCCCAAGGTGTCCAACGCCCACTTTAACCATGCCTTTGTGGCTGAAGAGCTCGGGCATACAGACGAGGCCGAGCAGGGCTTTCGCGCTGCACTACAGATTGAAGAGAAGATGGACCGTGCCTGGTACGGACTGGGCCTGGTACTTGTGCGCCAGGGACGTTTGGACGAAGCGCTTGACGCCCTCAAACGCAACACCAAGCTGCAGCCCATGAGCCCGTTTGGTTGGTACCAGATGGCGCGTGTCCATGTGGATTTGAAGCAGCCCGAGGAGGCGCGAGCCGTGATCTTGCACCTGAAGGGCTTTGAGCCCAAGGTGGCGGCACAGCTAGAGCGCGAAACGGGTCTGAAAGTACCCAGTTTGGTTTGAGGTTGGTCGGTGGTTTATTACATTAACAAGAGGAGCATGCAATGCAACTAACAGCTAGGCACCAGGAATACTGGAGCAAAAATCTTCGAATAACAGCCCTGTTATTGGGGATATGGTTTTTTGTCACGTTTGTCGTGGTGTTTTTCGCCCGCGATCTGACGTTCAGCTTTTTTGGTTGGCCATTCTCGTTCTGGGTTGCGGCCCAAGGCGCTTTGGTGGTGTATTGCCTGATCATCTGGTTCTATGCCCGTTACATGAACAAACTTGACATCGAATACGGTGTTGACGAAGGAGAAGAATAATGAGTATGTTCGGCAGTGCAAACCAGTCGCAAAGCGACTTTAAAAAGGGCCTGAACAAGGTCTACACCTGGTACACCGGAGGGTTTATAGCCTTCGTGATTGTGCTGGCCATTCTGGAACAGATGGGTCTACCCCGTAACTGGATCGGCTACCTGTTTCTGGCGGCGACGGTGCTCCTGTACGCAGGTATTGGTGTGATGAGTCGCACCAATGATGCGGCCGAATACTACGTGGCCGGGCGACGCGTGCCTGCCATTTACAACGGTATGGCCACTGGCGCCGACTGGATGTCAGCGGCCTCCTTCATCGGTATGGCCGGAACCCTGTACCTGACTGGCTACGGCGGCTTGGCCTTCATTCTGGGCTGGACTGGCGGATATTGCCTGGTGGCGCTGTTTCTCGCGCCCTACCTGCGCAAGTTTGGTCAATTCACCATTCCAGACTTCTTAGGCGCCCGCTACGAAGGTAACCTGCCACGCCTGATTGGTGTGTTTGCTGCCATTTTGTGCTCCTTCACCTATGTGGTAGCGCAGATTTATGGCGTGGGCCTGATCACGGCACGCTTGACCGGCTTGGCGTTTGAGGTTGGAATTTTTGCTGGCTTAGCCGGTATTTTGGTCTGCTCCTTCCTTGGTGGGATGCGCGCGGTCACCTGGACCCAGGTCGCACAGTACGTGATCTTGATCATCGCGTATTTGCTGCCCGTGGTCTGGCTGTCGGTGAAACACACCGGTGTTCCCGTACCCCAAGCGGTATATGGCTATACGTTGGAAAAGGTCACGGCCAAAGAAGAACTGTTGATTAAAGACCCCAAGGAGCTGGAAGTCCGCGCTATCTTCAAAGCGCGCTCTGACGCTGCAGTCGAGAAGCTCAAAGACGTCCCTGCCTCTATGGCTGCTGACAAAGCGGCTGCAGTAAAGAAGGTTGACGATCTGAAAGCCG